>JAQXKO010000011.1 GCA_029010495.1 Clostridiales bacterium | reverse complement strand
TGGCTCTTTTTAAAAAGCCTGTTTGTTAATATCCTGAATTTTCTGTTGTTTTTACATGTCTCCATGTCATTCTTCCGAATGATTGTCTTGGAAATTTCAAGGTTGTTTCACTATTTAGTTATCAAGTTTCTTTTGTGTTTTTACCACTTTTTCTTGTGTATCACCGCCGCCTTACCGCGTCAGCAATGGGTATTATATCACTATGGATTGCCAATGTCAACACTTTTTTTTACTTTTTTTTCGTATTTTTTTTAACTACTAAATATGGCATTTTAACGTGTTATTTATCCACAAGATTTAGTTTTTACGTTTATTATATTCACATATTAATTATCTCTTTCTTACCTTTTCCTGAAAAAATATTAATTATCGGACTACAAAGTATTCTTTATTTACATTCTATCAACTTCCATAATTATTATTTCAGATTAATTTGATATTATACTTATTTGATACATTCATTAAACAAAAATACGGTAATCCCATATCGGAATTACCGTATTTATTTACCGGAGAAAGAGGGATTTGAACCCTCGCGCCGCGTTAACGACCTACACCCTTAGCAGGGGCGCCTCTTCAGCCTCTTGAGTATTTCTCCAACTGAACCCTGTCAATATATGCAGTTTTCTTATGTCACTTCCGTGACGCAATGTAAAGTATAACAAAGCTAATTTACTTTGTCAACTGTTTTTTGACTATATTATGATTCAGATTCATTTTCATTTACTGTTTCAGTGTCGATTACATCATTTTCGTTTTCCTCGTAATACTCTTCGTATTCCGGTTCCTTTTCAGTAATCTCAATACTTGCAACATATGCGCCTTCTGCCAGATTCATACATTTCACACCTGATGTATTTCGACCTATTACACTAATGTCGCTTACGGATGTTCTTATAATGATTCCCTCTGTTGTAATCATGATAAGGTCTTCATCCTCGTTTACTGATTTCATGCCTGCTAACCTGCCTGTCTTGTCAGTAACCTTATAGCAAAGGATACCCTTGCCGCCTCTGTGCTGATGTGTAAACATACTTGTTTCGGTTCTTTTACCCATACCATTTTCAGTTATGAAAATAAGATAGTCCTTGGCATTGATATCCTGTACTCCGATTACTGCATCGTCGTCTGCAAGTGTTATTCCCTTTACACCCATAGCGCTTCGGCCTGTCGGTCTTACATCCTCTTCGCTGCAGGTAATTGACATACCCTTCTTTGTCGCAACAATAATAGTATCTTTACCGCTTGACTTCACTACCTCTACAAGCTCATCATCTTCCTTGAGAGTAATCGCCTGGATACCAATCTTTCTGATATTCGCATATTCTGTTATGGCAGTTTTCTTAAGAATGCCCTTCTTCGTTGCCATAATGAAATTACCTTCCTCTTCGAGAGAGTCTATCGGAAGAATTACTGATATTTTTTCTTCAGGCATTAGCATAAGAAGATTGATTACGGCCGTTCCTCTGGCTGTTCTTGAAGCTTCCGGAATTTCATATGTTTTAAGCTTATATACCCTTCCCATATTTGTAAAGAAAAGTAACAGCTTATGGTTTGTGGTTGTAAAAATGTTTACTATTCTGTCATCATCAATAGTTGACATTCCCTTTATACCCTTACCGCCTCTCTTCTGGATGTGGAAGTTATCGGGAGTCATTCTCTTGATATAACCCTTTTCAGTCATTGTAATTACAACCTTATCGTCTGAGATAAGATCTTCCATGCTCATCTCCGAGGAATCAAATACAACGGATGTTCTTCTGTCATCGCCATATTTTGCTGAAATAGCAATTATTTCTTCCTTGATTACACCAAGAAGTATCTTTTCATCACTGAGAATTGAACGGTAATACTGAATCTTACCTAAAAGATCATTATATTCATTTTCAAGCTTTTCTTTTTCCAGACCGGTTAACTGCTTAAGCTTCATTTCAACTATTGCAGATGCCTGAATATCATCAAAACCGTATTTTTCAATAAGGGCTTCCTTGGCAGCCTGTGTATTGGCAGAGGATCTGATGATTCTGATAATATCATCGATTACGTCAATTGCCTTAAGAAGTGCTTCAACAATATGAGCTCTTTCTTCAGCCTTATTAAGATCGTACTGTGTACGTCTCTTTACCACATCCTCCTGATGAGTAAGGTAAACCTTGAGCATTTCAAGAAGATTTAATACCTTAGGTTCATTATTTACAAGAGCAAGCATAATTACGCCGAAGCTGTCCTGAAGCTGAGTATGCTTATAGAGATGATTTAATATAACGGTTGCATTTACGTCTCTTCTGAGTTCAATGACGATACGCATACCTTCTCTGTTTGATTCGTCGCGAAGATCCGTAATACCATCTATTTTTTTATCCCTTACAAGCTCGGCAATTTTCTTTACAAGATTTTCCTTATTTACGGCATACGGTATTTCAGTAACAATAATTCTGTTTTTTCCGTTTGCCATAGGCTCAATATTTGTTACTGCGCGTACACGGATTTTTCCTCTTCCCGTTCTGTAAGCTTCCTCAATGCCTCTTGTTCCGAGAATATTTGCACCGGTAGGAAAATCAGGTCCTTTGATAAGCTGCATTATTTCTTCAATGTCAGTTTCCTTATCATCTATCTTATTGTCAATTATCTTAACAACGCCGGAAATAACTTCACGAAGGTTATGAGGCGGAATATTAGTAGCCATACCTACGGCAATACCCGATGTACCGTTCACAAGAAGATTAGGAATTCTTGCAGGCAGAACAGTAGGCTCTTTTTCCGTTTCATCAAAGTTCGGTACAAAATCTACCGTATCCTTTTCGATATCAGCAAGCATTTCCATGGAAATCTTCGATAATCTTGCTTCGGTATATCGCATGGCAGCTGCGCCGTCACCGTCGATGGAACCGAAATTGCCGTGTCCGTCTACAAGCGGATATCTTGTTGACCAGTCCTGAGCCAGATTTACCAATGCACCGTAAATGGAGCTGTCACCATGAGGATGATATTTACCCATTGTATCACCAACGATTCTGGCACATTTTCGATGTGGCTTGTCAGGACCGTTGTGAAGTTCTGTCATGGCATATAATATTCGACGCTGAACAGGCTTTAATCCGTCTCTTGCATCAGGAAGTGCTCTTGCTGCAATTACAGACATGGCATATTCAATATATGATTTTTCCATTGTCTTTTTGAGATCAACGTCATTAATTTTATCAAAATCAAGTTCTTCGTTCATTCTTATACTCCTATTACTTTAGACATCAAGGTTTTCGACAAATCTGGCATTTGCCTCAATAAATTCCCTTCTTGGTGCAACCTCATCACCCATTAAAGTACTGAATGTTACGTCTAATTCGCTAAGATATTCGTTATCGATATTTACCCTCTTCAGAATACGCTTTGTCGGATCCATGGTTGTTTCCCAAAGCTGCTCAGGGTCCATCTCACCAAGACCCTTATAACGCTGTACCTTATTATTCGAATCACGTCCTATTTCAGCCATGATTTTATTTAATTCATCATCATTATAAGCGTAATATATCTTTTTGTTTCTCTCAATTTTATAAAGAGGAGGCATTGCAAGATATACATATCCCTGCTTTATCAGCTCCGGCATAAATCTGTAGAAAAATGTAAGTAAAAGCGTAGCAATGTGAGCACCGTCAACATCGGCATCAGTCATAATAATGATTTTGTGATATCTCAGCTTTGATATATCAAAATCTTCTTTTATACCTGTACCAAAGGCAGTAATCATTGCTCTTATTTCTGCATTTGCAAGAATATGGTCTTCTCTCGCTTTTTCAACATTTAAAATTTTACCTCTGAGCGGAAGAATTGCCTGTGTAGTCCTTTCTCTTGCCGTTTTGGCTGAACCGCCGGCGGAATCTCCCTCTACAATATATATTTCACATTTTGACGGATCCTTTTCCGAACAATCTGCAAGCTTACCCGGAAGTGCCATTGATTCAAGAGGAGTTTTTCTTCTTGCAAGATCCCTTGCTTTTCTTGCCGCCTCTCTTGCTCTCTGGGCATTTACGGATTTTTCTACAATCTGTCTTGCCACTGAAGGATTCTGTTCGAGGAAATATGTAAGTCTTTCACTAAGTATACTGTCAACTGCACCTCTTGCTTCTGAGTTTCCGAGTTTCTGCTTTGTCTGTCCCTCAAACTGTGGCTCAGGAATTTTAATACTTATAATGGCTGTAAGACCCTCTCTTATATCCTCTCCTGATAAATTTGCTTCACTCTCCTTTAAAAGCTTATTTGTTCTGGCATAATCGTTAAACGTTTTTGTGAGCGCACTTCTAAAGCCCGCAAGGTGGGTACCACCTTCAGGAGTCGTGATATTATTAACAAAGCTGTAGACATTTTCATTATAACCGTCGTTATGCTGCAATGCCACTTCCACACTTATATTACCGGATACTCCTTCACAATAAATAATATCTTCATAAAGAGGAGTATTTGATCTGTTAAGATATTTTACATATTCTTTAATTCCGCCCTCGTAATGAAATTCATCATCTCTTTCCAGATTTTCCCTTAAATCATGAAGACAGATTTTAAGTCCCCTTGTAAGAAATGCCATTTCACGCAGTCTGTGTTTAAGAGTAGAATAATCGTATATCGTAGTTTCAAAAATTGTGGAATCAGGAGCAAAATGCACTTCGGTTCCTGTTTTATCGGTATCTCCTATTTCATGAAGTTTGCAAACAGGATTACCTTTTTCATATTTCTGATAATATTTCTTACCGTTATGATGAACCGTAACCTCAAGATATGAAGAGAGAGCATTAACAACTGATGCACCTACACCATGAAGTCCGCCCGAAACCTTATATCCTCCGCCGCCGAATTTTCCGCCGGCATGAAGAATGGTAAATACTACCTCAACAGTAGAAATTTTCTTTTCTTTATTTTCTTCAACAGGAATTCCGCGTCCGTTATCCTTTACGGTTATAGAATTATCCTTATTAATTGTAACATCAATCGTATTACAATATCCCGCAAGTGCCTCATCAACAGAATTATCTACAATTTCATATACCAGATGATGAAGTCCTCTTTCAGAAGTAGAACCTATATACATACCCGGTCTGACTCTTACCGCTTCAAGACCTTCAAGAATCTGTATCTGGTCTGCTCCATATTCCTGAGTAACCTTAGTTTCTATATCCATCATTTACCTCCATAAATGAATTCTTTATTAATTTACCTTTTTCCACGTGGAAAATACTGTCATAGTTTTTTCTTGTTTCAACAAATTCCTCAAGTCCCGTACATGTAATAAATGTCTGAATATTTACTATCTCCGATAAAAGCTTTGTCTGTCTTTTTCTGTCAAGCTCTGACAAAACATCATCGAGCAGAAATACGGGATTGTCATTTATTCTTTTTTTAACTAATTCTATTTCACTAAGCTTAAGTGATAAAGCAACACTTCTCTGCTGTCCCTGTGAGCCGTAATTTCTTACATTTTTATCATTTATAAAAAATGATAAATCATCTCTGTGGGGACCGCATGTTGTAGTTTTATAAATTATATCCCTCTGAAGAGCTGACTTTAATTTATTTTCAAAGTCACTCTCCTCTGTATCGGGATTATATTTTATGTCAAGTATTTCTTCGCCCTCTGATAAAATACCGTGCTTTTCTTTTAATATACCTGATATTTCATCAATAAAATTTTTACGTGACTTTATAAGCTCACATCCGTAATATATAAGCTGCTTATCCCATACATCCATCGTATCCTTAAGAGACGGATTAACTGAGATTTGCTTTAAAAGATTATTTCTCTGTACTAATATCCTGTTGTATCCTGTCAGGCAGGAAAGATAAACTCTGTCAAGCTGGCAGAGCTCTATATCCATAAATCTTCTTCTTTCAGCCGGCCCGTTCTTTATCATTGACAAATCTTCAGGAGAAAATGCAATAACATGTAAAAGACCGTAAAGCTCAGCACTTTTTTTTATTTTAAGACCGTCTATTGCAACTCCTTTTGGATTGTTCTTTTTAAGATGCATGTCTATTCTGTGAAAACAATCATTTTTTTCAATATCCAGTCTTATATGGCTTTCATCCGAGGAAAGACTTATCATTTCCCTATCCTTGCTGCCTCTTAAGGATTTTGTGGTGGCAGCCACCATTATTGCCTCTATAAGATTTGTTTTTCCCTGAGCATTATCTCCGTAAAAAATATTAATACCTTTGCTGAAATTAACTGAGAGCTCATCATAATTTCTGAAATTTTTTAGCTTTAATGAATTTACAAGCATAAAATTATTTTGTAACCTTAAATTTTGAATTTCCGCATTCAACTTCATCGCCCGGATAAAGCTTTCTGCCTCTTCTTAAGTCAACCTCACCGTTAACCTTTGCTTCACCGTTTAAAATCATTTCCTTAGCTTCGACACCCGACTCGGCAATACCTGCAAGCTTAAGTGCCTGACCCAGTTTGATAAATTCATCTCTGATTGTTATTGTTTCCATAGATTTCTTCCTATTGTACCGAATTAAAGTTTACAGGTAATACAATATAGTTATATGTACCCTGCTCATCTCTTATAAAGCATGGTGCCTTTGCATTTGTAAGATAAATTGTAATTTCTTCATCATCAATTACTTTTATTACATCCATAAGAAATTTAGGATTGAATCCTATTAATAGATCCTTACCCTCTTTTTCAACCTCAATTTCTTCATCAAGGGAACCGATGCTTGTATTCATATTAAGATTGATTTTTCCGTCATAAATTCCGATAATAATCGGTTTTTTCTCACTTTCCCTTACAAGAAGACTTGCTCTGTCAAAGCATTCATAAAGCATCCTTTTATTAATTCTTATACATGTGTCATAATCATTGTTAATCATCTGCTTAACATTAAGATATTTACCCTCAACAAGACGGGAAAGAACAATTGTATTTTCAAATTCAAATATAATATTGTTTTCAGAAAAATAAATTGTGACTTCACTTTCGATGTCATCACTTAAAAGCTTTGAAATGTCGCTGAGTGTCTTACCGGGAATTACAATATCTTTTTCTGCATAGTTTTCCTTAAGAATTGTCTTTCTGATGGAAATTCTGTGACCGTCAAGAGATGTCATCGTAAGAACATTATCACTTATTTCAAAATGTTCACCTGTCATGACCCTGTTTCTGCTTTCGTCACCTATTGAAAAAATAGTCTGTCTGATAATATCCTTTAATGAAAGCTGGCTTATATTTATATAGTCATTTTTGTTATAATTTGGAATTTTCGGAAAGTCATCACCTAATAGACCTGAAATCTTGAATTTAGCAGGTCCGCAATAAATATATGTCACAAATTGCTGATCAACTTCGATTGTTACCCTGTCATCAGGAAGCTTCCTGACTATTTCTGAAAAAATCTTTGCATTAAGGGCAACCTGTCCCTCAATATCAATTCTTCCTGTAAGGTATGTTTCGATTGATAATTCCATATTTGATGATGAAATCTTAATTGAGCCGTCATAAGCTTCAATTAAAAGACATTCAAGTACAGGCATTGTACTTTTTGAAGGAACAGCCTTCTGAGCAATATTTATGGATGATAATAAATCATGTTGATTGCAAATAATTTTCATATAAACCTCCCAAAGCATGTTTGCTTAAATTATATTAATTAATAAAATAAGTATTATTATTAAGTACTGTTGATAAGTTGATAACTGACCGAAAGCATGATAAATGCACGGTTTATAGCACAATTTTAATTGTTGATTGAAACAAAAGTTATCCAAATTTATTAAGATATGTATCGGTTGATTTATAAATCCCATTAATAATTTAAATTAAAATAAGTAATTATTATAAAATTTATAAACATAAATCAACATAAATTAATTGTTTATAAACGTGGATAAGTGGATAAATTAATTTGGATTTATCTTTTTTATAAGATTATTGATGATAACATCAAGCTCCGGATCCTTCTGCCTGTCCTCTTCAATTTTATTACAGCCGTGTAAAATAGTGGTGTGGTCTCTTCCTCCCATTGCCTTACCTATATCAGACAGTGACAGGGAAGTAACCTGTTTACATATATACATAGCAATCTGGCGCGGATAAGCTATATTTTTACTCTTGTTTTTAGAAAAAATGGCAGAAGGAGAAATATTATAATATTCTGATACTACATCAATTACAAGCTCTGCGTTTATTTCCTTTTTGGCTTCCGGAGAAATATAAACGGATAATGCTTCCTTTGCAGAATCAAGGGTAATAGGAGTATGCTTCAGCTTCGAATCAATAACTACTCTTTTAAGAGCACCTTCAAGAGTACGTACACTTGATTTAACATTTGTGGCAATATATTCGAGAATATCCTGTTCTACCTTATAATTATTTTCATTAGCTTTTTTCTTAAGAATAGCCATTCTTGTTTCATAAGCAGGCGGCTGAATGTCAACCATCAGATCCCATTCAAATCGAGAACGTATTCTCTCATCAAGAGTTGTCATCTCCTTTGGAGGACGGTCTGAAGAAATAACTATCTGGCGTCCGCTGTTTCTCATTTCATTAAATGTATGGAAAAATTCTTCCTGGGTTCTGACTTTATTGGCAATAAACTGAATATCATCGATAAGAAGGACATCGTTGTTACGATATTTTTCCCTGAATGAGTTAGGAGAATTATTGCCCATTCTTATGGATTCAATAAGGTCGTTTGTAAATGTTTCGGCTGTTACAAACATAACCTTCAGCTCCGGATTATGTTCTTTAATATAATTTCTGATAGCATGCATAAGGTGGGTTTTTCCGAGACCAACTCCTCCGTAAATATAAAGAGGATTGTAGTATTTTCCGGGTTCCTCTGCTACGGCAAGCGCAGCATCGTGAGCAATTCTGTTATTGTCACCTACTACAAAGTTATCAAAAGTAAAGTTGTCAAAATAATCTCCTGATTTGTGAACTATCTGTTTGTTTTCTTCAATTTCTTTTTCTTTTTTCTGAAGCTCTTCAACCTGTGACTGATAAACAAATTTTATTTCATATTGTTCATTTGTATATTCCTCAATGGAAACCTTAATATATAATCCGTATTTGTTTTTTATAAAATTAAGACCATTGATTCCGAGAATACTTTCAGGAACAATTATTGTAACAATATTTTCATCAACATCATAGAATTTCAAATCCTTAAGCCAGGTTTTAAAGGAAGGGTCAGTTATATCATATTCAACTTTTACATGGTTAAGAATTTCTTCCCAATGATTCTGTAAAAACTGTTTCATATACTCCTCCAAAAATAAAATAAATAATATGTAAATTGATTTAAATTACTTAAATATAGAAAAATAATGTTAATATGGAAAAAAATGTCTTTAAAAGGTAAATATAAGCCTCAGATTACATTTTTACCCAGCATATATATTATACAACAAATACAAAATTTAATCAAACAAAATTCAATAAAAACATGATGTTTTCGAAAGAAATTTTTATAATTTATGATAAAAATAATTATAATTACTTTTTCACATTAAATATTAATAATTAATTGTGAATAAAGTGGATAAGTATGTGGAAAAATCAGGACTATTATAATAAGGAAGAAACTCATTTTATTTAATGATAAATATATCATGTTATTTGGTGGATAAGTATGTTTATAAATAAGTTAAAAGCATATTTTAAAATGGCGACAGGTAAAATATTTATAATAACAAATGAAGCTGTCGGTTAATATAATCATAATAAATCACTGTTAATTTCGTTGCTTTTAAGGCTGATTCAGCTAAATGATAAGTAAATTACATAAAATATATAATTAGTTTTATAAAGTATATAATTTTATATAAAATACAATATGAAGTATTAATATGTGTTCAATTAGAATATATTGTATTTTTTTGTAAATATTTTGGCATATATGTATTATTATATGAATAAAATTAAAAAATATTTTTCTTGACTAAATCAACTGCTTTTATTATAATATAAAATGCTATTCAATGGAAAGTATGTCCTAAGGAGGTGTGTTTTACTATGAAGATGACATTTCAGCCAAAAAAGAAGAGCCATGCAAGAGTTCATGGTTTCAGAAAGAGAATGTTAACTGCTAATGGAAGAAAAGTTCTTTCTGCCAGAAGAGCAAAAGGAAGACATAAGATTTCTGCTTAGGTCGCATTATATGTGACCTTTTTCCATTTATGGGAAAAATGTATATCTTTGACAGATTCTGTCGAAATGTTATTGACAGATGGATGATACCGATACGGTAGATCGGAGGTTTTTATGGTTTCCTTAAAAAACAATGAAATTAAAGCCGTATATGATAAGAAAATTTCATACGGTAACAGATTATTGATTATGTATGTAAGCTACAATAATCTTAATTACAACAGAATAGGGATAAGCGTAAGCAAAAAGGTCGGTAATTCAGTGGTCAGGCACAGAATAAAAAGACTTATAAGAGAAAGCTTTCGCTTAAATGACGGCTTATTTAACATCGGGTTAGATATTGTCGTAATTGCACGTCTGGCAGCAAAGGATAAGACTTATGCAGATATAAACAGCTCAATTTTTCATCTGGGAAATAAAATGAAAATATTAAAGAATAGCGAGGGTGAGGAATAGTGAAGCGTATATTGATTGGTTTGATTAAAGGATACAGAAAATATATTTCTCCTTTAAAAAGAAGACCGTGCTGCAGATTTTATCCGACCTGTTCAATGTATGCAATTGAAGCATTGGAAAAATATGGAGCCGTAAAGGGTTCTTTTCTTGCAATTAAAAGAATTTTAAGATGTAATCCTTTTTGTAAGGGAGGTTATGATCCGGTTCCATAAAACAGGCGAATTAGCCTTTAAGGAGGAAATTAGTGAATTTATTATTACAATTGCCTTTACTTAGTATTCTTGATCCATTTATTAATATAATGGGTCTTATTCTCAATTATATTTACAAATTTCTGCTTGTTTTCGGAATTACAAAAGTAGCAGTATGTATTATTGTATTTACCGTTGTTATCAAGGTTTTAATGATACCGCTTACCTATAAGCAGCAGAAGTTTACTAAGGTATCGGCTCAAATGAACCCTGAAATTCAGGCGCTGTCTGAAAAGTATAAGGGCAGGAGAGATAATGATTCCATGATGAAGATGCAGGCTGAACAGCAGGCAATCTATAAAAAATACGGAGCATCGCCTGCAAGCGGATGCCTTCCTATGATTATTATCATGATCATTCTTTTCTCACTTTATCCGGTAATATATTCTATTCCAAGCTATGTTGAGGATGTTCAGAGTCATTATGAAAAAATATCTTATATTTTATTAGAATCAAATTATAAAGAATTTGACATTCCTGAAAGCATAACAGTGGATAAGGACGGTAATGTCATTGATACAAAGGAAGAAAAATCAACGACTTACAATATTTCTGATGCAATTTATAATTTTTATACAATTAAGGGCGTATATGTAAGAAAAGCTCCAAAATATTCTGCAGGTAAGACTTCATATTCAAATGATAATCTTATCGCAATTATGGCAGGCTTTGCTCCTAAAACATGGGAAGATTTCTTTAACGGAACGAAATTAAAAAATCTGAACAGTAAAACTAAGGCTGAGGCATGGAATGTCTATGCTCCGTACATCAGCAAGGCTCTTAATTCAACTTATGTTGATAATAACGGCAATAAAGTTAATCCGGTAAGTGCCAGAAATGATATTATTAACATTAATTCTTTTATAGGACTTAATATTTTTGATAAGCCTGCGCTTAAATCAATTACTGTATTAATTCCTATTCTGGCAGCTCTTTTACAATATCTTCAGACACAGCTGACAATGGTTCTTAACAAGACTGATGACAGCAGGAAGAAAAAGAAAAAATCTGACGTACCTGACCCAATGGATACAATGAAGACCATGAATGTCATAATGCCTATTTTCTCCGGTATTATAACACTTACTCTTCCTATCGGTGTGGGTATTTACTGGATTACATCCAGTTTGATTTCAATTATCATTCAGATAATTATCAACGCAAAGTTAAAGAACATTGATGTTCAGGTATTTGTTGATGAATCTGCTGAAAAAAATAAAGTGGTTCTTGAAAAGGCCGGTGTTCACGTAAATAATACCGGAAGCATGGCAAGGGTTGCAAAGCAGTCTACAAAAACAATTGAAACGTCAGATAAGAATTCTTCAAAGAAAAATAATGCTCCTAAAAAAGAAGTAAAGATTTCTGAAGAAAAGCGTCACCTTAAGTCTTCAAGTATTGCGGCAATCGCTAATATTTATAAGGATGACGATAACAGCGAAGATAACAAGGAGGAAAACTAAATGCAGAAAGAGTATAGTGCAAAAACTGTTGAAGAAGCACTTGCACTTGCAAGCAAAGATTCAGGCATAAAAGCAGAGGACTTAAAGTACCAGAAAATAAGTGAAAATGGTTTCTTGGGCCTTTTTAAATCAGTTAAAATACTGGTTTCTTTTCCTGAAGAAAAGAATACTTCCGGAAATATTACTATTAATGAAACAGCAGAGGCTGCAAAGGAAGAAATCATCGCAGAAACTTCTTTGGAAAATGTAAATATTGCCAACGAAATTGTTGAGGCTTGTGAAACAGTTATAACAAAGAAGCCTGAAGCTTGTCCTGAACAGGTAAGCAGAACAGCAAAAGATTTTGTATCAAACGTTCTTACAAAAATGGGTATTGAGGCTATAGTAGACGCAAATACCGATATGGCGGAAGAAACAGTATATGTAGAGATTGAAGGTCCTGATATGGGTGTATTAATCGGTAAAAGAGGGCAGACTCTTGATTCATTACAGTATCTTACCAGCCTTGTTGTAAACAGAACATTCCAGGATGTATATTTTAAGGTTAAAATCGATACTGAAAATTACAGGGCAAGACGTAAAGAAACTCTTGAAAATCTTGCAAAGAATATTTCCGCAAAGGTCAGAAGAACAAGAAAGCCTGTAGTTTTAGAGCCTATGAACCCATATGAGAGAAGACTTATTCATTCTTCATTACAGAATGATAAATATGTTGAAACTCACAGTGAGGGTGAAGAACCATATCGTAGGGTTGTTGTCAGTCTTAAAAAGGATGCCCCAAGAGATAATAAATACGGCAACAGAAACAGCAGATATAACAACAGAAACAGTAAATATAATAATTACTCATACAATAAGCGTCGCAATTATCCGAAACATAATGAAAAGAGCGATGATTACAGTACAGATTACAAGGCAGATTATGCTGCATATCTTGAATCTAAAGCAGCTGCTAAGGCGGCAGCCGGCGAAGAGTCAAAGTAGTATTACCAAGACGGGATGCAGTAATGTATCCCGTCTTTATTTTACTGTTTATACATATCAGAAATTATGTATTTATATTTTACAGAATTGTTTGAATGGAAAATAAGGAGAATAAAATGATAACCGATACAATTGCAGCAATAGCTACCGGACTTACGAATGCGGGTATTTCGATAATCCGTATTAGTGGTAATAATGCATTTGAGGTAATTGAAAAAATATTTAAGACCGGTCCTGCGGGAAAGAACGGATATATTAAAACAAATGAAGTCAGGGCTAATTCTGTAGTGTATGGTTATATTACTGACGGAGAAGAATTAATAGATGAGTGTCTGGTTCTCGTATTTAAAGCTCCTAATTCATACACAAGGGAAAATGTGATTGAAATTCAGTGTCACGGAGGAGTTTTTGTAACAAAGAGGGTTCTTGAAACAGTACTTAAAAACGGTGCAAGAACAGCAGAGCCGGGTGAATTTACGAAAAGAGCTTTTCTCAACGGACGAATTGATTTGACAAAGGCTGAGGCTGTTATTAATTTAATTAATGCAAAGAACGAGTATGCAGTCAGAAATTCAGTCAGACAGCTGGGTGGAATAACATATAAAGCTATTTGTGAAATAAGAGAACAGATTATTACGGATACTGCTTTTATCGAAGCAGCACTTGACGATCCTGAGCATATAAGCATTGATGGATTTACCGATGTTTTAAAGGAACATACGGAAAATGAAATCAGCAGGCTGGAGAGGCTTATTGCCTCATCTGCCAACGGAAGAATAATGGTTGAAGGAATTAATACCTGTATAGTCGGAAAGCCAAATGCGGGCAAATCAACGCTTCTAAACAGTATCGTGGGTGTTGAAAGGGCTATTGTAACCGATATTGAAGGTACTACAAGGGATACTCTTATTGAAACCGTAAGTTTCGGAGGAATTACTCTTAACATTACCGATACGGCCGGTATACGTGAAACAGAAGACGTAATTGAAAAAATAGGCGTCGAAAAATCTATGGAAGCAATTAGTAATGCAGACCTTATTTTATTTATACTTGACGGTTCAAAGAAAATTGACGAAAATGATATAACCGTTTATCAGGCTATTAAAGATAAGAAGGTTATTATTATTATAAATAAAGAGGATATTGATAATATTATCGACATATCCGTATTAGACACGGATTTTCCTGTAATAAATATGTCTGCCAGGACAGGAAGCGGGCTTGACAGGCTTGAAAAAATAATCAGGGAAGAATTTTACAATGGCGATATTATGATAAATGATGAGGTTTGTATTACATCTATGCGTCATGCAGAGTGTATGAAAAATGCAAAAGCTTCTCTTGAAATGGTTTTGGAATCTGTCAGTGCCGGTATGTCCGAGGATTTCTTTACAATTGATTTGTTAAATGCATATACCAGTCTTGGATATATTATAGGTGAGGAAACAGAAGAGGATCTTATTAATAAAATATTTAAGGATTTCTGTATGGGTAAATAATGATGCTGGAGGTACATATGGAGGATAAAAAGCTATTTTTAGCCGGTGAATATGATGCATGTGTAATCGGTGCAGGTCACGCGGGATGTGAGGCAGCTCTTGCTCTTGCCAGACTGTCACTTAAAACAATCTGTTTTATGGTAAGTACCGACTCAATTGCAATGATGCCGTGCAATCCAAATATAGGAGGCACAAGCAAAGGCCACCTTGTAAAGGAAATTGATGCACTTGGCGGTGAGATGGGTAAAAACATTGATAAGACATATATACAGTCAAAGATGCTTAATACCTCCAAGGGTCCGGCAGTTCACAGTCTGAGAGCCCAGGCAGATAAGCAGAAGTACAGCAATTCCATGAGAAAGGTTATGGAAAACACCGATAATCTTACACTTAAGCAGGCTGAGGTGTGCGAAATCTGTTATGAGGATGATGAGAAAGGAAGATTTGTTACAGGCGTTATCACCGCATCAGGAGCAATATATAAATCAAGGGCAGTAGTTCTCTGCTCCGGAGTATATCTTAATGCCAGATGTATATTTGGCGAGGTAAGTGAATATACAGGACCAAACGGATTGCCAAGAGCAACACATCTTACAGATTCACTTATTAAGATGGGTATTGAAATGTACCGTTTTAAAACAGGAACTCCGGCAAGAATCGATAAGAGAACAATTGATTTTTCAAAGCTTGAGCCTCAATACGGCGATGAAGTAGTTACTCCTTTCAGTTTTACTAATAAAGAAGAAGACATAAGAAGAGAACAATGCCTGTGCTTTCTTGGCTATACCAATGAAAAAACTCATGAAATCATAAGGGAAAATATTGACAGAAGTCCGTTATTTAGTGGAAATATCAAAGGTACCGGCCCAAGATATTGTCCTTCCATAGAAGATAAGGTAATAAAATTTGCCGATAAGGAGCGCCATCAGTTCTTCGTTGAGCCTGAGGGCGATTATACAAACGAAATGTATCTCTCGGGATTGTCATCATCACTTCCCGAGGAAGTACAGATAAAGATGTATCGCTCCATAAAAGGACTGGAAAATGCCCAAATAATCAGAAATGCATATGCAATAGAATATGACTGCATTAATCCCTGTCAGCTTAAGGAATCCCTTGAATGTAAAACCATAAGAGGATTTTTCTCTGCAGGACAGGCAAACGGCTCATCGGGCTATGAGGAGGCTGCAGCCCAGGGAATAATGGCAGGAATTAATGCTGCAATGTTTTTACTTGGCAAGGAACCTCTTATTCTTGACAGAAGTGACGGATATATCGGAGTACTTATTGACGACCTTGTCACAAAAGAAACTCATGAGCCTTACAGAATGATGACAAGCAGAGCCGAATACAGGCTTTTGTTAAGACAGGATAATGCGGATTTACGACTTACCGAATACGGTCACCGCGTAGGTCTTGTTGATGATGACAGATATGATGCATTTCTTAATAAGAAGGAATTAATCGAAAAGGAAATAATAAGACTTAATGAAACAAGTGTCGGTGCAAGCAGAAGGGTAAATGATATTCTTGAAAAAATAGGAACCACACCTATCCGTACGGGGACAAGCCTTGCGGAGCTTATCAGAAGACCGGAGCTTAATTATGATATGATTGCCGAACTTGATGAAAACAGACAGGATATTCCGAAAGAGGTTTCCGAACAGGTTGAAATTGAAATTAAATATGAGGGTTATATAGAACGCCAGCGCCAGCAGGTTGAACATTTTAAAAAACTTGAAAACAGAAAAATACCTGCAGATATAAATTATGATTTAATTGATTCCCTCAGACTTGAGGCAAGACAGAAGCTCGGGAAAATCAGACCCGAAAGCGTCGGACAGGCTTCACGTATCTCGGGCGTATCACCTGCTGATATATCTGTACTTCTTGTATATCTTGAGGCAAATAAAAACAGATAAATTTAATTATAATCTTAAAGGATAAATGCTGCCTGCCGATTGTTTATATTACTGATTTTAAATGATTTTACAAAATGCATGCCGCATATCCGATACTATATATTGTATGACCTGAAAAACTGTGCAGTCTTTATTTTTTCTGAACTCTTAAATATTATTAATTTTGGTTATCATTATTATTTCGGAAGTAATGGTATATTATATGATATTGGATACTATATATGGTATAAATGATTGTTCTTAACAATGTTTCACGTGAAACATTTACTTGGAATTTAAAAAATATTAAGAAAATGAAACTTGCTATATATAGAAGATGGATATATAATATTCATTATCATCACTACTGATTATACAAATGTTTCACGTGAAACATTGGAAAGGGTTTTATGCTGGAAACACTGTTAAAGGAAATAGGCTTTTCACCGACTGACAGACAGCTTAATCAGTTTAATCTGTTTTATCAACTTCTGGTAGAGAAGAACAAGGTTATGAATCTTACAGCCATAACAGAATATAAGGATGTGGTCGTGAAGCATTTCGCCGACAGTGTTCTTATCCGCAAAGTGCAGGATATAAATGAGGGAATCGCATCCGTTATGTCAGGCAAAGGCAGAGTTATTGACATGGGAACAGGCGCAGGCTTTCCGGGCATACCGCTTGCAATCATGTACCCGGAGCTTGATTTTGTGCTTATGGATTCGCTCCGAAAGAGAATCGGTTTTTTGGATGAAGTAATAGTTAAGCTTGGACTTGATAATGTTGTACCTATACATGCAAGGGCAGAGGAAGCAGCCAGAAAGACCGAGTACAGGGAAGCATTTGACCTTGCTGTTTCAAGGGCGGTCGCAAAGACTCCGGTTTTATCAGAGTACTGTCTTCCTTATGTTAAAAAAGGAGGATACTTTGTCCCTTACAAATCGTCAAATGCAGAAGCCGAAATCAGGGAAAGTGCCGGAGCCATAAGGATACTTGGCGGAGATACGGTTGACATATACTCATTAAATCTTACGGGAACTGATGACACGGTAAGACTTATGCCTGTAATTAAAAAAATCAACAGTACGGATAAAAAGTACCCGAGAGCAGGCGGCAAGCCGGATAAGGAGCCGTTAAGGTAATTATTTATAATTCATTTTACAATCATATAAAACATTATTTTATTAAAGCATTTGAAAATACATTCTGATATTTCTTTATGCTTTTATCTGTATGAAAATATGTTTTCACAACAACCATATTTATGTGGAGGATACAATGGGTAAAATAATAGCAATAGCAAATCAGAAGGGTGGAGTAGGAAAGACAACCTCCGCCATTAATATTTCTGCATGTCTTGCTGAGGCAGGTAAAAAGACATTAGTTATAGATATGGATCCGCAGGGCAATACAACAAGCGGGTTGGGAGTTGACCGTAATGAAATTGATTATTCGGTATATGACCTGCTTCTTTGTGAATGTACCTTTAATCAGGTTAAGGTTGAAACAGAATTTGACAATCTGAGTCTGATTCCGTCTGACGAGGATCTTGCAGCCTGTGAAAAGGATCTTCTCGGAATAGAGAACAAGGAGTTTATTCTTAAATCTCATCTGCTTACAGTAAGAGATACATATGATTATGTCATTATTGACTGTCCTCCCTCGCTCAATACACTTACACTTAATGCACTTTCCTGTGCCGACTCGGTTATAGTACCGATTCAATGTGAGTATTATGCACTCGAGGGTCTGGCACAGCTTATGCATACAATTGACCTTGTTACGGAGAGACTTAATCCAAGACTTAAAATTGACGGCGTCGTATTTACAATGTTTGACGGAAGGACAAATCTCAGCATACAGATTGTAGAAACCGTCAAGGATAATCTTGACAGACATATCTTTAATACTGTTATACCGAGAAATGTAAGACTTGCAGAGGCACCGAGCTTCGGACAGCCTATCATTTATTATGACACACGTTCCGTCGGAGCAGAATCATACAGAAATCTTGTAAAAGAAATTATAGCACTTGATTAGAGAGGAAATAATATATGGCACGTAAAGCTTTAAACAGAGGTCTTGATTCACTCATATCAAAAAAAATTGATTCACGACTTGTTGAAACCGCAAGAGAAAATTCAAATGTTTCACGTGAAACATCCGTTAGAATATCAGACATTGAACCGAACAAGGATCAGCCAAGAACTGTTTTTGACAAAAAGGCTCTGGCTGAGCTTTCCGAATCAATCAGGATACACGGCATCATTCAGCCTATCGTAGTCAGAAAGACAGGCAGCACCTACGAGATTATTGCGGGCGAAAGGAGATGGCGTGCCGCACGTCTTGCCGGACTTACGGAGGTGCCTGTAATAATTAAGGAGCTTTCTGACAGAGAGGTATATGAAATCGCACTTATCGAGAACATCCAGAGACAGAACCTGAATGCTATTGAAGAAGCTGTCGCATACCAGAAGTTGATAGATGAGTATGATTTAAAACAAGATGTTGTGGCTGAAAGGGTTGGAAAGAGCAGAACAGCCGTTACAAATTCTCTCAGACTTTTAAAGCTTTCAGACCCTGTTAAGCAGATGGTTATAGACAATAAACTGTCAGCCGGTCATGCCAGAGCTTTGCTTTCCGTGGCTGACGGTGTGAAGCAGGTTAAGCTTGCGGACAGAATCGTCAATGACAAGCTAAGCGTACGTGAAACTGAGGAGCTTGTTAAAAAGGCTTCTTCGGAAGTAATAAAGAGTGATAAAAAGGATGTAAAACCGGCAGCAAAGGATGCGGAGTATTTGAAGGTTGAAGAGGATTTAAAGCAGGTGCTTGGCACAAAGGTTACAATCAAACCGACCGAAAAGGGAAAAGGACGCATCGAAATCGAATATTATTCACTGGATGAGCTTGAGAGAATCATTGCGCAACTTGAAGGAGAAGCTTAATGTTAGAAAGAATAGGACTAAATACTGATATATTATTTATATGCATGTTTGTATTTATTTTTGCACTTATTGTTCTTGTATTTGTTCTTTTAAACAGAGTAAACAGACTGTCAAATGTATATTCAAGGTTTATTAAGGGCGCAAACGGAAAGAGCCTTGAGGAAAAGTTTATACAGATATTTACAAAAATGGATGAGATAACCGAAGAAAACGTAACACTTCGAAGCAAGGTCGCTGTTCTTGATGATAGAAAAAAGGCAGGCTTTTGCAAATTCGCCATTACAAAATTTGATGCCTTTGATTCTATGGGAGGGAAGCTTTCTTATTCGCTTTGTCTGCTTGATGACAATAATAACGGATTTATACTTACCTCCATGCATAATAGTGACGGATGTTATTCTTATCTTAAAGAAGTAATTAACGGAAAGCCGTTTATCAAGCTTTCGGAAAATGAAAAGATTGTTCTTGATGAGGCAATTACAAAGAGTAATCCTCTTTCAAAATATATTGGAGACAAATAAATGCATAATTATTTAAGAAGCATAGGTTTTTCAAAGCTTAGGACAAAGGAGCAGGAGGAAATTCTGCTCGGAAGCGTAGTGGCGCGTCCTATGACAAAAAAAATGGTGGCAAACAAGGAAAC
Source organism: Clostridiales bacterium (assembly GCA_029010495.1). Taxonomy (GTDB): domain Bacteria; phylum Bacillota; class Clostridia; order Lachnospirales; family Lachnospiraceae; genus UBA3775. Next base: position 99,598 of record JAQXKO010000011.1, on the reverse strand, counting down.
ATATGATAATCTTTACGCGGAATATTCAACAGAATATGCTCCGGGTTTAGGACTTAAAATATGCGGAACACTGGATGATAAGGAAAAATTTCATATGGATAATTATTTTCCTTATTTAGACGGAAGATTTGAAAGTACCAGAGAAATGGTCTACATTGACAGAAAAATAGGTTCTTTGTCCTTTTCCGGTCTGTGTGAGGATAATCGTCTCGGCGTTTCACTTATTTTCCAGATAAACAATCCTGCGGAAATAATGGGTGAGGGAGATACGCTGGAGCCTTCGGTTTCTTCGGTATATCTTTCCGGAATGTCTACGGAGGGTGTGATTTTACTGCCAACAACCAATAGTGATAAAGTAATTGACGTTCAGAAGGGGAAGGATATTAAAAGTTTTGCAAAGATGATAGCCGAGGCAAGGGCAGGTGAAAAAGAGGCTGTGGAAAAGCTTACACTTGCCGAAATCGACACATATATGCAGATTGGAAACAGGGTAAACAACAGAGAGGATGTGTTTTCTATAGTAGAAACGTCGCTCATACCTCACGGAATGGAAGCTGAGCTTTATAAAATCGTCGGAATAATTCTTCAGGTTGATTATTATGAAAATAAAATTTTAATGGAAAAAATAATCAGAATGAAGCTGCTTTGCAACGGAATGATATTTGATGTATGTATTAATGAGGCGGACCTGGTGGGAGAAGCTGTTGCGGGAAGACGGTTTAGGGGAGTAATATGGCTTCAGGGCAGGGTAAGCCGTAAAACCCGATAAACAGCCGATACACCGCTGGTTTTTGTAATAAATGCAATAATATTGACAATAAATTCATGTTTCCCATTAGTGATAATTGATATTTGTTAAAAAAGACAAAATTATTATATTTTCGACCGGTATTTTCTATATTATATCGTAAAATAATGCTGGAAAAACAATCGTAAATGGTGTATACTACTCTCGAATCTAATTGTTTTTAACGGATATTATTCCCGGATTATGTATTCATCCGGAATAATAAAAGGATTTATGTGGGTTTACTTTCAAAACGGCCAATTATCAGCACTGAAATAAACAGTTGATTTTTTTAATTGTGTAACGGAATAATTTATTGAAACTCCACAAACAATATTTCAAGGGTCTTAAATTATATACCTGTTCTCATAGTTAAATGGATATAACAAGCGCCTCCTAAGCGCTAGTTGTGGGTTCGATTCCCGCTGGGAACATTCATGTGCAGTAATGATAAATTAAGTCATTACTGTTTTTGTTTCTGAATTGTCAAAAAGGAGAATAACAGATTGGATTTAAGAAGTACATATGAGAAGATGAAGGGTGATTATGACAGCGTATTAAGTCGTCTGCGCGACGACGCCAAAATAATCAGATTCCTTGTAAAATTTACCGACTACGACTGGATGTTATCTATTAAGCAGGCCCTTGAGGAAGAGGATTATGAGAAGGCCTTCAGAGAGGTACATAATCTTAAGGGCGTATGTGCAAATCTCAGTCTTGACGAGCTTGGAAAATCGGCTGGTGCGCTTACCGAGGCTCTCCGCGGCGGAAAACCGAATATTGACATTACTCCTTTGCTTGATACGGTTAAGGCAGATTATGATATGACCGCAGAAGCAATTAACGAGCTTAAATAAAATTCGGAGGTACGTTAATTTCGTAAAAAACATGAAATCAAGAATATCAACCGTTACAATTTTATTATGTGTGCTTGCATGCGGCTTTATGCTTTATAATATAGTGAAGGATTATGTGATTCCCACAATTAACGGAAGTATAGCAGATTTACCCGACGCGAAGATATATTCCATGAAGGATGTAGACCCGTCAGTCAGGGACTTTATGATAAAGGATGCCGGCAGATATGCATATACCACGCTTGATAAGATTGAAAAAGAAGCGTATACTTTGCTTTTGTCGGGTTTTTTGTCATTTGCAGACAGAATTGACATAAATAAGTATGATTATGAGCTGGAGGAACTCCAGAAGATATTTAACTGTATTCAAAATGATTATCCTGAGCTGTTCTGGGTAAGCGGTAACTGTAATGTTTATACGAAAAAAAATAAAATTACCGACTGTATTCCCGAATATTTGTTTTCTAAGGAAGATACGATAAACATGATTTCAAAGGTGGCCGGTATAAAGGATGCGTTACTGGCGCCTGCACTGGGTATGGGCGATTACGAAAAGGCTCTTTATATTTTTGATTATATTGTGGAGTACACTTCTTATGACACGGTAAGCTATGAGAAATATCTTGCCGGCAATGTAGAAAATGACCGCCAGTTTGATTTATCATGCACGATTTACGGAACGCTCACCGGAAAGCTTGCCCTTTGCGAGGGTTACAGTAAAACAATCCAGTATCTTTATATGTCGGCGGGCATTGATACAATTTACGTGACGGGCCGGTCAAAGGGTGAGGGTCATGCATGGAATATTGTTAAGCTTGATGATGAATATTACGGACTTGATGTTACATGGTGTGATCCTAAGGCAAAAGAGGATACGAAGACATACGGTTATTTTCTCTGCAGTCAGGAAACGCTGGATGCAGACCATATAACGGATATAAAATATGAAATTCCTTCATGTAACGGAAAGAAATATAATTATTATTTTTACAATGGATATGAGCTGACTTCTTATGACACGGGTGTTTTGGAGGAAATGATATACAAGGGATATATGAACGGATTATCGCCTATCGAAATCCACTGCTCTGATATTGTGACATATGAAGCGCTTGTAAGAGATATTGAAAACAGAAACATTTTTGAGTGCTTCGGCAAGCTTGAAAAGGAACTGGGTGTAAGAATCAGCGGACTTAATTATGGTATTATGTCTGATATAAGATGCGTAAGGCTTGAAATAAGACCGTAATACACAGATATCAGTTTATGACAATATATTATGATTCCAAAAAAGGAAGCCTGAATTAACAGGCTTCCCTTTTTTGATTAAATAACGTTATATGTAATAATTAACAACAATTTCTGATTATGTATTACCCTTTAATAGCGTTGAGTGATATGTACGTCCGAAGTAGTCATGAAGCTGTTTCCTGTAATAGTAGGTGTAGCCGGCAGGAAGATTCATGGTTTTAAGCTCAATCGGAGTACCGTTGAAGGTAATTGTATTATTTGTCTTTTTCTCTGTAATTGAGCCAAAGTTGTAATCAGTATAAAGATAATTAATGGTAATGGAATCACCAATCTCAAAGCTGTTGGCAGACTGCTGGAGAGTATCAAACTGACTGTTTCGAAGCTGGTATCCGACAATTTTACCGTCTGCTTTTCCGTAATCAAAGGTAACTACAAGATAAACAGATTCTTCAACGCCGGATTTTTTGTTTAATACAGCAGGAATATATGAATATGTATACTGGTCACCGTTTATCTTCTGGTCACGTCCCTGGTAAACTACGGGAACGAGTTTGCCGTTAATTGTATACCAGGTGCGGTCGTAGTTAAGCTTTACGGAGCCTACCTCCTGTAAGGTTGTATCACGCTTTCCGAGATAGCAAAGCGTATTGTTGCCCAGATCAAGATAAACCTGCTCGGCACAGTCGGCAAGCTTATAAGCCACACCGTTTGCAAGACTGTACTCATAAACGCCTTCACTGTTCAGGGTAAAATCAATTTTATTGCCGGTGCTGATAGGAGTTACATTTGCCATTGCCTTCTTTCCTATCGAGGCATCGTACCAGGAATATTTACGGTCGGCGCTGTCAGTACTGTTATAAGCCATCATGTTTGCCATATCAAATAAGCACTTAAGATATCCCTTGTCTTTAAAATACCCCTTAATGGAATTATAGGTCGACGCAAAAACGGAGAGATTGTTGTATGGCATGTACATTCCCAGACCGCAGGATTTTTTGATATCGGTCTTGTTATATACAACTGCATTTCCAAGCTTTTTTAATACGTCATCTGTTGCTTTAATTTTGCACAATTCGGCAAAATCTTTAATATCAATCAGCTCTGAATTCGGTGAACCGTAATATTTGACATGGTATCTTATGTTGGCGATATTGGTGCTGCTTTTTCCGTCAAGCAGGTATCCGTCAAGCTCCGTCATGAATGAAACCATTGACTTGTAAAGCGGAGCAACCTTTGAAAGGTCGGTAACTGCAATAGTGTGTGTGGCCATACTGAAGCTCTTTTTCAGAAGGTCATTGGCCTTTGCAAACTCATCTGCAATGGTTTTACATATCGTAAGTGTGTCAATTTTTGGATTGTCAACAATTTTATTGATAAATTCCGTGTACTGGAAGCCGTAATAAATATATGAAACACTTTCAGAGGCTACGAGATAATCTGCATGATTTGACAGGATGTATGCCGTTTCGATATTTGACATTTCACAACAGTCAAAGCCGATAAAGTCAAAGTGTACTCCGCCGTCTTTAAAGGCCTTATCCATCTGGTCAAGCGACATTGACTTCATATTAAAAAGCTCATCATTACCGTATCCGCCGGTTGCGCTTCCGCCATGGTTAAAAAGGCATATTGCATATCGGTCGGCAGGATAGGTCTTTTTTGACCAGGAAATAAAATCCGAAAGTGTGGAGGCCTTAGACATCTGAATCTTTCCGAGATTCTTTTTCTCAACAAGCTTTTTGTTCTCAACGTGGAAACGCTGAACCTTGCCGCCCTGAACTCCCGGATAGTGCCAGACTGTCGAACCGCCTGTCTGAATGACAATGTTTACATTTTTGCTTGAATTGGCAGCAAGAATTTCCTTAATCTGTCTTGAGGCATGGCTGCCGCCTGTTTCAAGGTTTGAACCTGTAAGGTATACCATAAGTGTAAAGGAGCCGTTCTCCTCAGGCACAGGCGTATTTGTCGGTGCAGGAGTTGCGGTTGGCGAAGGATCGTTTTCACCGCTGCCCGGGGTAACATTGTTATCATCATCGTCATCATCTTCATCATCGTCATCACTATTGTCCGCAATATGACTTTTTCCTGATGAACCGCTGTTTGCAAGCGAAGCTACGATGCCGCCTATCGCACCGATTCCGACTATCAGCAGAATAATAAGTACAATAACAATTTTCTTAGTACCTTTTTGTTTCATATTATCTCACTTTCTTCCGTATTTACGGATTATTATTTCGTATTACTTAAATCAGTAAATTAAGTATATTGTATGATTATTTAAAAAAAATGTCAAGAATATCAGGTTCTGAATATAACCGTATGACCTTGTATACAGGTAAGTATCGTATGCGTCGGGTTTATCTGAAAAATCATTAAAAGCAGATAATGATATGTATGCGTATTTTTATTTATCTGCTTGACAAAGAGATGATACTTGTTTATAATACAAAAATGCAACACAGTTGCAAATTAATGTTCAGATGAAACGGATATCAACATGCAGGACAACAGGAAGAATTATAATACTAAATGCAAATCAGTAATTGCTGCTTATCTGGAAAACAATTCCGAAAGACGGGTAAGCGTCTCAGACATACTTAACTATCTTGAAGATTGCGGCTGTAGTGCCAACAGGACAACTGTTTACAGAAATCTTGAAAAGATGAGCGAGGCAGGACAGATTATCAGATATAAAACATCCGACAGGGACAGTGCGGTCTACCAGTGTGTTACAAAGCATGATGACTGTCACAACCATCTTCATCTTCAGTGTGAGAAATGCGGAAGAATCATTCATCTTGAATGCGATTTCATGGATAAAATTGCAGGTCATCTTTTTGAGGACCATGGATTCAGGATTAAGTGCGAGGGCTCGGTTCTTCTGGGAACCTGCAGGGAATGTCTGGCACTTTTACGGTAAAGGAGATTATTGCGCCAAAGCGGAGGCAGTTCATTTACGGCTTATATAATTTTTCGGCGACAGCTTATAAAGTCTGCGGTTAATTAATTATATTTGAAAAGTATATGGACAGGTGTCGTTTGTGCGAATATTTAATATGAAGCATAGTTTATTAAAAAAATTACTGACATGTCTGCTGGCAGTAACCTTTGTCATGACAATATGCGGCTGCAGTAAAAGACGTGATGAGGACAGACCACTTATCGTATGCTCCATTTATCCGGAGTATGACTGGCTGATTAATGTGCTCGGCGATGAAAAGGACAGGTTTGATATAAAGCTTATATTAAACGGCGAAACAGACCTTCACAGTTATCAGCCGGTTGCGTCGGATATTGCAGCAATAATTGACTGTGATGTGCTTATCTACGTGGGAGGAGAGGCTGACAGGTGGATAGATGAAGCTCTTTTATGCGAGGGCAGTAAAAAAGACAGAACAGTCATTAACCTTCTGGAGGTGCTTGGAGAAAGAGTACTTGACGAGGAGCATGTTGAGGGAATGCAGGAGAGTATATTCGGCCATCATCATAAGGAAGATGAGGATGAGCACAGCCATGATGAGGAGCCTGACGAGCATGTGTGGCTAAGCGTCGACAATGCAATTATCTTTACAAAGGCAATCAGGGATGTTTTATCTTCAAAATACGGTGAGCTTTACGACTTTGGGCCAAATGCGGAGACTTATATTTCAAGGCTTGAGGAGCTGAAAGGTAAATACAGTGATCTGGCTTTGCAGATTGATGACTATATAATCGTTGCAGACAGATTTCCTTTTGCATATCTGGCGGACAGTCTTGGACTTAAGTATTATGCGGCATTTTCAGGCTGCAGCTCAGACAGCGAGGCAAATTTCCGTACAGTTACATATCTGGCGGACAAACTTAATGAAAGTAAGCATAAAAATGTGTTTATATTAGAAAATTCCGATAAAAGGCTTGCCAATTCGATTATTTCGGCAGCGGGAGCCGGTTCGGGCAGGATTTTCGTGCTTGATTCAATGCAGAGCATATCCTCCGAAGGGAAGAAAAGCGGTTATAGTTATGTTAAGGCGATGGAGTACAATCTTTCGGTACTTAATGAGGCATTTAATAAATAGTGGTGGAATATGAGTTTAATTAGTTGTAAAAATCTGGCAGTAGGCTACGGAAATGAAGTTGTGGCAAAAAATATTACTTTTAATGTGGATAAGGGTATGTATCTTTGTATAATCGGGGAGAACGGTGTGGGAAAGAGTACGCTGATTAAGACAATACTCGGTTTAAACAGGGAGCTTGACGGTCAGCTGGTTTTTTCTGACGAAATCATAAAGGAAGGCATCGGATATCTGCCTCAGAACACATTTGTCCGGAAAGATTTTCCTGCAACCGTTAAGGAAATCGTATTAACGGGTACACTGGCCTCCGCCGACAAATTCAGACTTTTTTATTCAAAGGCTGACAGGCAGAGGGCCCAAAAGGCGATGGAGCTTCTCGGAATAGAGGATATTGGGGAATGCTGCTTCAGGAATCTTTCGGGAGGACAGTGTCAGAGGGTTCTGCTGGCAAGAGCGCTCTGCAGTACGGACAGGCTTCTTCTTTTAGATGAGCCCGTTGCGGGTCTTGATCCGGCGGCAACAGAGAATTTCTATGAAATTGTCTCAAAGCTTAATAAAAACGGAACAGCAGTGATAATGGTCAGTCACGATCTGGCTGCCGTCGATGAATTTGCCACACATGTAATGTTTCTTGGAAGAACGGATTTCTTTTTTGGCACAAAGGCTGCTTATAAGGAAACGGAAATATCAAGCCTGTGGAGGGAAAGATAATGATTGACAATTTAATTTATTTTCTCGGATTTCCTTTCGTGCGCCATGCACTTGTCGTCGGGGTTCTTATTTCACTCTGTTCGGCACTTCTGGGAGTGACGCTTGTGCTTAAGAGATATTCATTTATAGGCGATGGTCTTTCACATGTGGCATTTGGAGCCATGGCTGTCGGAACTGTACTGAATATGACGGGAAACATGTTTTTCGTGATGGGTGTTACAATTGTGTGCGCCGTTTTCCTTCTTTCCAAAACCGGTAATGCGATTTTAAAGGGCGATGCGGCAATAGCGGTTATATCAGTCGGTGCTCTGGCGGTCGGATATATGGTTATGAACATATTTTCCACCTCGGCCAACGTGACGGGGGATATATGCTCCACACTGTTCGGCTCGGTATCAATCCTTACGCTAAAGTCGTCAGATGTATTGCTTTGCATAATATCATCTTTAACGGTTATTGCGGTATTTATAATTTTTTATAACAGAATATTTGCAGTAACCTTTGATGAAAATTTTTTAAAGGCTACAACAAAAAGAGCCGGAACATATAATACTCTGATAGCAGTAATAACAGCAGTTATTATTGTACTTGCAATGAATCTTGTGGGTTCACTTCTTATATCGGCGCTTGTGATTTTTCCGGCATTATCCGCCATGAGACTCAGCGGCTGCTTTAAAAGGGTAGTGATACTGGCAGCGGTAATTTCCACTGTCTGCACCTTAATCGGAATTCTGGCAGCAATACTTCTCGACACACCTGTCGGGGCCACAATAGTAATGGCAGACCTGGCAGTATATATTATCTGTGTTATTGCCGGTAAGGCGGCGGGCAGATAAATCAGCAACAAATTCCCTGTACCGCTGCAGAAATGGCGGAACAGGGAATTTTCTTGTCAAAGGAATTAATGGATGATTTTTTTATCATTTACAGTCACATAATGCATTATATATAATGTGGACAAATTGTTAATTCTGCCAAACCATATTGGCAATAACGTTAAAGTGTGATAAAATTACTAAGTATGCTTATGAAACAGGTGTAACCCGGGTTTTGTTATTTCAATTAACGTAAGAGAGGATTTAGATGAAAAAAATAATATTGATGCTTTGTATCTGCCTGACGGGTCTGATTTGTATGGCCTGTGATACCCTTCAGGGGGAGCCGGCCAAGGAGCCCGGTACGGAGCAGGGACAGGAACAGGGCGATAATGACGAAACCATTGTACCGCTTCCGACAAACGCGGAGGGTCAGTTATCCGGTGTGATATTCAGCGGAAGCTTTATCGTGAAAAAGGATGAAGCGTCATATGGCCATATGGATTTTTTGAAAAATGAAAAATCCGGATTTTTTAAAAAAGAGGGAGAGGATAACGTCATTCCTTTTATTTATGAATATGAAAGTCAGAAAGCGACTTTTTTATTTAAGGATAAATCATCGCTTACGGGAAGCCTGACACAGCTTGATAAGGATACATATATAATTACGGGAGAGGATGGGACGTACGAGCTGTCCCGGATTATAGAATAAAATTAAAGAAAGATGCCGCTGACAGGCGGTTAGCCGAATGAATGACGTTTGACTGTGCGGGAGTCGGTCATCCTGTAGCGGGCAGGGTGAGTAAAAGTCATGCCGGCGATTATTGATACGAGGGGATTAGTAATGAAATATGAGTTTACAGAGGCGGAGCTTAAGGAGAAGATAAAGGTTCCGAAAACAGTTGAAATTACACTACGTGATACAGTTGACAAATGTCTTGAAAAATGCGGTCTTTACCATCAGGTTTTTTCCAGAATAAAGACACATCATTCGCTTGCGAGAAAATATAAAAGAAAATGCTATAACGAAGATAAAAAAATACAGGATCTCGTGGGTATACGTATAGACGTATATTTTGAGGACGATTTAAAAATTGTAAGAAATCTTCTGGAAAAGCTTTTCGGAAAGGCGGAATGGAGTCTGACCGATTATTCCAGCGAGGAATTTAAGCCGACAAAGATGAACGGTGTGTTCAAGCTTCCCGAGGAGCTTGTAAATATGATTTCCGATGAAACCTGGCAGTATTATATTGACGACACCTTTGAAATCCAGCTTAAAACAGTATTTTTTGAGGGCTGGCATGAAATTGAGCATGACATGAAGTACAAGGGTGATGACCTTTGGGCTGATAAGGCAGACCGCTCAAGATATTTTAATACAATTCTTGCAACACTGGAGCTTTGCGATAAGTCGATAGTAACTCTTTTCGAAAATCTGGGACATGATTTATATCATGAGAAAAACTGGGCCGGCATGATGAAGGCTCATTTCAGAATCAAGATGAAGAGTACTGACCTTTATCCGGAGCTTCTTGAATATTTTAATAATGATACAAGAGTTGATAATTTCCCGAAAAGGATTTTTAAGACAAAGCGTGAGGACCTGATTCTTGCACTTGTTTCAAGACCGGGTAAGTCGGAAATAAATGTTAATACAATAGTTGCCGTACTGAATGATTTTATCTTCCATGATGAAAATGTTTCAAGGATTCTTGACGACAATGACGTGTACGGTCGCCGCCAGGGCAATAATATCGATGATGAAGTCGGCAGATATGACCTTCGCCTGCCGGAATTTATGTATACCTTCAAGGCAGATGTAATACTTAAAACAAAAGAAGATAATAAGGAAAAGAATTTTCTGTATGCCGTAAATACGATTTATTCCTGGTTATTCAATAAATTTCAGGGCGTGAATCTGGAAATACCTGAGGCTCCGAGAAATACGGATATCGAAAAGCTCGGCTTCAGAATAAAGGTGCTTTGCGAATCTGAGAATTACAAATTTAAAATTACGGCCAGTCATATTGATGAAAAATATGCCGGACGTATCTGGGAAACAAAGGCGAGCCTGCTTCCCGCAAAGAATGGTCAGCTTCGTCTTAAGGTCTCAAACGGTTTCACATATTACAGAAGTAATGAAACCGAAAAATCCGAGGTACAGCATATGTTCAGCTGCCCTCGTTTTTACAGGCAGATTGCAACTCAGATCGGCGTCAGGGATGTTTGGGAGTGCGGCGGCATCCACTGTATCCTTAACGAACGTCAGGCTGACTTGCTTCGGGAGCTTATTTTGTCGGAAGACAGAGCTTTCCCTGTTGTTATGGTTGTTTCGAAAAATGAAAATGACGGTCGTCTTGATGAGAGCTGGCTGGGAAGCTTTGCTATCAGATATATTCAGGAAAAGGCCGGCTACTATGCGCACTTTGCAAGAGTGTCCGCAGACATGGCGAAATATATCAGAAAAACCGTGTATGATTCCGGCGCTTCGGTGGCACACAGGACAGAAATAGTAAACGGTGAGCAGGGTATTTTTGTAATATACGACAGGAAGAACGGTGAGCTTCAGGCAGAATGGTTTTCCGAGGAGTATATCAGAAACTGCAGATTTGCAACCTTTGATGCGATTACGCATCTGCAACCGTTTAAAAACCAGGATAATGCGAGAGCATTCGGTAACGAGCTTCTGCAGCTGTTAAGAAGAATAAATACCGATTATGAATATATTTAATTACCGTGTTGATAATGCAGTGTATTAAAAATTGAATATTAAAGTATATTTTTAGGAGAACATTTTAAGGTGTTCTCCTTTTTTGCTTCCCTGCTCCGAATATAACCTGCGGCAAGGGCAATTATTACAAAATAAAGCGGAGTGGTAGCCGACTGCGCAATATTTACCGTGCTTTGAAGAAAATAAGCGCATATGGGAGCAAGGTAAAGGGAGCTTTCTTTATCATAATTCTCAAGCTTTATCAGTTTGATTCCGAGACTTATTAGCAGCATAAGATAGGCTGCGAGCCCGAAAATTCCCGATGTGACAAGATATTGCAGCGGTTCACAGTGAACATTATCGAAGAATTTTCCGGCAACAGTGACAAAATCATTATGGTATTTTGTTTTATATATTTCATAAATTGTCTCCGGTCCATAGCCGAACAGCTTGTTATAAAGGTTCATACCGATAAAATCCTTTATTGCGATATTCCAGATAAAGCCTCTCTTATTACCCATTTGATTATCAAAAGGAAACATTAATGCAAGCTTAATAATGAGTGCAACGGCAGCGGCCGTGACTGTTATGCGAAAGATTTTAAGACTCAGGCCGGAAAGCAGGGGAGCATTTTTATCTCGCAGACGTCCGATAATATAAACAAGAACTGTTACAATGACAGAAATAACAAATATTTTCACGCAGAAAAGGGGGTTACTTTCAAGATAAAGGGTAAAGCCCTCGCTGCTTCTTATGGCAAGACCCCTTGATTTCAGGGTGCTTCCTGCATAGGACATGACCATAAGTGCACCGCTGCCCATCATAAGGCTCAGACATATGCGGTACAAATCATTTATAACCAGTCCTCCTGCAAAGACCGTTATAATGACCGCTCCCGCAATACCGAGATAGAAGCAGTCAGAGTTTGAAGCGTATCCGCCCGCAAAAATCAATGCGGTTGCGACGATATAATAAAGCCCTGCACCTGTTTTTTTGCTTTGAAGAAAACGCACAAGGGTTAATCCGAATAATATGCTCAGATAGCCGGAATAAGTAATTCTGTTGCCAATCGGGGACAACATTATTTCCACGCTGCGGTCGGAGGCTTCCTTATACATATAAAACAAATCAAGGGTAAAATACTGGCATAGGGCAAATATATTGACAATGCTTCCTACTGCCACAAAAAGATTTGCGGGACCTTTGCCGTCGGTAACATACTGTCTGATAATAATATAAATCAGGAAATAAAAGATCAGATTAGTAAGACCGTTATATCTGGCAATAATGTGACCGAAAATACAGTAGCTTGTGTAGTCTGAAAAAACAGTTGATATAAGATTCACTACAATAAAAAACAAAAAGGCGCAGTCAGTTATGTTTTTAAGGGAAAAGCAGCCGTTTATATTCCAGTCGCCCTTATCAAATATAAACGAACCGAGAATACACAGGAATAATGTTATTGACAAAACCATAAAGCAAAGCCACTTTTCGCGTGAAATATTAAAATATTTATCATAGAAAAAAAGCGGAAGAATTACAAAGCATGATGACACATAAATTGCGGCGATTCTTTTTCTGAAATTTAGAATATCCATATAACCTCCGTCATACAGGCAGATATAGTATTATTATAGCACAGGGACAGCCTGATAAACAGCCCAAAGAATAAATTATTCTCCGCTATGCAGGGCGGCACGTGGTATAATCACTGTGTAACAATGGGTCGCAGCAAATCAGTATGGGGACCGTATGAGCGGGTTTGAAATATTTCGATAAGAAAAAGCAGCCCCGAGACATGATACAAATCTTACTTTGTGTCATATCCCAGGGCTGCTTATTTTATTAAATCACATTTTAAAATGATTTGTTAATTATTTTTCCGTAATGACAATAGATTTGCTTGAGCCTTCAACTATTGCTTTTCCAACCGCATCATTGTTAAAATTAACTTCTGCATTATTTTTAGTTGCTTTAAAGTTTGCAGTAAAATAAATATTAGCATCATTTGTTTTAAAGGTTGCGGTAACTGTCTTTGTACCGTTGACATTTGTGATAAAGTCCTGGGCCCAGCCGCTGTTTATTTTGGTAATAGTACCTCCTGCAGGAAGAGAAATATTGTTACCGCCTTCAATATTCACTTTGCAGTCCGGTTTTGAATACAGATTTGTACCCATATAAACTTTATATGCGGCATCTGCATCATCAGGTATTGAATATGTGATACTGTATAATGTATTCGGCTTTAATGTAACTATCTCAGCAGTTCCCATTCTTGTTGTTTTAGTACTGTCAAAGCCGTTGCCGGCACCGGTCCAGACACCGGTTTTGCCGCCGATTGTTTCAAAGGAGATTATCTGCTTTGATTCTGTCGGTGTAGGCGTGTTGGTTGGTGCATTTGTAGGTGTAGGCGTGTTGGTTGGTGCATTTGTAGGCATAGGCGTGTTTGTAGGTGAAGAAGGAGCCTGAGTCGGCTTTACAGGTTTTGTAGGCTCGGCACCTCCTGTAGGATTATTCGGAGTCTCACCGTTCCACGAGATGACAAGACCGCCTTTTTCCGAATATGTTATCTCACATGTTCCCTCTGCCTCAGGCTTTCCTACCCAGCGAGCAGGGTCAGGCGGATTACCGTCCTCCGTGCTTTCAGACTGGACATCTCCGATGGCAATAGGAAGCGCAGTCTGCCAGCCGTCTTCAGTCTGCTTTAATTTGACTGAACCTTTATAGACATAACTGCCTCTGGTGCCTGTTCTTGTAATGCCGCTGTTTTCGTCCGGCTTTGACTGTGTCATGGCTACCGACATAATCTGAGAATACATTGACCTTACATTCGAAAGGTCGGTTGCTTCCCTGCTCTTTTCGAGCTGACCGGAAAAAATCGGAATGGATACGGCAACGAGAACGGCAATAATTGCAACTACAATTAACAGCTCTGCTAATGTAAATCCCTTATTTTTCATAATAACTCCTTTTTTTCTTATATTAATTTCAGTTTTCAGAGTATAGTATCCGTTTATTATATATCAGTATATCATATTACAAAATAAAAATAAACATAAACAATTATTTATAAATATTAATTTCTGTCAGAATATGTATTTTGAAATTTTTTTGAGTCCAATGAATATATAATGACATCTTTTATGTCTTTATTACGTTATGAGAGTGCGGTTTACCGGACAGAAAAATGGCAATACTTATATAAAAAATAATTGTTGGAGGCAATATGGGAGCAAGACATATAGGAAAACAGACGGTAGTGTTTGACGACGCACCTGTGATTTTTGGCCGATACTCCATTGTGGGAGCCAAGGAGGGCAAAGGTCCTTTCGGCATGTATTTTGATGAAATAGTAAATGATCCTCTTGTTGGAGGGAAGACCTGGGAGGAGGGTGAGAGCAACCTTATTAATAAAGCCTGTATAGGAGCGGTAAAAAGGGCGGGAATCAGACAGTCCGACATTGATATGGTTTTAGGAGGTGATTTGCTTTCACAGCTTATGGCGACAACCTTCGGAGTATCCCAGTTTAATGTTCCGTTCCTGGGTCTTTACGGAGCCTGCTCCACGATGGGAGAGTCACTGGCAGTTGCCGGCTCAATGATTGCAGGAGGCAGCGCCGATATATGCCTGTCAGTAACAAGCAGTCATTTTGCGGGGGCACAGAAGCAGTTCAGGGCACCTCTTGATTACGGAGAGTGGCGCAGTCTGACGGCAGGTTATACCGTTACGGGAAGCGGTGCGGTTGTGACAGGGAAGAGGGCTTACGCTAAAGAGCTCCCGTGGACAAGGGGGCGTGTGGGTGTCGCGATTACAGGCTATACGGCGGGTATTATTACAGATTACGGCATAAAGGATTCATCAAATATGGGTGCTGCAATGGCGCCTGCGGCGTACAAAACGATTCTGGCAAATCTTAATGACACCTCCTGCAGGATTACCGATTATGACCTTGTGGTTACCGGGGATCTCGGTACGTGCGGCTCAAAGATAATGGCCGACCTTCTGCTGGCAGAGGGAATAAATGTTTCAGACAGGTATTTTGACTGCGGCGAAAAGATTTTTGACGAAGAAAAACAGGATACACATGCCGGAGGTTCGGGATGTGGGTGCAGCGCAAGCCTATTGTGCGGTTATCTTTTAAAATGCATGGAGGAAGAAATATACCGCAGGATTTTATTTGTGCCTACGGGAGCACTGTTAAGTCCCGTAAGCTTTAAAGAGGGCAAAACCATTCCCGGAATTGCCCATGCGATTATGCTTGAAGCGGTTAAGCTTTAGATAAAAGCAGATAAATTATTTCGTTTTATAAAGGAGTCAGTATGGATTATATTAAAGCATTTATCATTGGCGGGTTAATCTGTGCGTTGGTGCAGCTTGTGATGGATCACACAAAGCTTCTCCCAGGCAGAATTATGGTATTGGTTGTATGTGCGGGAGCATTAATGGGTTTTCTCGGGCTGTATGAGCCTCTTTATAAATTTGCCGGTTCGGGCGCCGGAGTTCCTTTGCTTGGTTTCGGCAATACGCTTATGAAGGGTGTAAAGCAGGCAGTAGACGATAAGGGACTGTTGGGGGTGTTCATCGGAGGCTTTAAGTCAAGCGCCGTGGGTGTAAGTGCGGCATTGATTTTCGGATATTTTGCCAGTTTATTTGTTAAACCGAAAATTAAATAATAATAAAGCTTTCAACGCTTTCTTTACAAATTGATTTTTCAATGATACAATGTAATGTGATTTAGTATGTACGAATGACACTCCGGTTCGGGAAACCGTTTTACGGACATACTTCATCAATAAACTGTTGAGGTAGGGGAATTATGGTTTTTTCCGGTATTCCGTTTTTGTTTTATTTTCTTCCGGTTTTTCTGCTCATATATTTTGTGAGCCCTGCAAAGGCGAAAAATTTTGTGTTGCTTGTTTTCAGTCTTATGTTTTATGCATGGGGAGAGCCGGTTTATATATCTCTGCTTCTGCTTTCGTCGGTTGTTGATTATATAAACGGACGCTGTCTTGAGCATTTTGAGGGACAGATTAAAAAGCAGCGCATTTTCCTTGTGATTTCAATGTGCATCAATCTGGGACTGCTCGGCATTTTTAAATATCTTTCATTATTTATCACAACAATCAACGATATGACTCATGCCGGAATAAGGGATCCTAAGCTCATGCTTCCGCTCGGAATAAGCTTTTTTACTTTTCAGACAATGAGTTATTCAATAGACGTTTACAGAAAGGATATTAAGGCGGAGCACAATTTCATAAATTATATGACATATGTATGTATGTTTCCGCAGCTTGTTGCAGGACCGATTGTACGTTACCAGGATATCGGTCATGAGCTTGAAAACAGAAGGGTTACGCCTGACGGCTTTACCGACGGCGCAGTGAGATTTCTGATGGGTATTTTTAAGAAGGTACTTATTGCAAACCAGGTGGGCTCATTATGGGATACGGTTCTTGCTGCAAATGACAGGAGCTTTATGCTTGCATGGCTCGGACTTGCCGCATTTACGCTTCAGATTTACTTTGATTTTTCGGGATACTCCGACATGGCTATCGGTATGGGAGGCATGATGGGTTTTACATACCCTGAAAACTTCAATTATCCGTATATAAGCCGGAGTATTACGGAGTTTTGGCGTCGCTGGCATATGACCTTATCGGGCTGGTTCAGGGACTATGTATATATTCCGCTCGGCGGCAACAGAAAAGGCGTTAAAAGACAGATTATAAATATTGCAATTGTCTGGGCTCTTACCGGCTTCTGGCACGGCGCCTCCTGGAATTATCTTTTGTGGGGATTATTTTACGGGGCAATACTTATTATAGAAAAGCTGTTTACCGGAAAGCTTCTGAATAAGCTTTCACCTGTAGTAAGTCATATATATACAATCTTTATAGTTATGCTTGGCTGGATGATATTTGCAATAGAGGATATTAATAAGCTTAAAAGCTATGCGGCTGATGTGTTTTATTTCGGAGCGCAGGGATTTGCGGATAAAAGATTTCTGTACGAGCTTCGTAATTATCTGGTAGTGCTTGTTATCGGCATCATCATAAGCACTCCGGTATATAAAAAGATAAAGGAGTCGGAAAAGACGCCGTTTGTCGAGGGAGTAATGTCCGTTACGGGACTGATAGCGGGCTGCGTGCTTGTGGTGGTTTGTGTGGCAATGCTTGTTGCCGACAGCTATAATCCGTTTTTATATTTCAGATTTTAATTGAACAGGGCGCATTTTACGGCGCCGGGTCCATGCGCGGAGTTATCTGCATTATTGTGAACAGAGGTTATCAGATGAAGAGTATTTGCAATAAAATTTTAGTGGCCTTTGCGCTTCTTTTCTTTACTGCCTGCGCCGTGCTTGGTGCGGTTGCGAAGGATAAGGAGTTTAGTGAGGACGAGAATCGTTATCTTACTACTTTTGAGAAGCCGACGGTGAAGAGTATTATTCAGGGCGATTATCAGACAAAGCTTACCGATTACCTGACTGACCAGGTGATATTCAGAAGCGGGTTTATGAAAATTTACGGCCTCAGCCAGAAGGCTTTAAACAAAACGGAATATAACGGTGTATATTTGTGTAAGGATGATTTCCTGATTGAGGTTTTCAGGGAGCCGCATAATACCGGGGATATTATCGAAAGGCTTAATAAGGTGGCAGGCAGGGTATCGGCGGACTGTAAGCTTATGCTTGTTCCGACTGCCGTTACTGTTTATAAGGATAAGCTTCCGTCAAATGTAAGCTTTAAAACTACCCAGACAGATATGCTTAATGAATACTATAATAAGGTTAATATGACTACAATCCCTGTATATGGGGCCATAAAGACCGGCAGCTTGAAAGAGCAGATGTATTACCGCACTGACCACCACTGGACTACTGACGCGGCATATATTGCATATACCAGGTATTGCGCTGAGGAAGGACTGCAGGCAGTGCCGAAGGAATCATTTGAAATCAGGGAAATATCAGATGATTTTTACGGAACGGTATACTCAAAGGCGCTTACAATTAACCAGAAGCCGGATGTTATCAGGGTTTATAACACGGACATGACGGGAATCAGCGTCACTGCCGGAGGAGAGGTCATCAGCCTTTACAATGAGGAGCACCTTAAAACAAAGGATAAGTATGCTTATTTCCTCGACGGCAACAGGCCGGTAATCAATATTTCCAATTCAAAGGTTAATAACGGAAAAAAGCTTATGGTAGTTAAGGACAGCTATGCAAACTGCTTTATTCCGTTCCTTGTTAATCACTATGAGGAGATAATGGTACTGGACACAAGATATTATAAGAGGGGCGTTTCCAAAACAGCGAACGAATGGGGTGCAACCGACATATTATTTCTGTTTAATCTCAATACGCTTGATACGGATGCGCTTGTAAGAGGTATTTTTTAGTCAGGCATCAGAGCCTGTGAGCTTTACGGGATAATTGACGTATATGTGAAAATAATCATAATCAGGGAAGAATAAATATGGATAAGGAAAAGGAATATGCATATTTTGAGGAAGTGCTTCAGGAAATCAGGGAGGAATATGATAAAATATCCTCCGAGCTTGAGGATGAAAAGCTTGCACTCAAAAAGCTTAAGGCATACATAAATGAAAATTACGGCGCAATGGATGTAATGGAGCTTTCGGAAAACGTGAACTACGCCAATTCATATACTAAGCTGATGGAGGGAGATTTTACAAAAAAGAGAAATCTGGGCTTTCTTGCAAAAAATCCTTACTTCGGAAAGATATTGTTTAAGCCTCAGGGGAAAAAGGAAATACCTGTTTATATTGGTACGGCGGGCTTCTGGTCAACCAAAAGCAACTCGCCTAAGATATATGACTGGCGCGCTCCGATCTGCTCTATGTTTTATGAATATGAGCCGGGGGAGGCTTCCTACAGCATTGCAGATACTACGGGACCCGTCACGGAGATTATCACACACAACGGGGAAATACTCGAAAAATGTCAGTATAAAACAGAGGATGGCAGGCTTGTATATATGAGCGACACTGACGTAAGAGTATCGGATGAGCTTCTGCTGGAGGCTTTATCAGGTGAATCTGCCGGACGTATGAAGCCGGTTGTCGCAACAATTCAGAAGGAACAAAATGAGATAATACGCGATACAACGTCAAAAATACTTGTGGTAGACGGAAGGGCAGGCAGCGGCAAAACAGTTGTTGCAATGCATCGTCTTGCGTGGCTTCTGTACAACAGGAAGAAAACGCTTAATACCGGAAATGTATTTGTAATTTCACCCAACACGGTATTTAGCGATTATGTATCGGGTATAATGCCCGAGCTTTGCGAGGATAATGTACCGAGCAGGCAGTGGGACGATATAGTTGATGAGATTATGCTGTTTGAGTCAGAGCATGAAACAAAGGCCATGCAGGCAGATGTGATTTTGTCCGGTCCTCCCGACTCGCTTCGTTCATATAATATTGCCCTAAAAACAAGTATTGCTTTTTTTGAGGCGCTTGAAGCATATATTGATGATGTGTTTATCAGAAATATTGAATTCAGGGATTTTCATTACGAGAAGATAACCTTTACGGCGCAGCGACTTGAGAAAATGTTTTACGGCAATTTTTCAAGTCTGCCTGCATATGAAAGATTTTACAATATCGCATATTTTATCATGGATGAATATGTGACTGAAGCAAAGCGCAATTTTGGGAAGGAGCGCTGCGAAAAAATACAGCTTAACATTCAGCGTCAGCTGATAAGCCGCTTTGCCGTGGCAGACGTGACTCAGATTTATAAGGATTTTCTTGAGACAGTCGATAAGGCTTTTCCGGGAGCCGCTCAGTATTCGGACGGGGAAGGAAGAGTATGCTATGAGGATTTGCAGGTGTTATTTTACCTTCAGCTCAAGCTTTACGGAGCTAAGAGCTACAAGGACATAAAGCACGTTGTAATTGATGAAATGCAGGATTATTCCGTATTCCAGTATGCAGCAATGAGATGTCTTTTCGGTTGTTCTATGACAATTCTCGGTGACCGCTTTCAGGTGCTGACAAAGCAGGAGGACGTGCTGACGGCCATCACGAAAATATTTCCCGAGCGAAAACTCCGGGTACTCGCCACCTCCTACAGACAGACCGTGGAAATAAATGATTTCTGTAACGGATTTCTTCTGGAGGAAGCAGTATCGGTACCGTTTGCAAGGCACGGAGAGGCGCCTTATGTAATAATGTGCGATGATGCCGGCGGACAGGTTAAGGAGATTGAAAAACAGCTTGACAGATACCTCGAGGAGGGCTTTAAGAATATTGCGGTGCTGCTTGATGATGAGGGCAGTGCGTACGGGCTTTATCGTGAGCTGCCCGGCAGGATGGTATTTCTTACGGAGGGCAATGCCGGATACCGCGGGGGAGTCTGCTGTATGTCACGATTTATTGCTAAGGGAATGGAATTTGACGCAGTAATTGTCGCCACACAGAGCAATATTGATGATTTAAGGGAAAACAACAGGG
This sequence comes from Clostridiales bacterium, assembly GCA_029010495.1. Lineage (GTDB taxonomy): Bacteria > Bacillota > Clostridia > Lachnospirales > Lachnospiraceae > UBA3775. The sequence continues at coordinate 78,931 of JAQXKO010000011.1, read as the reverse complement.
AAAAAGGTGCATTTTACATTTCATGCACAAGAGCCATTCACAGACTGAGTGTTATTGGCATAAAATAATTGACCGGAGGCAAATATGGCAGATAATAATAAATTTGATGAACAAACAGTCACAGAGCTTGTGGATAACATAGTGAAAAGCTACAGGGAATGTGAATACATATCTAAAATCGACAGTGCCAGACAGCCTGACAAGGATGTAATCGAGGGTATAATCAATTCCGTCAAAAAGCTGCTGTTTCCGGGATATTTTGAAACAAAAAGGCTTAAAAGCGAATTTATCAGATATTATGTCGGAGAGCTTATTGAGGAAATCAAATATAATCTCGAGCGCCAGATGATATATGCTTATTCATTTACAAACGGTGAGGATATGAAGAAAGCGGAGAAGCTCGCAAAGGAAAAAACTGAATGCTTTCTTGTAAAAATTCCGGGCATCAGGGAATATCTTAATACTGATGTGTATGCAACCTATGAAGGAGATCCAGCTGCCTACAGCTATGATGAAATAATATATTCATATCCCGGTATTTATGCAATAATGATTTACAGGGTGGCTCATGAGCTTTACAATCTCTCCGTACCGCTTATTCCGAGAATCATGACTGAATACGCTCATTCACGCACGGGTATTGATATTCATCCGGGAGCAACAATAGGCAAATATTTTTGTATTGACCACGGAACGGGCATCGTTATCGGAGAGACAACAATAATCGGTGAACATGTCAAGATTTACCAGGGCGTAACACTGGGCGGTCTTTCAACCTCGGGCGGTCAGAAGCTTAAGGGTGTAAGAAGACATCCTACAATTGAAGATAATGTTACTATATATGCCGGTGCATCAATACTCGGAGGCAATACTGTTATCGGAGCAAATTCGGTTGTGGGAGGCAATGCATTTATAACAAAATCTGTTGACAGGGATACAAGAATCACTGTCGAGGCTCAGAAATTAAAAATCAGGTCAAAGGGAAATAAATGATAGAGGTAAAGTTAAAAAAATATCTTGAGGACAGGGGTCTTTTCAAGGTAAAGACAAACTATCCGGGGCTGTCCGTTTACAGTCTTGAGACCGAGACATCAGCCTGTATTTTATGCGTGGTTGAAAAAGAGGCCGTGGAAATGCTGAACGCTGATCTGTATGCGGTATTTACGGATAAGATAAGTGCAGCATACAAGGCGACTAAAAGCAGTATCAATCTGCTGACGCTTTTTCTGACAGGAAGGCTGGAGGATGCAAAATGCATTGGCGGCCAAAATGCATACTGGATAGTTGATGAGACATATGGCAGAGTTGTGGTATATGAAAATCAGCCTGAGGATTTTCTTGGTCTCAGAAAAGATATTGAAGCGATGATAAGCATGCTTAAGGCCGAGGAGCAGCAGCGCGAAAACGAAGAGCGTACAAGACAGATGAAAGCCGAAGGGGCTTATGTACATACCGGTCCTGAGTATGAATACAAAATACATAAGGATTATTCAAGGGGAAATGCAGCCGGCAGCCGCAGGTTTTCGGTACCGAAGACGGTAAACGGTAATTATCCTTACGTTACGGTAGGACTTATTGCCGTAAATGTATTTCTGCTTCTGCTTATCAATCTCTTCGGAGATTTGCTTGGCATATCAGACTGGCTTGATGCCGGCGCGGTATCCTGGATGGAGGCATATGAGAAGCACGAATATTACCGTTTTATCACGGCAATGTTTCTTCATGCGGATATCGGACATATAGCCGGCAATATGATAGTATTATTTGCTACGGGTGAAATACTTGAAAGGATGACAGGTCACCTGAAATTTTTTGCAATATACATGCTCGGCGGTATAATCGGAGGAATAGGTTCGGTATTTTATCATTACAGGATTAATGAGTATGTGCAGAGTATAGGCGCAAGCGGCGCAGTATATTCGGTTGTGGGCGGTATTCTCATGTACATGGTTCTTAACAGGGATAAAATTAATATGATCGGCTTTAACCGACTGGCTGTTATGGCTGTTTATATGATTTATTCGGGTCTTGCCAGCGAGTCGACCGATAATGCTGCACATATAGCGGGATTCCTCGGGGGAGGACTGGTGTATCTTGTCATTTACACTTTTTTTGAAGACAAAACGAAGCGAAAAAAATATAATTAATATTTGGATGGTAAAAAAATTGTTCAGAATGTGGATAAAAATCTGGAAGGAAAATCATCTCATAAAGGATATGGTTTATGAAAACGGAGATGATATCAGGCGTACGACCAAGGTGCTCAACGGTCTTGCCGCGGCATGTGAAGAGTGGAATATATCAACTCCGATATGGCTTGATTTAAATATCAGGGATTTTAAAAGATTTGATAAATGCCGCTTCAGCTCTGACAATTTTATTGAAGAAATTGATTTTGAATATTTGGAAATACATGTTATCGAGGAGTAATCCGGGAAGGAGAGAGTATGGCGTATCAGGCATTATACAGAAAACACAGACCGACAGACTTTTCTGATGTAAAGGGTCAGGACCCGATTGTAAGGACGCTTTCCAATCAGGTTAAGACAGGCAGAATCGGTCATGCCTACCTTTTCTGCGGTACAAGAGGTACCGGTAAGACAAGTGTGGCAAAGGTTTTTTCAAGAGCCATAAACTGTGAAAATCCTGAAAACGGTAATCCCTGCAACCGGTGTCAGACCTGCAAATCAATTCTTGAGGGAACAAATCTTTCCGTTGCAGAGATTGATGCTGCGTCAAATAATGGTGTGGACAGTATCAGGCAGATAGTTGAGGAGGTAAAGTATTCGCCGACAGATGCAAGGTACAGGGTTTATATAATCGACGAGGTGCATATGCTTTCAATCGGAGCCTTCAATGCACTTTTAAAAACACTGGAGGAGCCGCCTGCCTATGCTGTTTTTGTGCTGGCAACTACCGAAGCGCACAAAATTCCCATAACAATTCTGTCAAGATGCCAGCGTTATGATTTTAAGCGTATCAGTATAGATACCATCGCATCAAGACTCAGGGAGCTTTGTGATAAGGATGGGATTGAGGCAGAAGAAGATGCACTCAGATATATTGCAAAATGCGGAGAGGGCTCGCTTCGAGATGCGCTGAGTCTTCTTGAAAGATGCCTGGCATTTTACTTTGACGACAGACTTACATACGATAAGATAATAGAGCTTCTCGGCACATCTGATGTTGAAACCTTTGCGGTATTGCTTCGTTACATAAAGGAGAGCAGGGTTGACTGCATTATGCGTCTTGTGGAGGAACAGGTTCTTGCGGGACGCGACCTCACAAGACTTGTAATTGATTTTACATGGTATATCAGAAATCTTCTTCTGGCAGGAGAGGGCGGAAACATCGGACAGCTTTTAGAGGTGTCAGGTGAGCAGATGAATATGCTTATGCACGAGGCAAAGGTATTTGAGACACAGGAGCTTATGAGATATATTAATATCCTGTCTGAGTTGTCAAACAGGTTAAGGTATGCGTCCGGAAAGCGTGTTTTGGTGGAGACTGAGCTGATACGTATGGCAAAGCCTCAGATGGATGTGGATACGGATGCATTAACGGACAGAATCAGAAAACTTGAGGCAAAACTTACAAGCCTTATGGAAAACGGCTATACACCTTCGACGGAAAAGAATGAAGCTGAAGCAGCTGACAGCGAACAGGCTGAATATGAGTATATACCTGAGGCGCTTCCTGAGGATATTGAGAAACTTGTTCAGAACTGGAACGGGGTACAGAATGCTGCGGCAGGCTCGGTAAAATGCATACTTGCAGGCGCAAGACCAAGCATTACACCTGACGGAAAGCTTTTGCTGCTGCTTGCAAATGCACAGGATGCAGAATATATTTCCGATGACTTTTTCAGAAATGAAATAGAAAAGGCAATAAACGGCTTTGCCGGAAAAAGCATTGAGGTAACATATCCATCCTACCCAAAGCTCGATACGGAGGAGGTTAAGAAGGTCAATAAAAAGCATATCAGCCTTGATACCTTTCTTCAGAATAAAAATTTTAAAGGAATTGAAATTGTAAGTGAATAATTTATAGCCAGCTTTTATAAGTTGTGCTATAATAAAATATATTTATATTAATTTGGAGGATATTATGGCAAAAAGAGGCGGATTCGGTCAGATGCCCGGCAATATGAATAATCTTATGAAGCAGGCACAGAGAATGCAGAGACAGATGGAGGAGAAGCAGGCTGAGCTTGCAGCCAAGGAATGGACTGCAACGGCAGGCGGCGGTGCGGTAACGGTAAAGGTTAACGGCAGCAAGGAGCTTACGGCAGTAACAATTTCACCTGAGGTAGTAGATCCTGATGATATCGAAATGCTTCAGGACCTTATCATTGCTGCAGTAAACGAGGCATTTAAGGCAATGGAAGAGGAACAGCAGCAGGTAATGGGTTCACTTGCAGGCGGATTGTCAGGTTTTCCGTTCTAATTAGTGGAGGAGCTGCGTGAACTATTATTCTGATTATATAGGAAAAATGGCAGAGGAGCTGTCAAGACTTCCGGGCATAGGTCCGAAGTCGGCAACAAGACTTGCTTATCACATAATCAACATGCCGAAGGATCAGGTAAAAATCTTAACAGATTCCATAACTGATGCCAGGGAGAATGTGCGCTATTGTAAATGCTGCTTTAATCTTACGGATTCAGAGCTTTGTCCGGTATGTCGTAACGAAAAGAGGGATAAGACCCAGATAATGGTAGTGGAAAACCCAAGAGATATGGCTGCCTATGAAAAGACAGGCAAATATAACGGAGTATATCATGTGCTGCACGGAGCCATGTCGCCCATGTTGGGGATAGGTCCTGAGGATATAAAGCTTAAGGAACTCATTATCAGACTTCAGGGAGATGTAAAGGAACTTATCATAGCGACCAATTCAAGTCTTGAAGGAGAGGCAACGGCGATGTATATTTCAAAGCTTGTAAAGCCTACGGGTATTCTTGTCACAAGAATAGCAAGCGGTGTACCGGTTGGCGGTGATTTGGAATATATTGACGAGATTACCCTGCTCAGAGCTTTTGAGGGAAGGGTAACATTGTAAAAAAGCTGTGTATTATTAATTTAATATATTAAAAAGGAGCTGTAATAATATACAGCTCCTTTAATTTTACAAATAAATTATGATTTATTGTGCGCCGTATCCATGCATGATATCGGATATAACCTTGAGTACATCGTTGTAGCAGCCGCCGCAGCCTGTTGAGCAGGATGTTGCCTCCTGTACATGCTTGAATGTGTCAAGAACCTCGCCAAACTGGTTTGTTTCATGCATAGCAGCCTCTATATCACCATATGTTACTCCCATGCAATGGCAGATTTCATAATTTTCCATAATAATTCCTCCTTAGGGTATGTAACTAATTGAAGATATTATACTTCAAATAAAACATAAAATCAATATTATAAATGCATGTAATAATAAAACATTAATAAATTGAAGCACAAATTGTCAGATATAATTACAGGCATTGAAACATATGTATAATTTTGAGGTTCCGGACCGTGCAAAATTATTTGCATTTATTTGCGAATACATATATAATAAAATTTGTGTCCTCCGGACATGGATTACAGAAATGCGGCGGTATAACCGGTTATTATGACTGTGATTACGTCTTTACATATAAGGAGTTTAACAGATGAAGTTGAAAAATACATTGTCCGGGCCGGAATTCTGCTCGGGACTAAAGGATGGCATACCCATTGCAATGGGCTATTTTGCGGTAAGCTTCAGCTTTGGTGTGCTGGCAAGAAAGGGCGGTCTGCTTCCGATGGTGGCAGGACTTATCAGTCTGTCAAATGTAACAAGCGCCGGCCAGTTTGCCGGTCTTGAGATAATAATTGCAGGCGGGAGTATACTTGTGATGATTCTTACGCAGTTTATCATCAACCTCCGCTATGCGCTTATGAGCCTTTCGCTTTCGCAAAAGCTTCCCGACAATATCGGCTTCGCTAAAAGGCTTATAATTGCATTTGCCAACACTGATGAGATATTTGCTGTTGCCATGGCAAGGAAGAAAACACTTTCCTTCAGATATATGGTCGGTCTGGAGCTTCTGCCCGTACTTTCCTGGACGTTCGGAACAATATGCGGTGCCGTAGCCAGCGATCTCCTTCCGAAATCCATTCAGATTGCACTCGGACTCGCTTTGTACGGTATGTTTGTAGCCATTGTCCTGCCGGTGGCAAAAAAGGAAAAAAATGTGCTTTTTGCAGTAGTAATGGCTATGCTTATCAGTATGATTCTGTTCTATGTACCGGTATTTAAATGTCTTCCGAGCGGTATGCCTATTGTTATTGCAACAGTGCTGTCCTCTTTCCTGGCAGCTGTTGTATATCCGGTGGAGAATGACACGGAGCCGTCAGGAGATGCTTCTTCCGGTCAAAAGACATCTTTATCAGAAAATGCATCTTCAGGTATCAGCTCTTCTGACAATAATACAAAGGAGGAAGCATAATGGTATACATTTATATTATGACAATGGCTTTGGTGACTTACCTCATAAGAATGCTTCCGCTGACTGTTTACAGGAAAAAGATTGAAAACAGGACGATGAAGTCTTTTCTGTATTATGTACCTTATACCTGTCTTACGGCAATGACGTTTCCGGGCATTTTATACAGCACGGGTAATATTATAAGTGCTGCGGCAGGCTTTCTTGTTGCATTAATTCTTGGCTTTAAGGAAAAGAGCCTTATAGTCGTTGCGGCAGTATCCTGCGTGGCAGTTTATATATGTGAGGCAGTATTAAAAATGATTTAGTCTGAGCAAAATCATTATATGATACGTTTTTATTACATGGTAAAACTAAGTCTGCAGTTATTTGGAGGAAATTATGAAATATGATTTAAGAAAAATACCTGCCTTTGGAGTGGCAGGCAACTTTACGGGTCATCTTGAACAGGCCGGCGAGGCAGTTGATTTTAAAAATGTGGTGACAAAGGAGGTAAATGCTCCCAAAGCCGTATTTCCGACATATATCCCTGAGGGCGGTGCGCTGACTCCTGATTATCTCAAGGTATTTCCCTTTGATTCAAAGAAAATTATTTTTCCGAAAGGAGAGCTTAAGCTTCAGATTGAGCCTGAGTGTGCTATAATATTTGAAGCGGTATGGGAGGGAGAAACGGCAGTAAGCCTTAAGCCTCTTGCCTTTGGAGCATCAAATGACTGCTCCATCCGTAAGGTCGGAGCCGGGAAAATCAGTGAGAAGAAGAACTGGGGTAAATGCAGTAAAGGCTTTTCGGATAACCTGATTGAGCTCGATACCTTCAGTAAGGGAGGTATTCTTGATGATTACAGAATCGCAAGCTTCCTTGTAAGGGACGGAATCGTTAATCCATATGGTGAGGACAGTGCGGTAAGAGATTACAGCTATATTTATGAAAAGCTTACGGACTGGATCATTGATAAGCTTAATAATCAGCCGGATGAGGGTCCGGCAGAACATATTAATGCATATATTAATGAGTCCGGATGCAGGGACAGGATATTGGTTTCAATCGGCGCAACACGTTACACGGAATACGGGGAAAAGAATTTTTTGCAGGATGGTGACGAGGCAGTTGTTGTTCTTTATCCCGAGAGTTGCTACGGAAGGGAAGATATCGTAAAGCTTGTAGAATGCAGGGATTTTAGCGATAAGTCTGTTTCCGTGCTTTGTCAGCGGATTTGTATGTAAAATGAGTTTGTATTATTGGGGTGTTATATATGAACGAATCGCTTGAGGCATTAATTAAACTGATGGCAGAAAGGAAAACGGATATTTACATTGTTCCGACGGCTGATTATCATGGCTCGGAGTATGTAGGCGAATATTTTCAGATAAGAGAATATCTGACAGGCTTTTCGGGCTCGGCAGGAACCCTTGTAGTCGTAAAGGAGGAGGCGTATCTGTTTACTGACGGCAGATATCATCTTCAGGCAGAGCGTGAGCTTAACGGCAGTGGAATTATTCTTATGAAATCAGGCCTTCCGGGAGTTCCTTCTGTTGCTGATTTTGTGGTTGACTGTGCACAGTCCGGGGCGGTAATAGGCTTTGACGGAAGGTGCATAAGTGCAAAATTTTACGATTCCCTTGTTGATAAGTCGGAGAAGGCAGGGAAAAGGCTGACCTTCGTGACTGATGAGGATCTGGCTTCACGTGTCTGGACGTCACGGCCTGAGCTTAAAAGCAGGAATGTATACGAGCTTCGCATTAAAAATGCCGGAAGCACCAGAGAAGAGAAGATTGCCGCGCTTTGCAGTGAGCTGAGAAGCCGGAATATTGAATATTTTGTAGTTACCGCACTTGATGAAACAGCATGGCTTCTTAATATAAGAGGTGCAGATGTACTCTGCAATCCGGTGCTGTTATCCTTCCTTGTAGTATCAGCGTCCTCGGAAAGGGTTACTATATACCTTAACAGGTCAAATGAATATAATGTGTCATTTTTTACGGACCTTGAAATCAATACAAGAGATTATGACGACATTTATTCTGTTCTTTCGGAGCAGCTTGAGGGCAGGAGTGTTCTTATAGATAACAGAACAGCTAATTGCCGCATAAAGGAAAGCCTGAAAAAATCGGTGCTGACAGAAGATATTAGTCCGATTTATCTTAAAAAGGCCGTTAAAAATGCTGCGGAATGTTCAGGCGAAAGAATTGCCCATATAAAAGACGGTGTGGCAATGGTCAGATTTCTGTATTGGCTGAAGAAAAGCGTCGGCAGGGAAAAAATTACCGAAATATCGGCAGCGGAAAAGCTTCTTGCCTTACGACGTGAGCAGGAGGGCTTTCTTGACGAATCATTTCCGGCTATTATGGCATACGCGGATAATGCAGCCATAATCCATTATCAGGCAAATCAGGATACAAACCGTGAGCTTGAGAACAAAGGACTGATTCTTATGGATACGGGAGCGCACTATGATACGGGGACCACCGATATCACGAGAACCGTAGCTCTCGGACCGTTAAGTGATGAGGAGAAAAAGGCATTTACTGTCGTTCTGGCAGCTCATCTTAGGCTGATAAATGCAGTCTTTTTGGAGGGTACAGGCGGCAGGGAACTTGATATGCTGGCCCGTTCCGTTCTTTGGCGGCACGGCCTTGAGTATCGTCACGGAACAGGTCATGGAGTTGGTCATATTCTTAATGTTCACGAGGGTCCGAATACCATATCAGTATATCGCAGCGTCAATAACAGAGAGCTTGATATAATCAGGGAGGGTATGGTTACCTCATGCGAGCCGGGATACTATAAGGACGGAGAATACGGAATACGTCACGAAAATCTTACTCTCTGCAAAAGAGGTGTTGAAAATGAATACGGTCAGTTCCTTTATTTTGAGAATCTGACAATGGTTCCGTTTGATATAGAAGCGGTTGATAAAAAGTATCTTAGCAGCGAGGACATAAAATATCTTAATGATTATCACAGAACGGTCTATGAAAGAATATCTCCTTATCTTGAGGGTGATGAGCTGGAATTTCTTAAAAGCTGTACAAGAGAAATATTGCCGTAAATATTAAAACATACTTGATTTATATAATTCATTGTTATATAATATGAAAAGCTTGAAAATTTAATAGAACAGACGTGGTGCGAAAAGTTGTTAACTTAGTAGGTAATTATAAATCCGGTTTGAATCCGGAGCAACTGTCATTACTGTGTTTAAAAATAAAGCCCGGTGGGACTTATGGACTCATTTTGTGCTTTTTTATCAGCCAGATACATCCACGTTTTGTTGGTATTGCAAAGCTTGGACAAGGAGTAGCGCACCTGATTAAGATAGTGTAAACTTTTTGTTCACGCTGTATTTATTCTGATGTGTGCTATTGGCTCCGTACTTTGTATGGAGCTTTTTTGTTGCGTAAAATTAATACAGGAAAGGACGGAAACAGTATGAGAAAATTAAAAAATGCAGTTGTTTTTTTGCTTGTGGCAGCATTTGTTGCAGGAATATTCAATCCTGCAAATCCCGCAGCAAACGGATTTAGTGCTAAAGCAGAGGACGCTGAAACAATTACCGTATATGTGTCAATATTTGGCGACACAAAGCATGGAGAGGGTGAGGTTCATTCATTAACCGAAACTGCCGACAAGCTTCTGAAGTGGGCAGACCATGCGGCTGTAACATTAGATAAGGACAAGGTTGCAAAGGATGCGCTTGATATTGTTCTCGCAGAAAAAGGTATTTCTGCCGAATTTAACGAATGGGGTATTGTATCAATAAACGGACTTGCAGGCGGTGATAACGGTCTGAATTCCTCCTGGTTATATAAAATAAACGGAAAAGACGCACCGGAAATGATAAGCACTCAGGCTCTAAATGACAATGACAATATTATTTTTTATTTTACCGATGACTGGAGTGTGGATTTTGGCACTGATTATTCAGATGATACGGATTCTTCTCTGATAAAGCCTGTATCTGATGAAGAGCTTAAGAAAATATATAACGAAACGATAAGCTGTTATGAAGAAAATGCCGCTACGTCATCCTTCACGACAAGCGACTGGATAATACTTGCCATGGCAAAATCAGGTGCAAAGGTTCCGTCAGATTATTATAAAAAGCAAATTGAAAGACTTACGGATATTGTCAGGGAAAAGGAGGGCGTACTTTCCAAAACAAGTGCTACAGAGTATGACCGTGTGATTATTGCTCTGACTGCGGCAGGAGCAGATGTAAAAAATGCAGGAGGCTACAATCTTCTGCAGGCGCTTTCCGACTATGATTTCGTTACAAAGCAGGGCATCAACGGAGCAATATATACTCTTATTGCTTTTGACTGCGGCAAATATGAAATTCCTGAAGCAGCTACGCGTTCAGTACAGACTACAAGAGAGCTTCTTATTAATTATATTCTGGAACAACAGCTTGAAGACGGCGGCTTTGCATATTTCGGCAATGTATCAGACCCGGATCTGACCGCTATGGCACTTATATCACTTGCACCGTATAAGGCTGACAAAAAAGTTGAGGCTGCGATTAAAAAAGCTGTTGACTGTTTATCGGCCATCCAGGATAAAGAGGGAACATATTCAAGCTTCGGAACGGCTTGTGTCGAATCGGCAGCACAGGTTATAATCGCACTTTCTACTCTCGGAATCAATCCGAAATCAGACAGCCGTTTTATCAAAAACGGAAAGTCATTGATGGATGCCTTCTGCGCTTTTTATCTGGGAGAGGGCAGATTTGCCCATAATATAGGCGATAATGCAAATGTAATGGCTTCAGAGCAGGCATATATGGCTCTTGCAGCATACTATCGTTTTGTGGAAGGAAAGACTCCTCTTTATGATATCCTTGCAGCAGAAAACGATGAGAACGATAATTCTCAGGCTACGCCTTCCGTAACTCCCGCTCCGGAGGAAGATAAAGAGACCACACCTCCTCCGACAGGAGATAACGTTATGATATTATATGTGCTTGTTATGATTTCTTCACTTGGTATATTATATACCGGTAAGAAAAAGAGCAGATAAAACCTTTGAATAATAAAAAGGCTCCCGGCTTTGATATGCATCCGGTTTTAAGGATACATTGATTTGCTTCGGGAGCCTTTTTTTAATTATAATGCGGTCTGTTCCTGCGACATGATGCTAACCTCAAGTCTGTTTTTGGAAACGGTTTCGTTGTTCATAAGAATTTTGTAGCCTGCTTTGATTTTTATTGATTTGTCATCTTCTGAAACACACAGCGTCTGTGTATGGAAGGTTAGCTTCAGACATCCGAACGGAGTATTGTACTCGCTGTCGGTTTTTTCACCGGTTTTAAGAACAAATTTAGAAGAAAGGCCGTCATCAGTCGGATGAGTCCTGCTTACACTGAGAGTACTTCCGCTAAGCTTGAGAAGATGACGTATCAATATTTTCGGATTGTTTTCATCTGCCACATAATATACAAGATAACGTCCGCTTCCCTTTGTATAAAGCTTTCCTTTAGACTTTGTGATAATCCTTTCACTGTCAGAAAGGTCTCCCATACCGGTAACCTCAACAAATACATCCTGATCCGTCATAAATAATCCTTTCCGTATAAACATATATCAATAAAATACCAGTCTATTTTATATTGTTTTTTCTGATATGTCAAATTATGCTTATTAATCGGCAAATTCATAAATTTGATTAAATATTCATGTATAACTCATAAAAAAAGCGGTTAAAATAAGCCTATAACCAGTACAGTGGTATGAAACGGAGGCAAATTAATAATATGAAGCGTAAGAATTCACTTAGTAATCTTATTGCCGGCAACAAGAAGGTATATCTTTCGATTTGTGCATGTCTTCTGGCAGTTTATGCGCTCTTGATTGCAGGCATTACTTCGGCAACAAATAAAAATAAGCTTGAAAAAAATCCGGGAGAGGATATTAAAAATGTGGCAGACGGTTCTGACATTTTTAAGGCTACACCGACACCTGCTTTATCAGATGATGATAAGAGTAAAGAAAACGATGCAAATGTATCGAGCTCCAATACAGAAGTTAACGAAAATAAGGATAATGAAAATAAGCAGCCGACTAAGGAACCCGCAAGAAAAGTCGACTTTAACAGGGAAAAAGGAATAGTGATGCCCGTAAACGGAAAGGTACTTATGAAGTACAGCATGGATCATACCATCTATAATAAGACATTATGTCAGTATATGGTAAATGACGGCGTGCTTTTACAGGCGAATGTGGGCAGCTCCGTTGTTGCCTGCTGTGACGGCATCGTAACAAATGTCTATGAAGATATAAGACACGGAAAATGTGTTGATGTTCAGGCAGGTGATTATGTATTTACCTATGGTCAGCTTAAGTCAGCTGATGTGTCAAAGGGTGACCTCATTAAGGAGGGAAATCTTGTAGGCAATGTTGGCGAGCCGTCGAAATATTATTCGAAGGAGGGCTCACACCTTTATTTCAGTGTTCACAAGGGTGATGAAAGCATTAATCCTGACAGTCTTGTAAGAAGCAGGGAATCATAAAGCCCGTTAAAAGCAGGAAATCATTGTAACTGCAGGAAGAAAATTATAAAACAAACAAAACGGTACAATCGCAGGTTTCGCGGTCGTACCGTTTTTTATAAATGAATATCAGACTTAAGTTCGTTTTATGCTTAATATAATTGTTATTTTTCGTCATCAAGTTCTCTTCTCATATTTCGTCTGACTCTGTTAATATGACGTTCGAAATCACCGTTGTCAAGAAGCTCCGTGAGCAGATACTGTTCGATTGTCGGCACAGAGCAGGAATAAAAGCCAAGCTTTTTCTGAAACGGAGCTACAAGTCTTTGAGGCAGAACCATATATCCGATACGCATCGACGGTGAAATAGTCTTTGAAAATGTATTTAGATAAATAATATTGTCATTTTCAGACAGGACGAAAAGCGTTTCCATCGGCTGGGAGGAAACAAAGAATTCCGAGCCATAATCAGATTCGATAATAATACGGTTATTTTTTGAAGCCCATCTTATATATTCATGTCTTTTTGAGGCTGAAGCGGTAATACCGCTCGGATAGCTGCAATATGGCGTGGTGTGGAGAATATCTGCCCCGGTTGAGCTTAAGGCCATGCTTTCGATACCATCCTCGGCCAGGGGAAGCTTTTCATAAGTTACGCCTGACAGACAATAAATTTTTTCAAGCTTATCATAGCAGGGATTTTCTATGGCATAGGTCTTGTCCCTGCCAAGCAGATCAATTATCAATCCGTATAAGTATTCGGCACCTGAGCCTATTACTATCTGTTCCGGATTCACATGAATTCCACGGTTTCTGGCAAGGTAAGCGCGGATAGCCTCACGAAGCTTAACGCAGCCCGTATTTGGGGATTTTTCAAGCATAACCTCCCGGTAATCATTCAGGACACGTCTTATTGTTTTACTTAGAATCGATGCAGACATTCCTGAATTATCAGGTGAGCCGTATTCGGTCTGAATGTGATTTTTTGTTGTTACAGGTACTGCAAAACCGTCTGTCGGACGGAATATAACCACATATCCGCTGCGTTCTTTTGATTTGGCATAGCCCTCGTCGCAAAGAAGCTCATAGGCATGTTCAATCGTAATGGTACTGACGCCAAGCTCCGCTGCAAGCATTCTTTTAGAGGGGAGTTTGCTGTCGTATGGATATATTCCTTCAATAATATCATTTCTCAGATATTTATAAATCTGAAGGTAGGCAGGACCTGATAATCTGTCAATTGTATATTTCATCCGTACATCTCTTTCAATAAATATTATTATAAATAATCAGCTTTAATTATAGCGTCGCGGCAATAAAAAAACAACAATAAGATTTGTTCCCCGGTATAAAGACCCGTTATGTAAAAAGGTCTTTAATCCTTTATCGGGTTAAAGACCTTAAGCGTTAATATTCGTCTGTCTCATCATCAGGCGGGATGGCGGGTGGAGGCGTCGGAAATTCAATATTGTCAAAGTCCGGTGCTTCATTCTCTGAATCCGGCTCATCGGGCTTTTCATATCCGTTTTCATGAAGCTCGCATATCTTTGCCCGACTGCCTGTCAGGCAGTATTTCGTGTCATAGGTGCCGCCGTTTGTAATCGTACTTTCCGATTCTTCCTTGTTGAGAAGAACTGCTGTTTTTGTATTTTTGCAATATGGCGAAGCCTGACAGCCGGATTCTTCGCACAGTGTAACCTCTATACAGCAGTTACATTTTTCCGTTGGGGCAGTACCCTGTGCAAACTGTTCCGTAGTGATGAGGTTGCCGTATTCATTGTGGTCGCACAGCCCCGTAACTGCCAGTCTGCCGCATTTTTTGCATATGGTTGCGGTTACGATTGAGACAGGGCGGGTAAAATCTGAAGGAGCGCAGTTTTTAATCTTATGAATCTTCTCCATACAGTTCTTCCAGAGCAGCTTGTGGTATTGGGTGTTGGCCTGTGTGAAATTATTGTCAAAGCCGGACCAGATTGCCGCACAGTAGTAAGGAGTATATCCGCAGAACCACAAATCGTTGTCGCCGGAGGTTGTACCCGTCTTTCCGGCAGTTGCAATATCGAGATTGTCAAAGCGGCACTTTGTAGCAGTGCCGATACGCAGAGTATCACGCATTGCATCGGTTAACAGATATGCTGTCGTGTCCTTCATGACAGGCATTGATTCGGATTTTTTTTCAAGCAGCAGTTTGCCGTCATGAGTATAGATGGCTGTATAGAGCTTCGGAGTGTTATATATTCCCTGATTGGCAATGGCGGAGTATGCAGCGGTAAGCTCCATTACGGATACGCCCTTTGACAGTCCGCCAAGTGCAAGCGATATATTTCTGTCGTTTTTATCATCAAGCTTTGTAAAGCCTAACTGCTTAAGATACATCATGGAGGTGCCCACACCGGTGCTTTCAAGACATCTTGCGGCTACAATATTCATCGAGTGGTAAATGCCGCGTCTTACCGGGGAGAGACCTTCAAAGCCTGTGTTGTACCAGTTTCTTATTGTCTGGTTTATTCCGTAGGAATAATAAGAATCGTCAAATACGGAGGCGAGTGTAATTTTACCTGTATCAAGAGCCGGCAGAAAAGCCGCCAGCACCTTAAAGGTTGAGCCCGGCTGGCGGAAAGCCTCGGTCGCTCTGTTAAGCACCCGGTCGCCCGACTTATTTCCGCGTCCTCCGTAAAGGGCAAGCACGTTTCCCGTGGCAGGATCCATTACGACCATGGCAGCCTGAGGCTCCAGGTTGTATATTCGCTCTGATTCCATATATGATACGCCGTTTTGCTCTTTGAATTTTGCATCGATAAACTCATCGATTTTTTTATCAAGATCATCCCTGTCGAGAGTGAGGGCGCTTATACCCTTACCGTCCTTCTTCGGATGGTTGTATATATTATCTTTGTCGTCAAAATCACTATAGTAATTTACAAGATCGCGGATATGATAGTGTATCCATTCATCGCCGCCGATATAAATTGACAGCGCCCAGCCGGAGTCGAGCTCATAGTAGGAGCCCTGGCCTATTGCAGGGAAATTGTCAGGATCCGTAAATTCATTGTCAAGAATTGCCTGTATCTGTGCATCCTGGGTAGTTATTATATCAAGACCGCTTGTGAAAAGAAGGGAATTTGCCTCATAGGAGCTGTAGCCGGCCTTCTCCAGATCACTGAGTATCTGTGTTATCAGGGCGTCTACAAAATATGAATTCTGACGCTCGGAGTTATCCTGATTGAGCTCATCCTGCATTATGATTCTCTCATAAACATTATCGGTATCGGCAACAGCATCATCATACTGTGACTGCGTTATAAGCCTCTGCTTAAGCATATTGTCAAGTGTTGCAAGACGACGCTTTTTATTGGCCTCGGGATGAGTAATCGGATTCATGAGGGTAGGAGAATATGCGATAGGCGCAAGAACGGCGGCCTCGGAAACATTGAGCTTTGAGGCGTCCTTGCCAAAGTATGCTCTCGAAGCCTTCTGGATACCGTAGGTGCCGTTGCCGAGATTTATTGTGTTAAGATAATATTCAAGAATCTTTTCCTTTGAAGTTTTGTTCTCGAGTGAAACGGCAAGATACTGCTCCTGAATTTTACGTTTGAGTTTGTCGGAAAATGACGCTTCATTTCCGCCGCCGAACACCTGGTTTTTAATAAGCTGTTGTGTTATTGTGGAGGCTCCTGCGTCATTGCCCGTAATCATATCTGTTATTGCAACGCGCAGAATTCCCTGTAAATCTATACCCTTGTGACTGAAGAAGCGCTCATCCTCCAGGGCCACGAATGCATTAACTGCATTCGGAGATATGTTATTGTAGGTTACATATTCCCTGTTGCTGCCCGAAGCGGAAAGTGTTTTGATAATAGTTTTGCCGTCATTGGCATATATATTTGAGGCAAAAGTTGAGGGAACCACACTTATATTGTCAAGGCTTGGTGCGTCTGCGATGATGCTCCGGTACATCTTAAGCCCTACGGCACCTCCGATTGTAATACCGGAAGCCACGGCAAGACACAGAAATCCGAGACAAATCACCCTGATTCTTGACATGAGTCTGAGCGACTTAGACTTTAGCATTGACTGTCTTTTGTAAATAGCTCTTTTACCGTAATTCATAACAACCTCTTTTACATAAGAACCTTCTCACCGACCGTAATGGCAGCCCTTCCTCCCGTTATGTCAGTAAGTACTGCGATACAGGCGTCTGCGTCATCAGGTGAGATCATCAGATCAAATTCTACATTTTCATTATAGACAGGATTAGATAATCGTAAACCCTCCTTCAGGGCATAGTTAGTGATTTTGCCATGGGAGGAATAATCACATTTCACATTAACCGCCAGGTATTCCGTAAGCTCATAAATGTCAGCCTCCTCAATGGCGGCTTTAAGTGCATCACTGTAAGCTCTGACAAGACCTCCTGTACCCAGAAGAATGCCGCCGAAATATCTTGTGACCGTAACACATACCTTGTGAAGATCACTTTTTATTAAAATGTCAAGCATGGGTCTGCCGGCTGTATGTGCAGGCTCACCGTCGTCAGAGGCATGGATAAATTCATCCTCGTCACCGGTTATATAAGCATAGCAGTTGTGTCGCGCATCGTAATATTTCTTTTTAATTGATGCGATAAAGGCCAGAGCCTCCTCCTCGTTTTCCACGGGAGTAAGCGTTGCAATAAAGCGGGATTTTTTCTCCGTAATTTCAGCTGTTACCGTTTTTCTGATGTATTTAAAATTGCCCACAAGCTACCTCTTTACTTGACAAAAAATTTGTAATAAATTATCATAATAACTGCTACTTAAACTGGTTAAGCTCTTCGTTGTATCTGTAATCGATTTTCCCAAGAGCTGCCTTGATATCCTCGGCAGATTCGTCAAGGGCATCGCACAGGGCGTCTAAAGAATCGTATTCGTCACGAAGTCTGGTATTAATAAAGCTGAGCAGCATTAATGGATCTGATGGAAGCATAATCATTATTTCCTTAATAATTTATTTGCCGGAAACAGGATTTTGTAAGGGCAGATACCGATTGGTTTTCTGCCAGAAGCGCATACGTTTTCCGGCATGTATGTATACATAGTATACCCCAAGGGGACAATTATTGCAATGATTTACAAAAATTAGTATAGTGAAACCGGTGTATAAAGGATGAATTATGGATTTATTTGAATATATGAGAGAAAATGTAAAGGAAAAGGAGGCTCCTCTTGCAGCCAGAATGAGACCTCGCTTCATCGATGAGGTTGTGGGGCAGGAGCACATTCTCGGAGAGGATAAGCTGCTCACAAGGGCTATCAGGGCTGACAGGTTATCCTCCATAATACTTTACGGACCGCCGGGAACGGGAAAAACCACACTTGCGAGGGTAATTGCCAATTCGACAAGTGCAGAATTTACCCAGATAAATGCAACCGTAGCAGGTAAAAAGGATATGGAAGAGGTCGTGAATGCGGCAAAGGATACGTTGGCAATGTATGGAAAAAAGACCATATTGTTTGTGGACGAGATTCACCGCTTCAATAAGGCCCAGCAGGATTATCTGCTGCCTTTTGTAGAGGACGGTACGATTGTTCTTATCGGAGCTACTACGGAGAATCCTTATTTTGAGGTCAACGGAGCCTTACTCAGCAGAGCCGTTATATTTGCGCTCAACCCCCTGTCGACTGACAATATTAAGGAGCTTATATCCAGGGCGCTGACAGACAGGGAAAGAGGCATGGCCGTATATAAGCCCGTCATAGATGATGATGCACTTGATTTCCTTGCCGATGCGGCGGGAGGTGATGCGAGAAATGCACTTAATGCAGTGGAGCTTGCCGTGCTTACTACGGAGCCGGGGGAGGACGGACATATCCGTATAACTTTGGATGTGGCTGTGGAATGTATCAGAAAAAGGGTTGCGCGTTATGATAAAGACGGAGACAATCATTACAACACCGTGTCGGCTTTCATAAAAAGCATGCGCGGGTCTGATGTGGATGCAGCAGTATATTATCTTGCCCGGATGCTTAATGCGGGAGAGGATATTAAATTTATCGCAAGAAGAATAATGATATGTGCTTCGGAGGATGTGGGGAATGCAGACCCGATGGCTCTTGTCGTGGCGACTAATGCATGTCTGGCAGTTGAAAGGGTAGGCATGCCGGAGGCACAGATAATACTTTCCCAGGCAGTAGCTTATGTTGCGTCAGCTCCGAAGAGCAATGCCTCCGTAAATGCTGTTTTTAAGGCAAAGGCATATGTTGAAAACCATCCGAATGAAGAGATACCGCCTTATCTTTGCGACGCCCATTACGGCGGCGCGGCAAAGCTTGGCAAGGGATTAGGCTATAAATATCCGCATGATTATGACAATCACTTCTGCGCACAGCAGTATCTTCCGGACAATGCACAAAATCAGACCTTTTATGATTTTAACGTGCAGGGCTATGAGAAGACTATTAAGGAAAGAATGGAGAGGATAAGACGTGAAGATAAAACCGGTGAAAAACAATAAGGTAAGACAGGGACTTGCAATAGCAGGAATTGCTGCAATCATCGTATTTATAGTAATTATGTGTATATGCATGGCAACAGGTGACCGCAGCCTGATGATGGCTTCGCTTTTCTGTGTTGTCGTGGTTCCGATAAGTGTTTATTGCTTTATCCGGGTATATGATATGGTTCATAAGGATGATGATAAGTATCCCGACGACGGAGAAAGCCCTGATGAAGAATAAGGATAATATTATAGATTTTACCGCTTACGTTAAAGAGAAGCCTCAAAAGGTAAATAAGAAAAAGCTTTTTATGGTTTTGGGAGCGGTGGCTGCAATAGCTGCTGCCGGGGCAGTATTATTCCTGTCCGGAAGAAAAAATACCGGAGCCAAAAAGACTTATCCGATAATAGCCGGAGGAGATTTGATTGCCACACCGACGCTTATTGCCAAACCGTCCGGACCGGCAGCGGCCCCGGATGAGAGTATACAGGCTTTCAGGGAGGGACTTGAGCTTTCGGTCGGACAGGAAATAACATTCGGACGATATAAATTTGACAGGGACGGCACAGCAGAGCCTGTCTGCTGGCAGGTTGCTGACACCTTTGAAGGAAGTGCATTAATCGTAACAAAAAACATTGTTGATGTGATGTGTTTTTCCAAGGCAGGCCATGTTACATGGGAAGAAAGTGACATAAGGGCTTCATTAAATGGTAATTTCTACAATCAGGTCTTTACAGAAAAGGAAAAAGAACATATAATGTGCATTGAAGTTGATAACGAGGATAATGAAGCATGCGGCATTGACGGAGGTCATGATACCGCGGATAATGTATTCATACTGTCTCCGGAGGAGATGGAGCGTTATCGGATTGAGGCAGATTCGCTGCTGACACCTTATGCATACTTCAGGCTTAATGAGGCAGACAGGGCAGAAAGCGTAAAATACTGGCTCCGTCTTCCGGGCGGCTGTGATGAGCAGGACAGAGGGATGTCGCTTGTAACGGTGGCCGCTGAAAACGGCAGCATATTATACAGGGGAGTCAGTGCAACGGCCGGCAATGTGGGTATCAGACCTGCAGTATGGATAAAATACAGTAATTAATAATGGAGGAGATAAACATGAGTTTATTAACAGACTGGAGAGATAAGGCATATGACCAGGACATGAATCAGCAGGAGGGTAAACTTTTCTGGGGAGCATATTTCGCAGAAGAGAAGGCCGTATATGAGGATATTCTTGCCAATCCTGACGTGGTTGTAACAGGTACGGTTAAGGAGCTTGCCGAAAAGTACAATATGAAGCTTCAGACATTCGTAGGTTTCCTTGACGGAATCAACGACAGCCTAAAGACACCTAATCCTATTGAGGAAATGACGGAGGATACTGTTGTAAGCCTTGATTATGACATGGAAACACTTTACAAGAATATGGTTGAGTGCGAGGCGGAATGGCTGTATGAGCTTCCTCAGTGGGATGCGCTTCTTACCAAGGAGAGAAGAAAGGCTCTGTATCTTGAGCAGAAAAAATCAAATACGATCATCAAGCCAAAGAAGGTTGGCCGCAACGACCCTTGTCCATGCGGTTCAGGCAGAAAGTATAAGCAGTGCTGCGGAAGACAGTAATCGGAAGCTGCGGCAGATAATCAGATTATTGGTGCTCTCTGTCAGGCATTTTAAAAACCGGCAATCTGGCATTTGTCTGACTTCTAAATAAAGCCGGATTACAGACAGTATTATGAAAAGAACTTTGTTCTGATTGAAGAACAAAGTTCTTTTTTACAGGGAAATAAAAATTATGACATAAACAGACATTATATTTGTTTATTTTAATAATGTAACATTTGATACGGTTATTTGTGTTAAAATGAGTTATAATAATATAAGGACAGGGAGGCAGACATATGGGAGAGTATTATGATATAATAGTTGTCGGTGCGGGGCCTGCAGGGCTTACGGCTGCCCTTTACGGTCTGCGTGCGGGCAAATCTGTTCTGGTGCTTGAAGCGTCAGGCTACGGAGGACAGATTGTAAATGCGGACAAGCTTGAAAATTACCCGGGAATCGATATGATTTCGGGCTTTGATTTTGCGACAAATCTTTATAATCAGGTCAAAAAGCTGGGCGGTGTTGTTAAATACCGTGAGGTTTTAAAAATAGATGAGGACAAAACCGTTCATACTGCACGTGAATCCTTCCGGGCAGCTGCAGTCATAATCGCCACCGGTGCAAGGAATCGTGAGCTTGGACTTGCCCGTGAACGTGAGCTTGTGGGCAGAGGCGTAAGCTATTGCGCCACATGTGACGGAAACTTCTTTAAGGGTAGAACCGTTGCCGTGGTCGGAGGAGGCAATACTGCATTGGAGGATGCAGTTTATCTCTCTGATGTTGCAGAAAAGGTATATCTGATTCATCGACGCGATACATTTCGGGGTGAAATGGGTTATGTGAAGGAGCTTGAAGAAAAGGATAATGTCGAATTTATTCTTAACAGCACCGTTAAGGCATTAAACGGTGACATCATGCTTAAAAGCATTGACATTGACGATGGGAAAGGTCAGATAAGTACATTGCCTGTTGACGGACTTTTTGTGGCAGTCGGACGCGAACCGGTCAGCAGATGCTTTGCAAATGTTGTAAGGCTTGATGATGCGGGCTATATAATGGCCGGGGATGATGTTCATACGGGTACGCCGGGCATATATGTTGCAGGCGATGTAAGAGTCAAGGAGCTGCGTCAGCTTGTTACGGCAGTGAGTGACGGAAGCATAGCCGCCATGACAGCCGTCAGGGAAATGAAGCCGCAGGATAATTAAATAAAAAACAAATAAGAAAGGTAAGACAGCGTTTGCGTCAGGATAAGCTTCGGCAGCAGGCTGTCAAGGGTAAAAAATGAGTGTAACAGAAATTGAAAGCAGTAATTTTGAAGCATCGGTTAAGTCGGCCGTTAAGGTGGTTGTTGACTGCTATGCTCCATGGTGCGGTCCGTGCAGGATGCTTGCACCTGTTATTGAAGAGCTTGCCGATGAAAATGAAAATGTTAAATTTTTCAAGCTGAATGTTGATAACAATGAAGAGGTGGCAAGAAAGTTCGGAATTATGTCAATACCTACAATTCTCTATTTTGAAAACGGTGCATTAAAGGAGCAGATGGTAGGCTTCAGGTCAAAGGAGGATTTGGAAGAGATAATAAAGTAGGTATTAACCTGCCATGAAGCTTCTTTCAAAACTTCGTCCATAATTATGTAATAATAAAAAGGGGGCAACTTAGAGATATCACTTTCCAAGATATCACAAGGCTGCCCCCTTTTAAAGAGATGAGTGGAAAAA
Organism: Clostridiales bacterium; assembly: GCA_029010495.1. Lineage (GTDB taxonomy): Bacteria > Bacillota > Clostridia > Lachnospirales > Lachnospiraceae > UBA3775. The sequence continues at coordinate 56,170 of JAQXKO010000011.1, read as the reverse complement.
TTTATATTAAGGAGTAGTAAAATCAAAAGTTTCCGGCGTGGCCGGCGGCAAATGACTGCCGTAGAGCATGTGCCGTATCAAAATCATCTCTTTCGTATGTATACATAATAACACCTGTGAAAGATAAAATCTACCGAAAGCCGTATTTCTTTTTTTGGGAGTAATTCCAAAATGCTAAAAATTAATAAAAAACAAGGCGCAAATATCGTAATATCTGACATATTCGGTATTTCAATAATGATAATGCTTGAAAATATGCTTGATGACCCTGAGATGGAGCCTGATGTCAGGGAGGAATTTTTGGGTGACATAAGGAGGGAGGCAGGAAATATTAATATTATTAATGACGAAAAGCTTTACTGTGACCCTGTATGGCAGACGGAGGCCCTGACCAATATAATAAAGAACTGCGTGGAGCATTCATCAGGGGTCGGTAAGCGTATGCTCTGATGAATCCGGCACGGTATTTGAAATCAAATATTTCAGATGGTAGGTTGTGATTCGTGAGGATACGTGATAAAATAAAGATATTAAATTATAAAGAGGCGGCCGGTTATGTCACACACCGGTTATGAGGCGTATATGAGAAAAAAGGAAAGATACAAAAGCCGCAGGCTTACCGCGAGAAAAAGCGGAACAGAGCGTGTGTTCAGAAATCACAGAAAATTTGTTATTATATTATGGTTTATGCTGAGCCTTGTTATCGGAATGATAATTTATAAAGGCTTTACAGCCGACAGGTTTTCTGACACACCGGTAAAGAACATTCAGCTTGAAGGGGGCGTAAAGACGGGCTGCGACCTTAATGAGGAGCTTCCCTTCGGACCATGGAATCCTGCCGGCAACAGGATTAAGTAGAAAGCGGAGAATTGTCTGTGGAGCGCTGGAAATCATATACGAAGCTGAAATCAGAAAATGATTATGCTTCGTCCAGGGGTGATTATCTGCGTGAGAAGAAACAGAAATTTAAGGAAATAGCTAAAATAAATAAAAAAAGGAGAGATTGAGTAATCAGTCTCTCCTTTTTTGTTATTCTACTTCCTGAATCTTTATCATGTTTGTGGTGCCCATGTGACCGAGCGGTACGCCTGCCGTGATTACGGTAATATCACCCTTTTCAAGGTAGCCTGCATCCTTGGCCTTTGAGATTGCATGGTTGAAAAGCGAGAATACCTCTGTCATTTCATCAAGCACGAACGGTGTCACGCCCCATGACATGTTGAGCTGTCTGCAGACCTTTTCGTCCGTTGTTCCGCAGATAACATCGATGGACGGTCTGTACTTTGAAATCATACGTGCAGTTGAACCGGATTTGGTAACCGTAATGATTGCCTTGGCATTAAGGTCCATTGCCGTTGTGCATGTTGCATGCGAAATGGCGTCTGTAATGTTTGGGTTGGCCTGACGGTCAATCTGGGTAAAGCGTTTGTGATAGTCTATGTCACCCTCTGTTCTTTCGGCAATTCTGACCATTGTTCTGACTGATTCGACAGGGTAGTGACCTGCAGCTGTCTCACCGCTGAGCATAATGGCACTCGTGCCGTCGTAAATTGCATTTGCAACGTCAGTTGTCTCGGCTCTTGTCGGACGCGGATTTTTCATCATGGAATCAAGCATCTGTGTTGCAGTGATAACCTGTTTGCCGGCTTTATAAACCTTTTTGATAATCATTTTCTGGATAACAGGCACTTCCTCGCCGGGGATTTCAACACCCATGTCGCCTCTGGCAACCATGATACCGTCGCTGGCATCGATTATTTCATCGATATTGTTTACACCCTGGGCGTTTTCTATCTTTGCAATAATCTTAATATCTTTGTTGCCGCAGAAGCCAAGGAAATATCTGAGCTGCTTGACATCCTCTGCACTGCGTACAAAGGAAGCTGCGATAAAATCAACATCGTGTTTAACTCCGAATCTTATGTCCTCCATATCTTTGTCACTCAGGTAAGGCATGGAGAGAGCTGCATTTGGCACGTTTACGCCCTTTCTGTCTGAAACATAACCTCCGTTTATAACCTTACATGTAATATAGTGATGACATCCGTCATCATCTTCCATGGAGTAGATTTTTACAACCTCCATATCGATAAGTCCGTCATCAATAAGAATATGACTGCCGGTCTTTACATCCTGAAAAAGGTTCTTATAAGTAATGGAAACCATATTATTGTCGCCGTCTATATCCTTTGTCGTCAGTGTAAATTCCTGACCTTCTTCAAGTAAAACCTTATTATTCTTAAAGGTCTGAAGTCTGATTTCGGGACCCTTTGTATCAAGAAGAATGGCTATCGGCAGATTAAGCTCCTTTCTTAGTAACTTAACCTTTTCCAGTCTGGCAAGATGCTCTGCATGGCTTCCGTGAGAGAAATTCATTCGTGCCACGTTCATGCCGGCAAGCATAAGCTCCTTTAACACATCATCTTTGTCAGTCGCCGGACCGAGAGTACATATAATCTTTGTTTTTCTCATTCTGTTCCTCCTTGTTATAAATCATAACCTGCATATATTAATTTTTTTGGAGAAATTATTAACTCTTTCAGCAATAAATATACTAATAACAGGCTGATTTGTAAAGAGTTTATATAATTAGGAAAAGCTTACGGGAAGATTCATTGCCTTCAGTTTTACAACAATATAAGGATAGCTCGGAATTCCCGTTGTCTTATCATCCTTTTTCGGACCGGTCAGCTCCGTTTTAAATATTATGCTCTCGTTTCCGACGGCGCAGGTTTTAACGCGTACATTGTAGCCGTCATTAGGTCTTGTTCCGTATCCCTTCACAATATAGAGCTCGCTGTCTGTTGCATATGTTAAGCTCATGTCCCCTGTTTTTTTGTCCTCGATAATTGTCTTTAGCGCTTCCGGCAGCTCTTCGGGCGGCACCACGGTAAAGTCTGCCGGAGTAAGCGTTTCCTCCTCCTTTGAACCACCGCAGCCCGAGAAACATATAACTGCGAGAAGAATAATTAATACAGATAATGTACGTCTTATCCCCGAATTCATCATTTAATTATCACCTCCTGATGTGTACATATAAAGCGTACTGCCGGGCTTCAGCGACAAATCAGGATTGCCTGCCTCAAGCTCCTTTGGGGTAACCTTATATTTTTTGCCGATTGAGAACAGTGTGTCACCCTCCTTGACAAAATAGCAGGTAATATGCTTTTTGTTACATACGCTGCCCTCTTCAAAGGAGGCTCCGGAGATAAAATCGCCCTCATACATTTTTTTTGTAAGAATCAGGATGGAGAGCTCAAGCTTTGCAGTAATCTCGTTATCGGATACGGTAAGGTTTATGTCCCTGAGGGTGATACTGCTTAAAATATCTGCCGGGTTGATGTTCTTATCCTCGGAAAGAGCAATACATGTTTTATTTTCAAAGACCCGGGTTACATGTGTAAACGGTTTCTCTTCGCCGCGGTAATAAGCAGTCACCTCAAAGGAGGAGTTTACACAAAGTCTGCCGTCTTCAAGCGTTTTACTTATATCCTTTACCGACAGACAGGCAAAAAGCGGATTGCCGGACACATCACCCGCCGGCGCAATGCTTTCGCATACCGTAAAGTCCTCTTTGGTAAGCTTCGGCATATAAAGCATTTCCGAAGGTCGCTCAAGGAACAGGCTTCCGGAACAGGTGTAGGCATCCTTAAGAAGTTCGGTTGTTATCTGACTGTATATTTCGCTGTAAACGGTAAGCTTAAGCGAAAGGCTGCATACGGCACGCATATTTTCGGAATCTTCCTTCTTTGAAACGGTAATTCCGTTGACATACGGCTTCGCATAGATGGTCTGGCCGGTAGTGCCGGTGCATCCGACAAATGCTTTGATATTAAGGCTTTTACTGAAGGCTTCAATTCCGCCCTCCGTATTCTGATAAATCACAAAGAGAATAAGTGTCATGCACATGCTGAAGCCGTCGTCATGGGAGATGGTATAGGTGTCGCGGATGCTGTAATCGGTGTAGCAGATTTCATCTATCTCGCTCTGGGTATCATCAGGCGCAAAATCCTCTAAAATAAGCGTTTCGTCAAAACCCTTGTAGATAAGCGTGGACAGTGTATCCTTCTCCTCCCGACATATAATCCTGTCGTCCCCTGACATGGAGGTAATGACCGGTATTGTCACTGTTTCGGCACCGGAAGCAGTCAGCGTAATAACAAGGGATATATTGATTTTGCGCGGATGAACCATAGTTATTTTTTTCTCGTTGACTTCACAGGTTATCGTAAATTCACCCTCGGAGGAGCCGTTTGTTTTGATAACCTCATTAAAATTAATGTCGCCCGACAGACTGTTGACGGCGCCCTGTTGCTCCTCGTCACTTAAAAGCAGCTCATATGAAGCGAGGCCGCTGACATATATTCTGTCACCGTTAAATTTTTCCTCCGTAATTTTTACTCGTGCATTATCAAGAAGAATTTCTTTAATGTCGCTCATGTAGTCAGGCACGTTTATATCCTTTGAAAGATTAAACTGCCATACATATCGGGTAAGGGGTTTAACCCTGCTGATTTCAAAGCTTGTTTGCTCCATACATTTCCTTAAAAAGATAAATTTGTACTTTATATGAGAAAAGCAATGAAATTATGTATATAAATTTAATCGGCGGGTACAATCTAATCAGATGTCGGCAGATGTCGGCCGTAAGTAATAAAAAAGGAGCTCAATATGAAAAAGGAAATATATACAAACAGCCCGGAGGAGCTTGAAAGGGAGCAGAGAAAGCTTCGCATGCGTATAGTCATACTGGCAGTCCTTATTGTCCTGTGCGTCGTATTAATCATACTGCTGGCTGCATACGGAATAAAGAAGGATGAGGGTGGTGAAATAAGCATAAAAAGCACTCTTGTAAAGGTTGATTATGAGGAGGATAAGGCCATATATGAAGCTGCCTCGGCTGCGCTTCTGCGCCTTCACATAATAGGCAACAGTAATTCCGGGGAGGACCAGAGGGTCAAGCTTCTCGTAAGAAATGCAGTTATATGCTATATATCGGAAAACATCGGCGCACCGTCCACAAAGCAGGAGGCGGTAGGATTATTGCGCAGTAAGCTTGATGCGATAAAGCTTGTTGCGGATAATACACTTCGGGAGGCAGGCTTTACATATAGCGCCGGAGTAAATGTTTCACGAAGACATTTCCCGGGCAAGGTATATGATGGGTTTTATCTTCCTGCAGGGGATTATGACGCCTTGTGTATAACGCTTGGCGAAGGGGGCGGAAGAAACTGGTGGTGCATTGCATATCCGGCCCTGTGTCTTTACGGAAATGCAGAATACGAGGACGGCCTCGGCAGGGAGAGAGGCATGAATATGCTTTCACTTGTGCTTCCGGGGAGGCAGTGCAGAAAAATGAAAACGGAGCGCGTTAAAATCAGCTTCCGCTGCAGGTGGCTTCGTGATTATCTTAAGTAAATGCTTTTAAAATCCTTTGTTATGTGGTATCATATAAGCCGTATCAGGATATATGCGTAATGCAGACGATGTCTGTATGACGGAAAGGATTTTTATGGAAATATTATTAAAGGCATATGCGAAAATCAATCTTTCACTTGATGTTACCGGTGTAAGGGACAACGGATATCACGACCTGCGGATGATTATGCAGACAATTAATCTTTATGACAGAATATCGGTCAAAAGGATTCAGAAGGATGAAATAATCATCTCTGCCAACCATGCGGTTGTACAGACGGACAGTGATAATCTAATATATAAAGCCTGTATGAGATTTTTTGAAGCTGCGGGCATAAGCTCCGGTTTGTTTATCACGCTTGACAAGAGAATTCCCGTAGCGGCAGGGCTTGCCGGAGGAAGTGCGGATGCCGCCGCCACGCTTAAGGCATTAAATATGCTTTTTGATGCGGGGCTTTCCGTGGATGAGCTTAAGAAAATAGGTGTAAAGCTCGGTGCGGACGTACCGTTTATGATAGAGGGCGGAACATGTCTTTGCGAGGGAATAGGCGAGATAATAACTGACCTTTGCCCGTTAAGGGAGTTGCCGCTTGTAATTGTAAAGCCTGCCAGGGGCATATCAACCAAGCTTGTTTACGATATGCTTGAGGAGCCCGGTAAGCTTAATCATCCTGATGTGGACGGTATGGTAAGAGCCGTCAATAAGGGTGATATTCCGGGTGTTGTGTCAAGGCTTGGCAATGTGCTTGAGAGCGTTACGGAGAAAGAGGTGCCGGAGGTTACAAGTCTTAAAAAAAGGCTTATGGAGCTTGGCGCAATGGGGTCGCTTATGAGTGGCTCGGGCACAACGGTGTTCGGAATTTTTGATAAAAAGGACAAAGCACAGGAGGCGTATTATGCGCTTAAAAACGAAACACTTGAGAATAAGGTGTATCTGACCTCAACCATCGGTAAGAATGCTCTGTAAATTATTGGTCTTGACTATTTATGGAGTGATTGGTACAATAATTCCATGCGCAAATGCAATGTTTTGTAATTAAATCATAAAATGATTTATATAAGGAGATGTAATACATAGATAATGAAAAATATAGCAGTGATTTTTGGCGGCAGATCTTCGGAGCATGAGGTATCATGTGTGTCTGTCACCACAATTATCAAAAATATAGATAAGAGCAGGTATAATCTGTACCTTATCGGCATTACAAAGGAGGGCGAATGGCTCCTTTGCGACAGCCCGGCTGATATTGAGAGCGGTGAATGGTACAATTCAAAGAAAAAGGCCGTAATAAGTCCGGATGTAAAAGATCACGGCATACTGATTACCGATAACGGAGAAGTAAGCAGGGTGTATATAGATGTTATTTTCCCTGTTCTCCACGGTCTTTACGGCGAGGACGGAACCCTTCAGGGTCTCTTTACACTGGCAGACATTCCTTATGTGGGCTGCGGCGTATTATCAAGTGCGGTATGTATGGACAAATTTTTTACAAAAATCATCGTTGATACTCTTAATATACGTCAGGCAAAATATGTGCCGGTTTATTCTGAGGAGCTTGTGTCAATCGAGAAGACCGTAAGGCGTATAGAGGAGGCTCTTTCATATCCTGTATTTGTCAAGCCTTCAAATGCCGGCTCCAGCAAAGGAGTAAGCAAGGCGCATGATGCGGGAGAGCTTATGGATGCACTTCTGCTTGCCGCAAAGCATGACAGAAAGATACTTGTTGAAGAAACAATCGTGGGCAGAGAGCTTGAGTGCGCCGTGTTTGGCGGCAGAAAGATTACAGCCTCGGGTATAGGCGAGGTTGTTGCGGCAGACGAATTCTACAGCTATGATGCGAAATATAATAACGAGGCTTCAAGGACCGTTATCGGTCCCGAGCTTCCTGCAGGAAAGGAAGAGGAAATCAGGGAGAAGGCAACAGCCATATTTAAGGCTGTAGACGGCTTCGGGCTCTCAAGAGTGGATTTCTTCCTTGAAAAAGATACGGATGAGGTTGTATTTAATGAGATTAATACGCTTCCGGGCTTCACTTCAATAAGTATGTATCCGATGCTGTTTAAGGCAGCGGGTACTGACACTGATAAGCTTGTGGAAGGCTTAATTGAGCTTGCATATAAAAGACAGGGATAGGGGATAGTCATGAATAATTTGCCAATCGGCGTATTTGATTCCGGCGTCGGAGGACTTACGGTCTGTAAGGAAATCATGAAAATGCTTCCGGAGGAAAGTATTATATATTTTGGAGATACGGCCAGGGTTCCCTATGGAAACAAGTCGAAGGAAACAATAACGGTTTATTCGCGACAGATTGCAAACTTTCTTCTTTCAAAGGGTGTAAAGGCAATAGTAGTTGCATGTAATACCGCCAGTGCTTTTGCACTTGAAACCATATGTTCGGAAATACCGGTTCCCATTATCGGCGTGATTAAGCCCGGAGCCAGAACGGCAGCGGCAGGCACGAGAAACGGCCGAATCGGAATTATCGGTACTGAAGGAACAATTAAAAGCGGTCTGTATAAACAGTTTATTCAACAGATAAACCCGTCCGTTGAGGTATTTGGGAAGGCATGTCCCCTTTTTGTTCCGCTTGTAGAGGAGGGCATGGCCGATGACTGGATTACAAAAGAGGTTGTAAAAAGATACATATCGGAGCTGCTTGACAGAGACATCGATACCATAGTTCTCGGATGCACTCATTATCCTCTCCTGAGAAAGGTTATAGGAGAGGTCGCAGGAGAGGGCGTCAGCCTTGTTAATCCCGCATACGAAACAGCGAGAGAGCTTTCGCAGGTTTTGACCGGAGGGAAGCTGTTATGTGAGCCGGGAAGTGCGCCGCATCATATTTTTTATGTGTCTGACGGTGCAGAAAAATTCAGGGATTTTGCAAATTCGATACTTCCGTGTGAAATTATCGAAACTAAGGATGTAAATGTAAAAACCTTTTAGATAAAAATATTGGATACCGGTGAATTTCATTAATTGTTTTCTCACCGGAGGGAGAAGAAATGTTCAGAACTGTTTTGACGTTATTTGCGCTTATATTGTTTTTTATTATCGTATTTCCGATAATGTTGATTTTACTTGTATTAAGATTGTTTAATCCGATGCTTGCGTCAAAAATCGGTCAGCCGATAGTCGGAGGCTTCGGCTTCAGGTTTGTTTTATGGGCAACCGGTTGTAAATGTCAGGTAACCGGCACTGAAAATATACCAAAGGATGAGGCGGTCATGTTTGCGGCAAACCACAGGGGACTTCTTGATGCCGCCATAGCATATTATGCTGTTCCTTACAGCAAGGTAACAAGCTTTGTTGCGAAGCGCGAGACGAAGAAGGTTATATTTCTTAACTGGTGGATGATGATTTTGGGCTGTATATTTATCGACCGTTCATCACCAAAGGCCGGCCTTGAATCAATTAAGCTTGCTATAGAGCATATCAAAAACGGACGTTCAATCTTTATTATGCCTGCCGGTACCAGAACACAGGATGAGGGCGTCGGCGAATTTAAGGGCGGAAGCTTCAAAATATCAGAGAGAACAAGGTGTCCGATTGTTCCTGTGGCAATTGCCCACTCAGATGATGCTTTTGATAATCATATTCCTAAAATGAAACCCTGCAGGCTTGCCATTAAATTCGGAGAGCCCGTATATACAAAGGATTTGTCAAGAGATGAATTTCGTGACATACCTGAGCTTGTTAAGGGAAAGGTTCTTGAACTTTATAATGAAATTAAATAAGCATAATGCTGTATGTATTCTCTGTCCGGGAGCTGTTAAGACTTGATTAAATCTGACTGTTTTCATATAGTTTGGCTTGCAATTTGACGGTTCCTTTGATAGAATACTTTTATAAATTACGTAGGTGGAGGAAAAAATATGAGTCCATGGTTAATAGCGCTGCTTGTCATTTTAACAGTATTGGTAGTTGGATTTACGGTTCTCATGATTGTCGGAAGACGCATGCAGAAGAAACAGGAAGCGGCAATGCCGGATATAAAGGCCGGAGCACAGCAGATATCCATGCTGATTATTGATAAAAAGAAAATAAAGCTTAAAGAGGCAGGATTCCCATCCATCGTCCTTGAGCAGACACCAAAGTACATGAGAGGTGCTAAGGTCCCTGTAGTAAAGGCTAAGGTCGGACCGAGAGTTATGAATCTTATGTGTGATGATAAAATTTTCGATGATGTTCCTGTTAAGAAGGAAGTTAAGGCACTTGTAAACGGTATTTATATTATCGAAGTTAAGGGTCTTCGAAACAACGGACCTGTTGAAGAAGAGAAAAAAGGTTTCTTCGGCAGGGCAAAGAAGGAAGCCAGAAAAATGGCTGCGGAAAAAGCAAAGAAAAAATCAAATAAGAAATAAAATATATGCCGGAAAGCAGAAATTGTTTTCCGGCATATTTTATGCTGCTTTTTATAAGCTGTCTGACGTAAGTGTATGGTTATGTCAGGATAATCACTGTATCCTGAAGGAATTAATGATTCCGCGGATACAGTCATGAAGATAAGGCTGGTACCGGCCGAGACTTACGGGACTGTCATTAAGCAGAACGGTGTGGCATGTACCGGATACAAATTCCACCACGGTATAGAGCATAAGGTCGGGCTCCTTCCACTTTGAGCCGTCTTCAATCATTTCGCGGAAAATGGCTGCCGCGTCAAGCTCCTTTGAGGCAGACCTCCCGGAAAATGATTTCCTGTAAAGACCGAAGCTGAGATTTTTGTTTATAAACAGCAGCAGTCTTTTATCGCTTCTTAACTGCATGAGAATATCATCTGCGACAATAATAAATTTGTCTTCAACGCTTACGGCACCGTCATGGTTTTCGAGTGCGTCCAGTGCATGAAGAAGCAGCTTTTCGGCCTTGTCGGCTATTAAGTATGAAACAATGTCGTTTTTGTCCTTAAAATAATAATAAAAAGTGCCTTTGCCGACTCCGGCGCTCTGCGTAATGTCGGAAATGGATGTGTTTTCCGTGCCTTTTGACATAAAGAGCGCAAATGCATGGTTTATAAGGGCATTTCTTTTTTGTTTTTTGTTTTCTTCGGCTTTCTCTCCCATTATAATCTCCCGAGTTTCTAAAATAATATGTCCTGCTGCAAAAGAGGATAATGATTTATCTGTCTGCCGCAACGCTTTGCATTGTCGGCTGCTTAAATATAATACCGTATTACACTAAATTTATACCGTATTTATTATAAAGAATAGCACAAAATTATCTGCATGAAAATACCTTAAAATAACAATCTGACTTTGGAACATAAATTCTTCTGCACGGCTGACTGATTATGTAAAAGCATGAATATCCTAAGACACAACAGAAAATAATATGTTTCGCTTGCAATAATACGCATTTGGTGTTATCCTCAGAATATATAAGTGTGCCGTGGGTGTATTCCGCGCCGGCAGAAGATAAAGTATTTCAAAATTTTCGGAATGGTGAGAAATGATAAGTATAATTGTTCCATGCTACAACGAAGAAGCATGTATTGATATTTTTTATAAGGCAATAAAGGATGTTTCGTCGAATATGCTTGACAAATACGGCGAGACAATGGAGGTAATATTTGTCAATGACGGTTCCTCCGACAGAACCATAGAGCTTGTAAAAGAGCTGGCATCAAAGGATGAAATGATAAAATATATTTCCTTTTCAAGAAATTTTGGCAAGGAAGCGGCAATTTACGCCGGAATATCACGCAGTCAGGGAGATTATGTGGCAATAATGGATGCCGATTTACAGGATCCGCCGGCGCTTCTGCCGCAAATGTATGAGGCGGTAAAGAGCGGCGAATATGATTCGGCAGCCACAAGACGTGTCACAAGAAAGGGTGAACCGCCCATACGCTCCTTTTTTGCAAGAAGATTTTATAAGATTATGAATAAAATGACCAGGACGGAAATGGTTGACGGCGCAAGGGATTACAGACTTATGAACCGTAAGTTTGCAGACGCCATCCTCTCGCTCGGAGAGTATAACCGTTTCTCCAAAGGTCTGTTCGGCTGGGTCGGCTTTAAAACAAAATGGATTGAGTTTGAAAATGTCGAAAGAAGCGCAGGCGAAACAAAGTGGTCTTTCTGGAAGCTTCTGGTATATGCGCTTGACGGGGTCGTGGCGTTTACGACGGCTCCGCTTGTCATAAGTGTTTTTGTCGGATTTATATTTGCGTTTGCGGCATTTGTATTTCTGGCATTTATCGTTATCAGGAAACTTATGTTTGGCGATCCCGTGGCAGGCTGGGCTTCGACGATAAGCGTTATACTTTTTATCGGAGGCATACAGATGCTCTTTATCGGAATCGTGGGCGAATATCTCTCGAAGACATATCTTGAGGTTAAGAAGCGTCCGATATATATACTTGATGAGACAAATACAGAGGAATATAAAATCAATAAATAATTCGTCATTTGGAGGGAAATATGGAAGCGAGATGTGCAACTGTTGAAAGAGATACAAAGGAGACAAGAATTAAGGCGACAATAAATCTTGACGGTACCGGCAAATCGGATATCAGGTCGGGTATTCCGTTTTTTGACCATATGCTCTCGGGCTTTTCAAAGCACGGGCTGTTTGACCTTGAGCTTGTATGCGACGGTGACACGGAGGTTGATTCACATCACACAATAGAGGATTGCGGTATTGTCCTCGGACAGGCGGTATTAAAGGCTCTCGGCGACAAAAAGGGAATTAAGAGATATGGCAATTTCTTTCTTCCGATGGATGAAACACTTGTGCTTTGCGCACTCGATTTGTCGGGGAGACCGTATTTTAATTACGATATAGATTTTTCACAGGATAAGATGGGCGATATGGACAGCGAGATGGTAAGGGAATTCTTTTATGCCGTTTCGTATTCGGGAATGATGAATCTTCATCTTAAGAAATTTGACGGCAAGAATAACCACCATATTGCCGAGGCTGCATTTAAGGCATTCGGAAAGGCACTTTGCGAAGCCGTAAGGATGGAGCCCAGACTTGGCGGCGAGGTGTGGTCAACCAAGGGCGCACTGTAAATTTTAAGCTTGGGCGCCGAGTGAAAACGGACCGTGACTGAGTGTGTACGTTTTCACCCGGCGCTTTTATTTTGCAAAATATCTTCGGAATTGTATGGCGGCAGTTAAGGATTGTCTGCCGGATTACGGAAAGAGGCTTTATGGATAATGTGAAAAAACATGGAATTACGGAATTTGTTATCGTGGCGGTCATTATCGTACTGACGCTTGCACGTATTGTGTATCTTTATGCTTTTGAAAAAACAGGAGAGCATTCTGATGAAATATGGAGCTACGGTCTCAGTAATTCTTACTATGAGCCGTTTGTGTATTGCGATGACCGGCGGGAAGAATTAAAGAATGAAAACAGCTGGATTACGGGAGAATATCTTAATGATTACATAACTGTCCGGGAGAATGAACGCTTTTCGTATGGTTCCGTTACATATAATCTTAAGCATGATTTTCACCCGCCTTTATATTTTTACTTACTTCATACAATCTGCTCCTTCTTTCCGGGCGAATATTCAAGGTGGTTTGCCTTTGCCTTAAACATTGCGGTATATCCGGTGCTTATGATATATCTGTATCTGCTGGCATGTCTTGTATGCAGAGGCAGGAAGGGCAGGGAAAAAAGCATTCTGCCTTATTGTGTTATAGCTTTTTACGGTCTTGCCTCGGGCGGCGTGAGTACATTTGTCTTTGCAAGACATTATGCCATGCTCACAATGTGGACAGTAATGTTTACTTATTATACGTTCAGGATTCTTAAAAAAACAGACGAGGAAGAGATGAGTGTACGCTGCTTTGGCAGGAATATAATTGTAATCGCGGTGATTTCCGCGCTTGGATGTCTTACACAGTATTTCTTTGCTGCATATGCCTTTGTGGTAACGGCTCTTGTGATGCTTTGGTTTTTCATAAAGAAATATTATAAGAAAACTGCTGCGTTTGGCGCGGCAATGCTTGTCTCGGTCATGCCGATGTTTTTGATGACGGGCGTTCTTGAAAGCACGAAAAGCCGTACCGGGATAGCTTCCTCCGTAACGGACGGGGAGGTAATCACTCTTCCCGAAAAAATAAAGACATGTGTTGAATGCTTCTTATATGATTTCTTCGCAATCAAATTTCCGAAGGAGCTTGGTTATTATATATCGATATTGGCATCCACCTTATTGTTTATATTGATTATTGCCCTCCCGGTATTGGCTTTGTATGTAAAAAAGAACAGGAGGGCAGTAAAGGAGCTGTTACTCCGGAAGGCAGGGCAGATAAGACATCTGACGCTTATAACATATATTGAAATAACTTTGGCGCTCAGCATTATGTTTATCATAGCCGCATATTGTATACTTAGCGGTGACGATAATATGGAGGCTTTGACAAACAGGTATCTTTTTTTGGTCTATCCTTTTTTTGTGCTGCTTGTGATACTTGCCGTAAACCGTATTACGGGGTCCGTGGCAGGACTTATACGCCGGGGAAATGGCAGAACTTTGCATGCAATCGCTTTTACCGCGGTATTTGCGGTTGTCGTGGCGGGCAGTCTTCGTGCGAAAATATATTATCTGTTCCCGAGGGTGGAAAATGAAAAGACGATTGAAGAGCTTTCGGCGGGCAGGGATGTGATTCTTGTCATGACAGAGCACTGGCTTCTTACCTGCTATACCGATTTGTTAAACAATGCGGACGACATACTTGTGCTGTCGACGAAAACCTACAGAGGGCAGCCGGCGGAGCTTTACCGGGAAAAATATGAGAACGGCTACGTTGTCTTCGACGTGTCAAAGCTGCTTGTTTCGGAGCAGATTAAAAACTCCGAGGCAACAAAGGAGGAGTTGTATGAGACGGCAGGTGAGAAGCTTACATCATTTTTTAAGGAAATATTTCCGGATAAGAGCATAAACTACTTAGAAAGGGATGAAATCTTTACCAGGGAGGTAATTATCCTCGAAATTAAATAAAAAGTTAATAATTTGTTCATATTTCGTTCATAAAGGATGACGTATAATACGACATCAGTCTTAAATTATTTTGTCGTCGGACAATTTTGTTAATAAATCAACAATAAAATGTTATAATTTTGGAACTAATAATGGTATTTTAAACATCGAAAACCACAAGATATAGGTTATATTGTATAATTTGCAACAAAATTACCTGTTAAATCATAAAAATTCTGTAAAAATGTTGCAAAAATAAAAGTTTTGGTGTATTCTTATAATAACAAAACTGAGGAGGACCCCTAATGGCAGGTGGAATGAGAAAAAGACTTGGCGATATGCTCGTGGCTGAGTCCGTTATTAATGAAGAACAGCTCATGCAGGCGCTTGAGATAAAGAAGAATAGTGACAAACGTCTCGGCGAGGTTATCGTAGAGCTTGGCTTTACAACGGAAGAAAAGATTTGTAAAGCTCTTGAACGTCAGCTTGGCGTTGAATATGTTACCCTTGCAAATGTCAAGGTGCCACAGGATATAGCAGAAAAGGTTACGGGTGCCCTTCTCCGTAAGCATATGGTTATTCCGTTCGGCTACGACCCATCGTCGCTGGATGTGATTATGCTCGCTATGGCCGATCCTATGGACATGACGGCTATTGATGATATTGAGATGATTACCGGCCTTCAGGTTGAACCATATATTGCTACGGCACATGAAATCATGGTTGCAATCGATAAGAACTATGGTAATGAAGAAGCTCAGGAAGCGGCAGATGCCTACGCCAAGGAGCGTGGTGATTATGCAGTGGAAGAGCTTTCGGAGGATGACAGCGTAAGCGACTCCCCAATCGTTATCCTTGTTAAGACAATGATTGAGCAGGCAGCCCGACTCAGAACATCCGATATTCACGTAGAGGCACTTGAGAACAGGGTGCGTATCCGCTACCGTATCGACGGTTCTCTCTACGAACAGATTAGTTATGATATATCACTTATGCCGGCCATCACAGCCAGACTTAAGATTCTGGCAGGTATGGATATCTCCGAAAAGCGTAAGCCTCAGGACGGTCGTATCACACAGATAGTAGACCGAATTGAATACGATATCCGAGTTTCCATGCTTCCTACGGTTTACGGCGAAAAGTGCGTTATGCGACTTGCGATGAAGCAGGCTCTTTCAAGAGATAAGAAGGATCTCGGTTTTGATCCGGCCGAAATGAAGGTGTTTGAGCATATCCTTTCAAACCCTAACGGTATTATCCTTGTAACAGGTCCTACAGGTTCCGGTAAGTCAACAACACTTTATACGGCTCTGAGTGAATTAAATACTGAAGATGTTAACATTATCACGGTTGAGGACCCTGTCGAGGCAAATATCGACGGTATCAATCAGGTTCATGTAAATGTCAAGGCAGGTCTTACCTTTGCATCTGCACTTCGTTCCATCCTTCGTCAGGATCCGGACATTATCATGATCGGTGAGATTCGAGACGGCGAGACGGCTTCAATTGCGGTTCAGGCCGCTATCACAGGTCACCTTGTTGTAAGTACACTCCATACAAACTCATCCGCAGCTACCATTTCCCGTCTTGAGGATATGGGTATTGAGTCCTACCTTGTAGCCGACTCCGTAAAGGGTGTTATCGCACAGCGACTTGTAAAACGTCTCTGTCCTAACTGTAAGAAGGCCCGTGAGGCATCAGACGAAGAAAAGGACATCATGCGTGTTCCTCTTAACGAAAGCTGTACAATCTATGAACCTGTAGGATGTCCTCAGTGCAACAACATAGGTTACAAGGGTCGAATCGGTGTATACGAAATCATGGAAGTTAATAAGGAGATGTCAGGTATCATCGCCCGTAACGAAAGTACCGAGGCACTCAAGGAAGCAGCACTCAGAAACGGCATGAATACACTTCGTATGGCTGCTACCAAGCACGTTCTTAACGGTATTACATCTTATTCCGAGATGGTTCGAATTTCTTTCGACGAATAGTCATTACCGTTAAATATAAGAAAATATTTAAAACAGGGGAAACTAAATTAAATGAAAAATGCAAAACTTGATGAGATTCTTCTTTTGGCAGTAGACAGACATGCATCCGACGTTCATATGACAGCCGGCAAGCCGGTTATTTACCGTATTGACGGTGCGCTTCGCGATATGGATGACCATGTTATGACTCCGGAAGAAATTGCAGATATCGTTGTACCGCTCTTTGCGGACAATGCGCGTCTGGTAGAAATAATGGAGGCAACAGGCGAAATCGACTTTGCTTACTCACTTCAGGGCAAAGGACGTTTCCGTGTAAACGTATTCAGACAGCGCGGAACACTCGGTATGGTAATGAGACTTTTGCCATTCAAAATTCCTGCACCGAGAGAGCTTGGTCTTCCTGCTTCGGTTCAGGACCTTATCACACGTAAGAGAGGTCTCGTACTTGTAACAGGTGCTACAGGTTCCGGTAAGTCAACAACACTTGCTTCACTTATTAATGTAATTAACAATACATACGCCAGACATATTATCACTCTTGAGGATCCTATCGAGTACTTACATAAACATGAAAAGTCAATCGTAAACCAGAGAGAAATCGGTGACGACACAAAGGATTATGCGGGTGCCTTAAGAGCTGCCCTCCGAGAGGATCCGGATGTTATCCTCGTAGGTGAGATGCGTGATAACGAAACTATCCAGACAGCCATTACAGCTGCCGAAACAGGCCATCTTGTATTTTCAACACTTCATACAAACGGTGCTGCAGATACAATCAACCGTGTTATTGACGTATTCCCTCCTCATCAGCAGCAGCAGATCAGAGTCCAGCTTGCCAGCGTTATTGAGTGCGTTATCTCCCAGCAGCTTCTTCCTATCCAGAATGCTGCGGGCCGAGTAGCCGCTTTCGAGGTAATGCTCGGCACACCGGCCGTAAGGGCTCTTATCCGTGAAGGAAAAGCATACCAGATTCCTTCAACAATGCAGACAAGCAAGAAACAGGGTATGATTACCATGGATGATTCGCTTTACAATCTCTATATCGGTGGTCTTATCACAGCTGAAAACTGTATCAATTACGCTCAGGATGTTCCGGGCATGGAAAAGAGACTTAGTTACAGACAGTAATTAAAATAAACAATAACGGGAGGTTGTTTCGTGGCTACATTTACTTATACTGCCGTCGACAAGCTTGGTAAAACAAAGAGAGGTAATATTGATGCTACCTCCAATGAAAAAGCTTTAGTGGCACTGAAAGCAGAAGGCCTTGTACCTGTAAAGGTTCAGGAGGCCAGCGTATTTAATAAGGATGTGCAGATTGGTACAAAGAAGACTAACGCAAAGGATCTTAGCGTATTCTGTAACCAGTTTGAAAGTATTCTTAATGCCGGTGTTCCGGTAATCGATGCTCTTGGTATGTTATCGGAGCAGACAGAAAACAAAGAGTTTGCAAAGGCCATTATTGAGGTTAAGAACAGCGTTGAGCGAGGTGAATCACTCGGCGGTGCCATGGCAGCGAGAAGGGATATATTCCCAACCATGCTTGTGTCAATGGTTCAGGCAGGCGAGGCGTCGGGTTCTCTTGAGGTTTCACTTAACCGTATGGCAATCCAGTTTGAAAAGGATACAAAGCTTAAGGCTACGGTAAAGAAGGCGCTTACGTATCCGGCAGTAGTATTGGTAGTTATGATAGCCGTAGTTATCGTACTCCTTGTATTCGTTATCCCTACCTTCATGACTATGTTTGCCGATATGGATATCGAAATGCCTAAACTTACATTATTTGTAATGGGCGCGAGTAATTTTGTAAAGAAGAACATTATTATCATTATCGCAGTTGTCATACTTGCAGTTATCGCCTGGAAGACCTTTATGTCGACCATGACAGGTAAGCTTGCCATCGGTAAATTCACAATCTGGTGTCCGCTTACCAAGAACTTCGTTATCAAGACTGCTTCGGCAAGACTTGCACGTACGCTTTCAACACTTACCGCAGCAGGTATCAGTATGATAGAAGCACTTGAAATCACTTCAAAGACCATGTCAAATGTTATCCTTCGTATGGCAGTGGTTGATGCAAAGGAAGAGGTTAAAAAGGGTATGCCTTTATCAGAGCCTTTGAGAAAATCGGGCGTATTTCCTCCGATGCTTATCCACATGACAAAGATTGGCGAGAATACGGGTGATATGGAGTCCATGCTTACCAAGATGGCTGACTACTATGACGAAGAAGTAGAAAATGCCACAGCACAGCTCATGTCGATGCTTGAGCCTCTGATTACGGTAATAATGGCCGGTCTTGTAGGCGTTATCGTAGGTGCGGTTCTCATGCCTATGGTTGCACTTTACGATGGTCTTGAGAACATCTAATTAATATGAATTAAGCTGTGACGGCATAGGGACGTTACAGTTTAAGATAAATAATTTTTATAAAAGGAGAATATTGTTATGAAAACAAAGAAGAATGCAGGTTTCTCTCTCGTAGAGTTAATCGTAGTTATCGCCATTATGGCAGTTTTAGTTGGTGTTCTTGCACCTGCTTACCTTAAGTATGTTGAGAAGTCACGTAAGTCTACAGACGTTTCTGCAGTAGCAGACATCATCACAGCAGCTTCAACAGTAGCAGCTGACGTTGAATTTGATATTCCAGCAAATTCACAGTTTATTGCGTCGATTGACGGTAGCGGCAAGATTACTCTTGAGTGCAAAGCATATTCAGCTGCATTAAATACAGATGCTTCAGCTACTTCAGGTTGGAAGAGTGTTGCTAAGTGTGAGAACGGTTACACATGCAAGTCAAAAGAGTTCAAGGCAGGCGGACCAGGCTCCATCACAGGTACAGTTCAGACAAACGGTTCAGTTGACTGGGCACTTCCTACATCAGGCTCTTTCAAGGCTATGGTTGATTACTCAAAGGATCTTAAGTCTAAGTTCGAGTAAGCTTTAGCTTAACAGACAATTTTTAGTTAAAATTAATATTTAAACTACATATCCCCACCTTCCCTAGGGGTGGGGATATTATCCTTTTTCAATCCCTATTACGATAAAGGAAACCGGGGAAAATTATTTCTAGAGATAATTTTTGCGGAGGCACTCATATTATGGGTGCTTTTGCAAAGGAGATTTCTTAATATATGATTAGCGTCGGAGAATGAGGCATATATTATAAATGTTATTTTCGAAAAAAGGGAGAATATTATGAAAAGAAATGAAGGTTTTTCACTTGTAGAGCTAATCGTTGTAATAGCCATTATGGCTGTTCTTGTGGGCGTTCTTGCGCCGGCATACCTTAAGTATGTTGAAAAATCAAGGAAATCTACCGATATTTCGGGTCTTGACCAGGTCTTTGATGCGGCGGAAGCCGTGGCAACCGATATGGAGTATCATGTGCCTGCGGGAACGGAGTTTGTATTAACAGCGACAAACGGCTCGATTGAGCTTACGATTCCTGCCGACAAATGGGATGGTGCACAGGTGGCCGGCTCCGAAGAGGCGGATTACAGAGATGAGGCTGAAAAAGAATGGGTAGCAACAGCCAATAAGGGAGAGCCGATTATACTAAAGTCAAAGGACTGGAGTGTCGGAACAGGTGTTGTAAAGGGCAGGGTCCAGCTTGACGGAACGGTAGCCTGGACAATTTCCGGCACGAGCGGAGTTTTTAACCGTATGTGTGATTACTCAAAGGACTTTGAGGCCATATTTGAATAATCATTTATAAATCAGCTTATTACGGCAATAATTTTTTGAGCAGGATAAAATGGAAGCAGTTTGGTCAGTAGTAACATATATTATTATTTTTCTGTACGGTCTTTTTATTGGCAGCTTTTTAAATGTGGTGATTTTCAGGGTGCCTAAAAAGGAAAGCCTTACAAAGGTACGTTCGCATTGTATGAGCTGCGGATATCAGCTTAAATGGTATGATTTATTCCCTCTTTTCAGTTGGCTGTTTCTGCGCGGCAGATGCAGAAAATGCGGTGAGAAGATATCGGCACAGTATCCTGTGATAGAGGCTTCAAACGCAATATTATATGTACTTATTTTCTTTGTACAATACGGTGTTAATTCCTATGAAATGTTTGAATACTTTCATTTTGAAACACTTATGTATTGTCTGATGGCATCAGCGCTGTTAGCCCTATCGGTCATAGATTTCAGAACATATGAAATACCTGTAGGCTTTAACATATTCATCGGAGCTCTCGGCGTGATTAATCTTGCATACAGATTTATTGCGTTCGGCGCGGAAGGTTCCGACTGGTTAAATTACATAATCGGATTTTTCTGTGTGAGCCTGTTTACGTTTCTCCTTTTTGTGTTAAGCGGCGGCAGGGCAATCGGCGGAGGCGATGTGAAGCTTATGGCGGCGGCAGGGCTTCTGCTTGGCTGGAAGCTTACCGTATTATCCTTTGTGCTCGGCTGTGTGTACGGCGCAGTAATTCACACCATTAGGATGAAGGCGTCGGGTGCAGACAGGGTGCTTGCCATGGGACCGTATCTGTCGGCAGGCATAATGACGGCGGTTTTATGGGGCAATCGGATGATTGACTGGTATCTTGGATTTTTTAAAAAATAATTTGAATTCGTCAGCGTCAGCTGTTGGAGATATAAAATGTTGAAGGACAAAGTTCCGGACGGGAGGATTATATGGCATTAAAAGTGCTGTCTTTTGAAATCGGTCAGGCAACAACAAAGGTTGTTGAGATGGATTACAAAACAAAAAACCCTAAAATCTATAATGCGTTTACAATTGAGACACCTGCTGATGTGGTACAGGATGGTGTTATCAACAGAAACGAGGAGTTTATCGTAGCTATTAAGAGTGAATTGCGAAGAAGGATGATTAAGACAAAAAATGTAGTATTTACTGTTGCATCCAGCCGTATCGCTAACCGTGAGGCTCGTATCCCGCTTTGTAAGCAGAAGAACATCCTGCCTATTATTATGGCTAATGCTTCTGACTACTTCCCTGTAGATATGAACCAGTATCACCTTGTTTACAATATTCTCGGTACTATTGAGAATGAGGAAGGTAAGCAGTATCGTCTTTCACTTCTTGCCGTACCAAATGATGTTACTACATCATATATCGATTTGGCAAGAACACTTGAATTTGAGCTTAAGGCTATCGATTTCGTAGGTAACTCCGTATACCAGGCTGTTAAGGAAGAGTTCGGAACAGGTACTAAGGCAGTTCTTAAGATTGAAGAGCATGCTTCACTTGTTACTGTTGTTAACAATGGTGAAATCGTTCTCCAGCGTCAGGTTGCACACGGTCTTAACCAGGCTGTTGAAAACCTTATGGAAACCGATATTTTTGAGGGTGAAGAGCTTACATATGCAGGAGCTTCAAGAAAGTTCCTTGAAAACAAGATTATCAGACCACATCTTAATCTTGATGCCGGCGTTTCAAGTGATGACGCCGATGAAGAAAACCTTATGGTTAAGGTTATGATTACGGAAAATCTCCGTTATATGGTTGGTAACATCAGCCGTATCTTAGAATATTTCACATCAAGAAATGAGGGTATGGAGCTTACCGATGTATACCTTATAGGTCTCGGTGCGGACTTTGAAGGCCTGCCTGAGCTTCTTACTAACGAGCTGGGATATAATGTTCAGCCATACCACGGGCTTGACAATATCACTGTACAGAATGTCGATCCGAATGCCAAAACAGCAAGCATGAGACAGATGGCTGCATGTATCGGTGCTGCAGAGCATCCTCTCCAGCTTCTTTCCGACGACCTTTTAAAGGGCGAAAAGGAAATCAATCTTCTTGCTCCGTTTATCGTATTTGCAGGCGGTATCGGTCTTGCGATTGCACTTGTTCTTATCGGAGGCATCATGCTTAAAGCTGAGCAGAGCAAGACTGAAAAGCTTGAGAAGGAGCTGCAGAGCTATGATTATCTTGCAAGCTTTATTGATGAATATAACAAGACAAAGGACACTTACACAAAGACCATTGCTCTTGATAACGGAACATCAAATTACAACAATGAGCTGACATCATTTATCAGCGAGCTTGAAAGCAAAATGCCTACAGATTTTAAGGCATCAACCTTCAGCGTTTCCGCAAACGGTGTTGTAATCGGAGTTGAAGTATCCTCCAAGGATGAGGCAGCAAAGGTTATCGAGCAGCTTCGTACATTTAAGAGTATTGCAAGTATTTCTACGGGAAGCTTCACTGAAACGGTTGATGAGAAAGATCCTGAAAAGAAGATTGTAACCTTCTCTGTAAGCATAGCCTACAAGACATATAATCCTAAGGCTTCGGAAGAAACAAAGTAATTTAGGAAGGAAAGAGGTAAATAATTATGAAATTAGCAAAAAAAGATATAGCATTAATCTTAGTTATTGTTGGTATTCTTGCAGCTTTCTGTTCTTACAAGTTTGTTTTTTCCGGAAAGATGGACGAAGTAGATGCCGAGAAGACAAAGCAGAGTGAGGTACAGGCTAAGCTTGATGAAGTTAAGGCTTCCGCATCTAAGGAAAATGACATGAAGGCAGACATGTCGGCATGGGAAAAAGAAATCAACGACATGCTTGCAAAGTATAAGGCTGATACTAAGTATGAGGACGGTATCCTCTACGCAAAGGCACTTGAAACAGATCTCGATGCAACAATCAGATCATATTCCGTAGCTGAAGCATCAAAGGTTGCTACTGTTGCCGGTGCAGGCAAATATCAGGGCAAGACTTTTGTTAAGGGCGCAACATCATACAGCTTCGCATATACTGTTGCCGACTATGATACATTAAAGAAATTTATCAATTATCTTGTATCGGGAAACAAAGGCGTAAAGTCACTTGAAAGCATGAGCTTCCAGGTAAATGATGATATGTCTATATCCGGTTCTGTTAACTTATCAGTATTCGTAATGAGCGATGGTTCAACAGCTTACGAAGCACCAAAGATTGACGGTGTTGAGACCGGAAAGATTCCAATGATCTTCAAGACAAAAGAAACTGTAGAGAAGAAATAATTCATAAGCATGAGGTTTCCCACCCCGTAACGGGGCGGGAAACTCCATGTATAATTATATTTTTAGCAGAGTGCTTAATCAGGATTAAACATCCTGCCAATAACATAATTTTTGTTAATTAATTCGAAAAACAGGAGGCGGAAAGGAAAAGTGAGAAAACGTATTAAAGAGTATTTCATAAGCTTGAAGAACAATTGTGACAAGGGCTTTACGCTTGTTGAGCTTCTGGTTGCAATAGCAGTTCTGAGCATTGTAGTATTTCCAACCATGGAGGTATTCATCACAGCAACAAAGACAAATTCCAGGGCAAGGACAGAGCTTCAGGCAACCATAACAGCCGATTCGGTTCTTGAAAGCGGCAAGGCTTTTTCACTATATACATATGATAACCAGTGCAAAAAGACATATAATTCAACAGGTGATGATTTCAAGCTTTTGGCAGGAAGAGTCGTTTCCGGCACAGAGCAGAAGCTTACAAGCGCTGCGTATGGCGGAACCGTAGGAGTTATCGAATTTGAGCCTGACGGGAAGACAATTAAGAAATTCAGTAAAGGATCAGGTCCTTTTAAGGAAATATCCGAGTTTACGACCGGCGAGAAAATCCGATATGCATATTGTATTAACGGTATCAGACAGAGCAGCCAGAGATTTGACGCGGTAATTGTTTTCGAAAATACAGACGAACTGAAAAACGATACCAATATTGAAGGCGCAGACATAACCGCAAGTGAAATTGCAAATATTGCAAATAAAAACAAGGGTACATATAATTATGAGTTTAAGATAAGCGTATATGTTTATAAGCACAGTGATACACCTGCTTATATCGGCAAGAACATATATGATAATCCTCAGGCAATCGCAGTAATCAACGGCAGCAAGCTTGATTCGGCACTTAAGCCTGCAAATTAATTTCAGGGAAAGAGGTAGGAAATGAACAAATTCAGGAAATTTAGCAAAGATAATAGCGGTATTGCTATGATTTCAGTTATGATCATTTGTACAGTATGTTTACTGATAGCAACAGTCGTTCTTGAAATTACATATACCTCTCTTTTATCCAGAAAGGTATATAAGGCAGCAAACAATACAAAATACACGGCTGAATCAACAGTTGATGATATGGAATCCGTAATTCAGAATATTGCATATTATGCAGTTGAAAAGAAGGCCGGCGCTTCAAATGATACATTTATTACTGTAGCAAAGAATCTTCTTATGCAGGAATGCGGCGTGTCCGCGTTCGAAACACAGGATGATTATGACAAGCTTGCAGATTATATTTTTAAAAATCTTGACACCAGAAACCAGAAAACACTCGGTCAGGCCATAAAGGATGCTGATGGTCACGTAATAGGTTATACAAGAGACCCTGATATGTTTACTGTTAAGGCTATCACACAGAGTGTGGCTCAGGCTGATGACACAAAGGAGGCTCTTGCTATTTCCGTTTCTTTTAAGTATAAGGATCAAAAGGGCTTCGTATCGGAGATTTCCACCGACCTTGTTCTTAATGATATGACAGTCAGAAAAGCGGCTTCTGATTATTCACTGGGCAGCTATTCAATGTTTACCGGCGGCGGTGTAAAATTCTTCGGTAATGAGCAGGCAGGCAATAAGCAGTTCAGTATGTATTATCAGGAAGGAAATGCATATATCGGAACCATGGCAAGTGAAGCACCAAAGGCTATGGAAATTGAAGGCTGTATTGTCAATTTCTCGGGTGCGGTAATTGTAAACGGTGACATATATATCCAGAACCACGGTTCCCTTATTCTTTCAGGCGGCAAAGATGACAGCGGTGCCCGTACCGAGGTTACCATAAAGGGTACAATCTATATTGATGATACTTCAACACTCACAATCAGCAATGACCTTGACTTTATGTGCAAGGACATTATTATAAAGAGCGGTTCAAGCTCCTGGTCGGCATTTGATCAGACAAAGAAATGTTACGCTAAGAAAAAGGATACTAATTCATATTATGCAATGTATCCGTTTAAGGGTGCCAATATTTCAGCACTTAAAAAGGACGGAAGTAAGACAGAGCTCAAAGGCGGCAACATGTATGATGATTTCGTCAATGATGTAGGCGGATGTGTATTTATCAGCGACGGAACATATGCAAGTTTTGCAAAGAAGACTGCTACAGGCTTCAGCTATTTAGATGGCGGCACATCAGGAGCTCTTATTAACAGGGATCCAAACTGCATAACTGAAGCAAAGTCAACTATCTGGGCATACGATAATTCAGCACATACCGTTGATGCCGAAATGTCAACCTTTGTAAATGTGGCACTGCTTTATGCTCAGAAAAACATTTTCCCTAATACTGCAATGCATGCGCAGTATGCAAGAATATTAACGCATGATGCTTCCAACACAATTTCACGTACATCATATCCTGTTTCTATGGGCGGTTCACCGTTTGATAAGCTTACCATTGTGACCGGCAAGCCAAACACGAATGACCTCTTAGGCTCCATGATGAATGCTTCTGATGTTCAGAACGCAGACGGTATCAGCATCAGTTCAATTCTCGGCAAGACATTCAGGCTTGGCAATAATACACTTAATAAGGTTGTATTCCGTGTGGGCAATGTTCAGGACTGCGCGGAGAACTTATCAAATGATGATGCGGCAGTTGCATTTGTAAATGTATGGAATGCTTATACGGTTCAGTTTAACGGCGGTAGTATTATCGGTATTATAATGTCGGCTGACAAGTGTACATATAAGATTCTCGGCGGCAATAAGCTTACAACAGCTTATTCCATTCTCAATGCAAAGGATACTGCAGAAGAAACACAGAAGACTGATATGGATAACCTTATTGACAATCTTCAGTATTGTATCTTTATGAGAAATGTCAATAATACCACTCAGCACGGTACCGGCTCAATAAATACATATCAGAATTACGGATGTTACATGCTTGACAGTCTGTTTACCGGAGGAATGAAGTCCTTCACAAGCGGCGGCGGCGGTTCTGCCGGCGACAAGGTCTCAATGGATTCTAAAAACATGTACGACTTTATCACGGTTGAAAACTGGAATCAGAATTAAGGATATCGGAGGGAAACATGAAAAATAAGAAAAACAGTGGTTTTACCTTGATTGAATTAATTGTAATCATCGCCATTATGGCAGTACTCACAGGAAGCTTTGCAGTCAGTCTTGCGCTTATATCAAGACAGAAGGTTGCAAATGCCGGTAACTCCATGAAGCAGTTAATTCAGCTTGCGCAGACATATGCAAGAAGTAAGGATAACTGTCTTGTGGCCATTGAAGGAACATCCGAAGGTGATTCAAACGTATATATTTATACTTATGATGACAAGGATGTAACCGACAGAAGCAAGTGGAAGCTTGGTAACGGACCTTCAAATATTAATAAAAAGATTACTACTATTGTTGAATTTGAGAACGGAAAATCGGTAACGATTTCAGACGGAGTGGTGGTATACCTGTTATTTAACCGTACTACAGGCGGATTTGAGCCTGTGGAGGTTCCCGGTTATCCGGATCCGTCAGATCCGTCAAAGAACGTAAAAGAATATCCTTCAAAGATAGTTTTTACAAACGGAAGTAAGACAACAAAGCTTGTACTTGCAAAGCATACAGGCGTTATCACTTTCGAATCACAGAACAGTTAACGCAGTTGAAATTGGAGGACAGTTATGAAAATGAAAAATGACAATAAAGGTATGTCCCTGGTTGAATTAATGGTTGCAGTGGCAATTCTCTCAATCATTATGCTCGGCATAGGATTTATCTTATCGGCAATGTCAAAGAACTTCGGCCAGTCTCAGCGAGAGGTTGCATTGCAGGACAGTATGCAGCTTACTTATTCGATTGTAAGTGATATTGTTAAATCAGCCCAGGTTGTTCCTGTAAGTGAAACAGAGCATAATCAGGCAATTTATAAGAATGGCAACAATGTATACATTCTTACAGAGAGCTTTGACCAGGCAGCCGGTCTGGGAGAGGCAAAGAAGGTTGCATCAAAAGAGGCAACAGGACATATAATTTCATATGATGCTTCAAAGAAGAAGCTGTATCTTTATACGGCTACTTATGACAGAACAGTCGGAGATACATATAACTTCAATGCTACCGATTTTGAAGATAAAATCAGTAATGTAAACAGTGCCTCGGACATTAACAAGCCGGAAAACCTTCTTGCCAATAATGTCAAGAGCTTTGATGTGGTTACAACACACATGGACGACGGTTATGTTATTGTTAATCTTGAGCTCGAATATGGCGGAAGAACAGCATCCATTACTCAGAACGTATATTTGAGAAACTCAAATAAAGCCGTTCAGTGGGCTGATACAATAACAGGCGAGGTTACTCCTTCAGTTACTGCTGCAGCCACACCTACGCCGACACCTACACCTCTTCCGGGTTCAGAGGCTTCACTTGCATTAAAGAATTCAAGTATGTCTTCACCTAATAAAAACGAGATTCAGACACATAATACAGTTGATGTAAATTATGAATCAACTATTATTCCTGTTGCAAACTCAACAGAAGGAAATGTTGAGATCAGAGAGGCTGTATATAAGTGCTCCTGCGGAAAAATATTAAATCCCGCTATTACACAGAATTCATGGGATGGTAAATATAATTTTACATTCCCTCCATGCGGCTCAAACGGTTGTCCTCATCAGTATTATACACCTGCAATCCAGAATTCGGACAGTGACATTCCTACTGATGCTCAATGTGCATCAATCGGAATTACTAGGACAGTAACAATTACTCATGCCAAGGCAGGCGGTAAGCTTATTATCAAAAATTCCTCTTTATCCGAGGATATCTCAAATGCTCAGGTTGTTGTATATTTTGAAGATGATGACGCATACTTTAGGATGTATGATGCTTCGAATGCCGTAGTGCTTGATAAGACGAATACTACCGGTACGGCAGCACTTACTTATGAGACAACTTCTACGGATATTAACGGCAAATACAAATATTTAAAGATTAACATTCCGACTCTTAAAAAGGCTGAAAAGGTTGATAATGTATATGTATATGACCAGTATGTAATAAACTACAGCTGGAATACATCTTCCGGTCAGGCACCTATAGTATGTACATATTATGTAACAGCAGATTAATTAAACGCACAGTCCCGCCGCAAATCGGCAGATGGGAATTATATTAAAGTAATTTTTTGAAAAGTACATCTTTAACGGATGTACTTTTTTTAACAGGATTAGCCTATTTATATAAAATAATGCTTTATATTTGGCTTGACATATTTTTTAAAATACAATACTATTATTAGTAGTGATAAATACAAAATATTGCTGATACAAATTTGTCGGTTTTGTATTTTTATTATCATTAATTACCGGAGGTCATTATGGAAGAAAAGACTAAAAATATATTTACAACTAAAAATGCCATTATACTTCTTGCAATAGTTACGGCAATAGCTTTGGTTTACATAATAATAATTAGTGTTATTAATTCAAAGCTTAATTCCGATGATGAACAGACACTAAATCCAAGTGAAGTATATCATAAAGAAGTGGCGGATACTATTTCAGGAATGGTTGGCACCGCAAATCTTGATGCTGAATATATTATAAGCCAGCAGCGTAATATTTTGTACCTTATCGGCTCACAGAAATATTATCTGCTTCAATACAACAGTGATACAAAGATTTTATATGTACTTGACGGTGTTTATTCGTCAACAGGTCTTACTGATGAACAGAGAATAAAAGAGGCTAAAGAGAAGACTACAGCAAATGAAAAGCTTTTTGACGACATTACATTATTTGGTGTTGAAAATGCTGATATTAACGGCAAATTTCAGGATGGCAAGATAACATTTACGCTCGCTGTTGAAAAGGACGGCAAGTTTACAAGAAAAAGTTTTACGGCAACTGTTCCGCAGTAAAACAAATATCAGATTTTATAAAAGACTTCAGCATAATTTATTCTGAAGTCTTTTTTTGTTGCTAATCCTTATGTAATTGATTATAATATAAATGTATATCGCATATCGGAGGAAATAATGGTAGAAGATACAAAAAGCAAAACAAATGCCAATGATATTACAATATTAAAATCAATAGCGGATATATTTACAAAAATGAATTCTTTTGCAGAAAAAATTAACGGTAAAATGCCTGAAATTATTATTTTTGTGCTGTATTCCGTTTTACATTTTGTTATATGCGCCTTTCACGAGCCATGGTATGATGAGGCTGTGGCATGGATGATTGCAAAATACAGCTCGGTCAGTAATATTCTGTTTGAAATAGGACATTATGAAGGACACCCGCAGCTGTGGTTTTTTATTTTGATGCCTTTTGCAAGGTTGGGAGTACCATATGAGGCTGCATTAAATATTGTAAGCTTCATTTTCTGCGGTCTTTCCGTTTATATAATTCTTTTTAAGTCGCCTTTTCCGAGATTAATAAGGTGGCTTCTGCCGTTTACATATTTTTATTTTTACCAGTATGGAGTAATAGCACGTCCGTACTGCATCATGATGCTTGCCTTTCTGCTCATTGCAATGACATATAACAGTCGCAATGAAAAGCCCTGGCGCGTTGTGGCTTCTCTTGCATTGCTTGCATCTGCAAGTGCATACGGAATTGCCTTTGCGGGATGTATGGCTTTTTTGTGGGTAATTGAAATAATAAAAGGGCGCAAGGTAAAGGATATTTTAAAATCGGTAAAAACAGATAAGAGAGTACATGCTTTATCGGCGCTTTTACTTTTTGCACTGTGCCTTCTGGCAATACTTATGCCGAAGGAGGATACTTATGCAAGGGTGATTTTTAAGAATTTTTCAGGCAAAAATTCACTTATATTTCAGCTGTTTTACATGATATTTATTCTTCCGGCTGATGTGACATGTACAAATGTCTACAGTGAAAACGAGTTCCTTGTTCTTACACATTTTGAAAGCTATGAATTAGTTTCCGCGGGCATTATCGGAGCCTTAATCTGGTGCGCGCTTATATATTTTGCTAAAAAGAAAAGGCTATTAGCTGAATTAATAATTCCTTATGCAGGCTTTGCCGTTTTTGCGTCGTGTGTTTATTTTACCAGACACCATATGGGTATTGCCCTGCTTTACCTGGTGTATTGGGCGTATATCTGCATAAATAAGCCTGTGGAGGATAATGCGGGTAAAAATGATACGTCATTAAGTCTTCCCGATAATATAATTACGAAGATGTCTATAATTGCAGCAGCATTAATGATTATTATGTCCCTGTTCTGGACGGTAGGTGCATGCGTTTTGGAAATTCAGAAAACATATGCATTCGGTCGTGAGGAGGCCAAATTCATAAAAGACAATAATCTTACAAAATATAATATTATGGCTGAATGGTTCGTGGAGGAAGGTAATTCGGGCAATGCCGTATATACTGACCCTGAAACGGGTGAGCAGAAGATTGATTACAGCAAAAAAAGAATACTTGCCAATTACTGTGCTTTTGTAGATAATATTAATCCGTATTTTGATAAGAATATTTTTTATAATTATATGGATGGAGGCGAGAGCGATACATTCCTTGCCCATAAGGTTTATCCTGATGAATATAACAGGAATATGCTTGAAAAATGGAAGGAATACGGTTATCCCGACGTGCTTGTCGGCAGGCCTGCATTAGCTGCGGTATTCGGAGACGAGATTGACATTAAAAAAGATTATGCATTGGTATTTGTACATCCTTCAAGTATGATTTGGAAATATGAGCGGGAAATCGGCTGGTCTGAAATATTTATAAGACGTGACCTGCTTGAGGAATCGGGACTTGAGGAAATAATACATAATAATCTGTTTTATATTGAAGAATAGAAGGATTGGAGCAAAAGAAATTATTTCACAGACAGTTTATTATACTGTAACAATATTACAATTTGAATTTTCTGTAATATTACAATTCACGGAGGGAACAAAATGTTGCATTTTTTAATAAATCCATCAACGGGAAACGGAGCCGGACCGGCTGTGTTTTCGAAGCTTGAACAGGTGCTTGAGGAGGAGAAGGTCTTTTATGATGTACATCTCTTAAAAAGCGGTGCGGACACAACCGAAACAGTGAAAAGGCTTTCCGGCAGTGCAACCGGCAAAAATCCCGTTCATATCGTGGTTGTGGGCGGCGACGGAACATTGAATCTTGTGCTTCAGGGAATAGTGGATTTTGAAAATACATATATTTCCTGTATCAAAACAGGATCCGGCAATGATTTTGCCAGGTCAATGGAGCTGGATTCTGACCCCGTTTGTGCACTTAAGCATATTCTTCATTCTCCAAGTCATCTTGTTATTGATTACGGAGAGGCAAAGTTTAAGCCTGTAGATGTAAAACCGGATGTCATTTTCGAACAGGATGACAGGGGATATGTATCAAGAAAATTCCTTATCAGCTGCGGCTTAGGTTATGATGCGGATATATGTGAGCAGGCAAACAGAAGTAAATTAAAAAAGCTGCTCAACAGGGTTCATTTAGGAAGTATTGTATATCTTTTTGTCGGTATTCAGCAGATATTTACAAGAAAATGCTGCTCCGTACAGATTACAACAGACCAGTTTGGCGGCAAAATCAGTCAGCTTTTTATGTGTGCGACCATGATACAGCGTTATGAGGGTGGCGGAGTACCGTTTTGTCCTAATGCGGACTGCAGGGACGGGAAGCTCAGCATCTGCATAGTCAGAGGGTTATCAAAGCTGAAGCTTATGATGGCCGTTGTGGCAGTTTACGCCAAAAAACATATATTGTTTAAAGGCATCAGCGAATACAAGACACAGTCGATTACCATGAAGGCAAAGACGCCTCAATGGATTCACATGGACGGCGAAGTCTGGTGCAAAACAAAGGTTATCTGCATGACCAATAAGTCAGGACTTAATTTTATAAAATAAGCGGACAGCCTTATTATGTATCAGACGGTTTTGTTCCTGTCTGCTGCGGAAGATAAGCTGCTTTAATTAATAGAATTATAAACGGGGTATAAATGAATAAAGATTTACAAAATACTTTTCACGGACTTGATTCAGGTGATTATTATTATGCAAGGCTCGATGATGACAGATATGCGCGTCAGGGCTTCAGAGAGGTAATTTACTGCGAAGGTAAATCACTTAAGCATCTGACAGGCATATATCAGGATATGTATGACAGATACGGATATGCATTTGGCACCAGGGCCACAAAGGAACAGGCTGCGGCACTCAGGCAGGTAATACCTTCGGCAGAGTATGATGAGATTTCACGCATATTGAAGGTTGGAAAGACAGAGGAAGACAGAATAGGAAATATATGTATCTGCAGCGCCGGCACGGCTGACATAGGCGTCTGTGAGGAGGCGGCACAAACGGCTGAATATTTCGGAGGAAATGTCACAAGAATTTATGATATTGGAGTAAGCGGCATTAACAGGCTTCTTTCATATACCGATACCATCAGAAGGGCAAACTGTGTAGTCGTCGTGGCGGGCATGGAGGGAGCGCTTGCAAGTGTTGTGGGAGGTCTGGTCAGGGTTCCTGTAATCGCAGTTCCGACCTCTGTAGGCTACGGCGCCGGCTTTGAGGGCCTGTCCGCTCTGTTAACCATGATTAATTCCTGCGCCAACGGCGTGACGGTCGTAAATATCGATAACGGTTATGGTGCGGCATATACGGCTACACAGATAAACCGCCTTGCCTGCGGCAGGTTAGAAAAATAATGAGCTGTGCTTACGTTTCGGGATGTCTGGAATATTTTATTGGGAAGATTACCGGTCGTATGGTTAATCCGGTCTGCCGGAACTGAAAGAGAGTGTAAATGAACGGTATATTAGAAAAAAAATTTAATAAATTAGTCAATATACTCAGGGGCACCGGAAAGCCTGCCATAGCCTTTTCGGGCGGACTTGATTCGACATTTCTTGTGTGGTATGCCCATAAGCTTCTGGGCAGGGATATGACTGCCGTTACAACCGATACGGGCTGCATGATACCGGGAGAGCTTACTTTTGCGACAGAATTCTGTAAACGTCATGGAATTGCGCATCATATTATCAGGGTAAATATGCCGGGACACGATGAATTTGCCGCAAATGGTCCGGACAGATGCTATTATTGCAAAAGCACAATGTTTAAAATGATAAATTCATTTGCTTCCGTCAACGGATATACTCATGTTGCAGACGGAACAAATGCAGATGATGTCTGCAAGGACAGGCCCGGGCTCAGGGCTCTTACAGAAGAGAAGATAATCAGTCCGCTTCTGATGGCCGGCTTTACAACAAAGGATGTGGCCGAAAGCCTTAAATATTATAGTCTGATACCTGAGGCAAGGGAGTCCAACTCCTGCCTTGCAACACGTATAGCAACAGGTGAAAGGATAAGCGAGGAAAAGCTTGTAAGAGTTGCAGAAGCAGAGGAATGGCTGAAAAAAAGAGGCTTCAGAGGTGTAAGGGTTAAGACAACAGGCAATAATGCAACAATAATCGTTGCGCCGGATGGGGCTGAAATGCTTGAGGATAAGACCTTTACGGAAGAGATTGTAAATTATTTTGCAAAGCTTGGATTAATGCTTGGAGAAAGGGTAATTAATGGATAAAATACTTTATTTGGAATGTGAAGCCGGGATAAGCGGCGATATGAGTGTGGCGGCTCTTCTTGACCTTGGGGCAGACGAGGAGCAGTTAAGGGAAGCGCTTGCCCGTGTTCCGCTTTCGGGCTATGAAATCAGGATATCAAGAGTTAAAAAATCCTCTATAGACTGTCTTGACTTTGATGTAATATTATCAGAGGAGCTTGATAATCATGACCATGATATGGATTACCTTTACGGCCACTGCAATGAAGCAGAGGTGCCATATCATCAAGGACATTATCATGAAGCAGAGGCGCCATATCATCAAGGACATCATCATGAAGCAGAGGAGTCATGTCATCACGGCCACAGTCATGAGGGCTCTGACAAGGACAGCCTTGAGCATGTTCATACCCATCATGTTCACCGCAGTCTAAAGGATGTATATGAAATTATTGAAGGTTCGCAGCTTTCTGAGAGAGCAGAGCGTCTGGCCAAGGATATTTTTCTCATACTCGGCAGGGCAGAGGCAAAGGCTCATGGTCACAGTCTTGAAGAGGTTCATTTCCATGAGGTAGGCGCAGTCGACTCGATTATCGACATTATAGCCGTTTCGGTGTGTATGGACAGTCTGGGAATTGAAAAGGTGTGTATAAAATCACTTTCGGAGGGTCAGGGCACGATAAGAAGCGCTCACGGAATATTGTCCGTACCCGTTCCTGCGACGTTAAATATAGTAACAGAATACGGTATTCCGTTAAAAAGCACAGGTGTGAAGGGCGAGCTTGTAACGCCAACGGGAGCAGCCTTTGCGGCAGCGGTCAGAAACATGGACAGGCTGCCGGAGGAATATGTGATTGAAAAGGTTGGTCTTGGCGCCGGCAAGAGGGATTATAAAACGTCGGGCATATTAAGGGCTATGATTATCAGGGCCGTTTAGTATATGTGCGAATTTGCGGTCTGCATATGAACCATACCCTGGTATTCCGAATGAAACATTCGGCAAAGACTATGAATTTGCGGACTGCTTATAAGTCATACCCTGACAAGTGTATCGGGTGCCGTGAAACGTATTTTAATAATATCATAAAGAAATATATGTTATAATTAAATTATATTGCCTTGAATAATTTCTGTTTTTGGAATATAATAAACATATATTTCTGACAATGAGTCTGGCAGGAGGTAATTATGAGAAAGATGATAGTGGCCATTGTGGCAATTGCCGCAATAGCAGGCATTACATGTACAGCTCTTTCCGTTCCGGAAGGAAGCTTATAGGAAAGAATGAAGAAAGTGCTTGTTTTTAGGCGTTTTTTGAAGGTTTAACTTTTATAACAGTCATTTTATTATTGACATTAATTACACTTTGGGTTATAAATAGATAGTAGGGTTTTATATCCCGTAATTAAAATGATCTGATTTACAGATCAGGATTTATTATATAATCAGGAGGAATAACCATGAATAAAACAGAATTAGTAGCTGCTGTAGCAGAAAAGGCAGAATTAACAAAGGGCGATGCAAAGAAGGCAGTAGATGCTGTAATTGAAGCTATTACAGAGACACTTGTAAATGGTGACAGCGTATCATTAGTTGGTTTCGGTACATTTGAAGTATCAAAGAGAGAAGCAAGAGAAGGTCTTAACCCTCTTACAAAGGAAAAGATTACTATTCCGGCTGCAAAGCTTCCTAAGTTTAAAGCAGGCAAGGGCCTTAAGGAAGTTGTAAACAAGTAATTATTTATCACTTCAGAAAAGTACGGGGCGATTATATCGCCCCTTTTTTAATTATAAAATTATAATTTGTGATTTCTTGCGGTATACTGCCGGGAGAAGCTTTATTATCGTGAGACGACATTTGTTGTAATATGAATTAATAATCGCAATTATGACGGAAGGAGACTACTATGCGTCTTGATAAATATCTTAAGGTGTCACGTATCATCAAAAGACGTACCGTGGCTGCAGAGGCCTGTGATGCAGGCAGGGTTATGGTAAACGGCAAGGTTGCAAAGGCATGCACGCCTGTTAAAGCCGGCGATATTATTGAGGTCGGCTTCGGCAACAAAAATGTCAAGGTGGAGGTATTGTCCATCGCAGAGACAAGCAGGAAGGAAGAGGCTGCAGAGCTTTTTAAATATCTTTAACAGTCATATATACGGCTGCTTCATAATAGACTATTAAAAACAATATTGGATTATTATGGAACAGACAGGTCACAGCGTTACTATTAACGGGAGAGAGGATATTACCGTAACCGGTGTAGAGGATGTGCCATCATTTACCGATCTTGAGGTCTACATGAAGACAAATAAGGGGATGCTCGTTATCAGGGGTGAAAAGCTGAATGTAAAAAATCTATCCACCGATAAGGGCGTAATAAAAATTGAGGGCATAATTGACGGTCTGATTTATACAAAAAGTAAGCATGAAAAATCCGGAAAATCATTTACAAAAAGGCTGTTTTCATGATATGCTTAAGTATTATGGCAGGTATGGCTGGCGTGTTTGTGTATGCGCTTTTGTGTGCTGTCAGAAAACATATCGGAAGAGGCAGGGTCCTGTCCTTTGTTGAGGATGTGATTTATGCAGTCGTATTTGCATTTATCTCATATATGTTCATGCTTAAAACGTGCGGAGCAGTCAGAGGGCTTAATTATATTTTTGAGTTTCTGGGTGCGGCTGCTACGGCTTATATTGTCAGTTATTACAATTACAAAAAAGATGTGAAGCGGCAAAAGCTTCATACTGCGAAAGAGGCATTTGATGGGATTAAAAAAAGTAGTAAGGAAAAAAAGACCTAAGCGTTTACTCGGCATCATTATTCTTCTTGTATGCACGATAGGCATCTGCACATTTTTCTATGTGGAGAAGCTAAAGCTTCAGAAGAAGTATGATAATCTTCTTGAAGAAAAGAAACGCCTGGAAATTCTTATCGCAGAAGAGGAAAAGCGTTCAAAAGAGGTTGAGGACTATAAGGCTTATGTGCAGACAAAAAGCTACATAGAAAAGGTGGCCAGGGATGTTCTCGGACTTGTATATAAGAACGAGGTTATATTTAAGGTGGAAGGTGACGGCAAATAGATTTTACGGTCGATTTGCGTAACGTTTTATAAAACACTGATGCTTTATGCGAACGTTTTTCGTTTTTTCGGCTTCAAGTACCGATTTGCCCCCTCAAATTCTGTTATAGTTAATTTGTTAAAAAGTTAACTAATCTGACAGAATGAGAGGATCATATGGAGGGCGTTGTAAACATCATTAAAACTTTTCCACACAGGCAGGAGGTTGCAAAGGATTGTCTTAAGGACAGTATTACCAATATTCGTCTCGGGAGGCTGTCAAAGGCATTAAAATACATATCCCTGGATTACAGGGATACCTTTATGGACAAGCTTGGCGGCGACAGTGTCCGTGATAATCTTGTAAAGGATGCTGCCCTTATGCTCTCGGGTCAGTATGGGGAGCTCAGCAGGCTGATTTCCTTTATGGCTACGGATAATGACAGGCATTCATGCGAGGACGTTGAGTACAGTCTTCTTTATTCAAGACTTCGCCGTATCGGGCTTAAGGTATTGCAGTTAAAAATATATAACGAGTCGGACAGAGGGCGCTGTGTGTACATGCTCTGCTCAGCCAAAAGGGCGGACGGAGTGCTGTCAGACGAGGCTGCCGATGTCATAAGCCGTATTCTTCATGAAGCATTTGTATTGAAGGAGGGCGACAGGCTTGTTGAAAAAGATAAGAGCTCATATCTTGTATTTGTCAGGAAAGAAAAATATAAATTAAACGTGGCGGCGGTAGGCGCAGTTAGAAAAAAGGGCGAGAGCTCGGGCGACAGACATATGTTTCTCAATGCGGGCGGAGGTGAGTTCGCCATGCTTTTGGGTGACGGCTGCGGCTGCGGAAATGCTGCAGGCAATGTCAGTAAGCGTGTCATTGACCTGGCTGCAAGATTTTTGAAGTGCGGCTACAGAGGCGAAAGCATTATTACTCTTATTAATTCACTAATGCTTTTATCGGGCGGCGAGGACAGCTACTCAACTCTTGATATGTGCCTTACAAATCTGTACACCGGTGAAACCACCTTTGCAAAATCAGGGGCAAGCCTTAGCTTTATTAAGCATGATGACTGGGTAGAAACCATAACGGGCAAAGGACTTCCGGTAGGCATGATTCAGTCATTTTCAACAGATATTACCAGAAAGAAGCTTTATCACGGGGATATGGTTATTATGCTCAGTGACGGGGTGCTTGACGGAATAGGAAATATCCAAAAGGAAGAGACCTTAAAAACTGTTATCAGAAAATTACCAAAGGGTGCTCCTAAGGAAACTGCCGGCGCCATTCTTATGACGGCACTCAGGCAGCACAGGTATGTGCCGGTGGATGACTGTCTTGTACTTGTGGGAGAACTGAAAAGAAATAATTAATACATATGAAAGGACAGCTTGTCAGCTGATAATCAGGGCGCAGATTATATGGATAAGGCACTAAAGCTTATAGAACAATATGATATGCTTGCGAACTGCGGTAATGTGGTGGTCGGCTTATCGGGCGGTGCCGATTCCGTCAGTCTTCTGCGGCTTATCTGTTCTTTAAAAGAAAAATATAATATTAATCCTGTGGCAGTCCATGTTAATCACGGCATAAGGGGCGCTGAGGCAGACAGGGACGAGGCCTTTGCAAAAGAGCTTTGTAAGGCGCAGGGCATTACCTGTTTTGTCAGCCGTGCAGATGTGCCGGCATATGCACTGAAGAACGGGCTTTCCGAGGAGGAGGCAGGCAGAAGGCTCAGATATGAAGCCTTTGCAGCTGCTTTGGAAAAATTTCCGGGAGTTCTGGCACTGGCGCACAACAGTGACGACCAGGCTGAAACGATTATCTTTAACCTCATAAGAGGCAGCTATTTTTCCGGACTTGCAGGTATGAAGCCTGTTACGCAGCACAATGCAGGAGGCATAACCTTTAAGGTTATCAGACCTCTGCTTACTACAAGCCGCCGTGAGATTGAGGAATATTTGCGAAAATCAGGGCAACAATATGTAAATGACGGTACAAATTTTGAAGACATTTATTCCCGGAATATAATAAGACATAAGCTTCTGCCGGTAATGGAAGAAATTTCACAGGGGGCAAGAGAGCATATCATAAGGCTGGGAAGCGAATGTGAGGAAATATCCGAATTTACGCGCAGGGCAGCCGGTAAGCTGTACAAAAAGGCTCTGGCTGATAACGGTACGTCATTAAATACAGACCTTTTGCGTGATGAGG
Source organism: Clostridiales bacterium (assembly GCA_029010495.1). GTDB lineage: Bacteria > Bacillota > Clostridia > Lachnospirales > Lachnospiraceae > UBA3775. The sequence continues at coordinate 16,992 of JAQXKO010000011.1, read as the reverse complement.
AGGAGTTCATAAAACGTCAGGTTATATATCGTTTTATAACCGAGAACAGCGGCAGCGCCAGGGATATTACAAAGATACATGTGACTGATGCCGTAAAGCTTATTTCGGCAGAGGGCGGCAAATATATCATGCTTCCTTATGGACTAATCCTGAGAAAGGTATATAATTATATAAGGGCGGAGAAAAGTGACGCGCAAAAAAAACCGGAGTTGCAGCCTTTCTTCGATATCGGTATTATAATAAGGCAGACGGGCAGTGAGCCTGTATGCTTCGGGGCACAGGATGACCGGTGTCACAGCCTTGTTTATGATAAAATATTTTATCTTTCGGAGGATTTTAAAGCGGATTACGACAAGCTGAAGGTAAGATATGTTGAGGAGGATGATTATATCATTCTTTTTAAGGAGGGCGGCAGAAAGAAAATTAAGAAGCTTCTTAAGGATGCCAGGACAGAGCCACTTTATTTTGATAAAACACTTGTGCTGGCAGAGGGAAACAGATGTATTGCCGTTATTGCTGTTAAGGACGGGGCTCCGTATGTGAGAATTGATGAGTCCGTAAAGGATATTAATAACAAAAACAAAGAGCTTGAGATTATCATTAGAGCTTAAATTATACAAAGGAGAAATAATATGGCAAAAATCGATGTAATGATTACTGAGGAAGAGATTTCAAAAAGAGTTAATGAGCTTGCAGGTATGATTAGTAAGGACTTTTCGGGTCAGGATGTTCATTTGATCTGTATTTTAAAGGGAAGTATATTTTTTACTGCCGAGCTGGCAAAAAGAATTGAAAATGAAGTAACTCTTGATTTTATGTCGGTATCAAGCTACGGTGACGGTACGGAGAGCTCCGGCCGCATTAAAATTGTCAAGGATATTGACGAAGGCATTGAGGGTAAGAATGTTATTGTTGTTGAGGATATTATTGATTCCGGACGTACCCTTTCATTTCTGCTTGACATGTTAAAGGCAAGGAAGCCAAAGGAGTTAAAGCTTTGCACGCTTCTTAACAAGCCTGACAGAAGAGTTGTTGATATCCCTGTTGATTATATCGGATTTGACATTCCTGACAAATTTGTGGTTGGTTACGGAATGGATTATGCTCAGAAATACAGGGCTTTACCGTACATCGGGGTTGTATCTGAGCTTTGATTTACAAAAGAAATATTATAAGCGGGAGGACTATCATTGCGTAAACACGGCGGTTTAATTTTTTATATTGTGTTGCTTGGTATAATCATCTGGTCGGTATGGACAGCCTCGTCTTCAAGAAACTCGCTGGAGAAATATACCATTAATGATTTTTATGCTGATGTAAATGATGAAAAGGTTGATAAAATTTACATTTCCCAGGATTCACATGTGCCTACAGGGGAGATAATTGTATATCTTAAGGACGGAAACGAGGAAAGCTTCTATGCGTCTGACGTATCAAAGATTCAGGATATTGCGCTTGAAAAAAATGTCACCGTAATAACTGATGAGGTTTCAGACAGCTCATGGTTCTTTACAAGCGTATTTCCTTATCTGTGTATGGTTGCGGTTATCATACTTATGTTTACAATTTTTATCCGTTCACAGTCGGGCGGCGGCGGAACCAATCAGAAGCTTATGAATTTCGGCAGGAGCCGTGCCATCAGGAAAAATGCAGATGAGGTCGGTAAGACGTTCAAGGATGTAGCCGGACTTCAGGAGGAAAAGGAAGAGCTTAAGGAGGTTGTGGATTTCTTAAAAAATCCTGCAAAGTATACTGCCCTTGGCGCAAGGATTCCAAAGGGTATACTTATGGAGGGACCTCCGGGAACAGGTAAGACGCTTCTTGCAAAGGCAATTGCAGGTGAGGCAAAGGTTCCGTTCTTCTCAATTTCCGGTTCTGATTTTGTGGAAATGTTTGTCGGTGTGGGTGCGTCGCGAGTGAGGGATTTGTTTGCAGATGCAAAGGCGTATGCACCATGTATTGTATTTATCGACGAAATTGATGCCGTTGCAAGACGCAGGGGTGCAGGAATGGGCGGCGGCCATGATGAAAGAGAACAGACACTCAACCAGTTACTTGTTGAAATGGACGGTTTCGGGGAAAATTCCGGAATCATCGTTATGGCAGCCACAAACCGCGTAGATATACTTGACCCTGCAATTATGAGACCGGGTCGTTTTGACAGAAAGATTTTAATCGGCAGACCGGATGTGAAGGGCAGACAGGAGATTCTTAAGGTACATGCGTCAAACAAGCCTATTGCCGAGGATGTAGACCTTGAACAGGTTGCAAGATCTACGGCAGGCTTTACGGGAGCAGATCTTGAAAACCTTATGAATGAGTCGGCAATACATGCTGCTTCGGAAAACAGGAGCTTTATCAATATGGAAGATATTAAAAAATCCTTCATAAAGGTTGGAATCGGTGTTGAAAAGAAGAGCAGGGTTATATCCGACAGGGAAAAGAGGATTACAGCCTACCATGAGGCAGGTCATGCAATTCTTTTCCATCTGCTTCCCGATGTGGGACCTGTATATACGGTTTCAATCATTCCTACGGGACAGGGGGCGGCAGGCTATACAATGCCTCTGCCTGAGAAAGATAATATGTTTATCACTAAGGGAATGATGCTTCAGGAAATTATTGTAAGTCTTGGCGGACGTATTGCCGAGGAATTGATTTTCGATGATGTGACTACAGGCGCCAGCCAGGATATTAAGCAGGCAACAGGATATGCAAGAGCCATGATTACAAAATACGGATTTTCAAAAAATCTCGGCATGGTTAACTATGATAATGACGAAGAAGAAGTGTTTATCGGACGTGACCTGGCACATCAGAGAAGCTTTTCCGAGAATACACAGTCGTCAATTGATGCGGAAATCAGAAGTATTGTCGATGAATGCTATGACAGGGCAAAGACAATTCTTGTTGAAAATATGGAAATTCTTCATGCCTGCGCCGCACTTCTTCTTGAAAAGGAGCGAATCGGACGTGACGAATTCGAGGGCTTGTTTGGCGATGTCAAAAAACAGACGGTTACGGAGATTAATTTGGACTAATTGCACAACAGGGGTGTGAATCATTAAACATATTGCACAAAAAAATTTTTAAAATATGTGAATGTTTGTGCACACATTTATTTGTATTGATGTTATACTAGCAATCGTAAACCCCAATACATTATATAGTTTTTGCTACACCCCATAAGTAACAAAAATACCTTCTCCGAAAGAGGACAGCGACCCCCAATGCTGTCCTTTTTTCATGTTTTTTTCCCACTTTTAAGCATATTTTGCTTTCTGGCAAGGCTAAAAATTACGTTTGGTAATACCTTTTTGCGTGTTTGTTATAATTTTTAACATTCGTTATCCGTATTCTATTGTGATACTAATTGTGATACTAATTGTGATACCAATAATTCAACCAGTCGTGTATTTATTATATTGTTGGTTCGTTATCCTATATTATTTAGTATCATTATTATCAAAAATATAAGTTTGAATGTTTACTAAATAAGGATACTTATAGTAACATATAAATATATGCTATTGATTTACGAACAGGAAAGATTATATGAAGTCAAAAGAATTAAGAAATACATTATTGTGCTTTGTTATATCTCTTGGGATTATGCTTGTCGCGATGGCTGTCAAGCATATTTATCCTTTTGGTGACGGCACTATGATTTATCATGACATGGAGTATCAGTATATTGACTTCATGGCATGGTTTATGAATATGCTTCATGGCAGGGAAAATTTCTCTTACAGCTTTTCAATAGGGATGGGCCAGTCTGTTGCAGCGATGTTTTCATATTACCTGGCATCACCCTTTAATCTTCTGTTAATATTTGCAAATATAAATACAATTGTTTTCTGGATTACAGTCATTATGCTTCTGAAGGTGGCTGCCTGCTCGGTCACAATGTATGTATACTTGTCGGGAAGATTTGAGCTTAAGCCTTATATGGCAGTCATGCTGTCAGTTTCGTATGCAATGATGGGCTACAATGTTCTGAACTGCAGCAACATAATGTGGCTTGATGCGGTTATCGTATTGCCGCTGCTTGCCCTGGGTATGTTCAGATTTATTAATTATGACAAAAAGCTTCTTTATTTTGCCGCATTGTTTTACGGAGTGGGCACCTGCTGGTATACAGGCTATATGCTGTGTGTTTTTATGGTTCTGCTTTTTGGAATTGAATATTTCTTATATTGCGGCACAGAGGAGTTTAAGCTGAAAAAATGCTTTATGACCTTTGTGAGATTCGGTATATTAAGTGTGCTTGCCTGCCTTGGTACGCTGTTTGTATTACTGCCTGCAATCATTAAAATGACGGAGCAGGGAGAAGGCGGCTTTTTTGAAGGAATTGATAACAGCCTTGGCTTTATGTTCGACATCGCATGGAGAGATTTGTTTTTAAACAGGGACAAGCTCACAATTACGAAGCTTAATCCTCCGATTTATGTAGGAATATTGCCTCTTGTCGGAATAGCGAATCTCTTTATATCGCGGGAGGTTACGCCACGAACGAAAAAGCTTGCTGCAGCAATAATAATCTTTGGTATGCTGACATTTATATATAATCCCCTAAATTATGCATTCTCCATGTTTAAGGTACCTAATAATCATAATTTCAGGCATGCCTTTCTCTATTCCTTCCTGCTTGTGTTTCTGGCAGCAGCCGGATATTCAAAAAAAAATGTTAAATTTAACGGGATAATTATTCTTGCCGTATTATTAATATCAAATATCCTTGCACCGTATGAAAAAACATATCTGTTCTTTTCGATGGCAGTCATTATTATTATTAGCGCTTTATTGTATTTAAAGGACAGATTTATATCAGACAGGATAATAAGCGGTATAATAGTATTTCTGATGGTAACCTGTGTTATGACGGAATTCATTATAAACTGGTCCTTTGAATTAAATGATCATTCCTTCAGTTATGAAAAAATAACATCATATAACAGTAAAATGCTTAACAAAGTAAATCATATATTCGAAGCCGATAGCGGCACATACAGAATCGGAGCATTATATTCAAGGTTTGCTGATGACAAAGGGTCCATGTGTAACTCGGAGTCAATGGCCTTCGGGTACAGCTCACCGGCACATTATTCCTCCACTTATAATCTCCAACTAAGTAAAATGCTTATGAGACTGGGATACTCCGGTGTGGATTCATTAATCCCATATAATAAATTACCGGTGATGGATTCCCTGCTGGGTATTAAATATGTATTTGGCGATAATATGCCGTCAGATTATAAAAGGGCTTATGAAGTCGGGGATTTTGATGTATATAAAAACGAATACGATTTCGGAATGGCATATCAGGTAAAGAGTTTTTTGTCAGAAGAAGACCTTGAAAACAATCCGTTTATTAATCAGATTAAGTTTTTTAATTGTGTGACGGGTGCGGATTCTCCTTATACGGTAAATAATTTTGCCGAAAACAATAACAGCGGTTCAAAAATTGACTGCGATATTGTGGTAATGGAGACGGGTCCGTTATATATCTGGCTTGAGAACGGTGAAGAATATGTCAGATTTTATGCGGATGATAAGCTTTTTTCTTCGAATGCATGGTTCAGCAGCTCTGCAAAATATGCAGGCGAGTATAAAAAAGGCGACAGGGTCAATATCAGGGCGGAAATAGGCTTTTCCTTTAACAGATACTGCCTGTATTCATATACCGCCAACAAGGAAACCGTAAGGCTGGCAGCGGACGCCGCAAAAGAAAGGCCTGTTAATCTGAAATCATGGAAGAACGGTCATATCATCGCAGAAACATATTCGGACAATGGCAGCGGAGTATTATTTACGATTCCTTATGAATCAGGCTGGAAAGTTAAGGTTAACGGCAGGGAAACGGAATACAGGCCTTTCGCCGGAGGACTCATTTATGTTGATGTTCCTGCCGGAGCATGTGAAATTACACTGGACTATCAGCCACCCGGGTTAATAACGGGATTTGTTTTGTCGATTCTTGCAGTCTTTTCGTTTGTTTTATGGGAATTTTATGACAGAAATAAAAAGCAGGCCAATACGGGAAGCATATAGGCAATACTGCAGCGAGGAGTTTTATGGAATTTATTTGTGAGAAAAAATATATAGTTCTGCCGGCATCATTTAATGCACAGAAAAAAAGACTTTATTTTTACATAGGCAACAGGCTTGTTTATGATTTGGAGGTTTCACTTGAATACAATGAGCCTGATTTCTGTTTCCCCGTGAACCTTGAACGTTTTAAGGGCGAGAAAATACGTCTGGAGTGTGACTGCAATATTGATATTAAGCTTGAATGTACTGACTCGCCGGTGCTTGACTACAGCGGCAAATATCGCCCGCTTGTCCACTTTACCTCAAAAAGAGGGTGGCTTAACGACCCGAACGGTCTGACGTATTACAAAGGCAGTTATCTTATGTTTTATCAGCACAATCCTGCGGCAACTACATGGGGAAATATGCATTGGGGATATGCCAGAAGTACGGACCTTGTTCATTGGGAGGAAATCGGTGATGTGCTGTTTCCGGACAGTCAGGGAACAATCTTTTCCGGAGGAGGTCTTGTTGACAGGAATAATGTGGCCGGTCTTAAGTCCGGAGAGGATGATACAATATTATTATTTTACACAAGTGCGGGCAATACGTCTGCAACATCTGCCGGAAGTACATTTACACAAAGGCTTGCATACAGTACGGACGGCGGCAGAAGCTTTGTAAAATATGACAGACCGCTTCTTGAGGAGCTCTGCTTTGAAAACCGTGATCCGAAGGTAATTTACTTTGAACCGGATAAATGTTTTATAATGGTCCTGTTTCTTATGGAGAATGAGTTCGCTTTTTTTAAATCATACGACCTTCTTCACTGGACGGAGTTTCAAAGACTGTGCATGGAGGAGGATTGGGAGTGTCCCGATTTCTATCCTCTGCCGGTTGACGGGGATAATGAAAACGTAAAATGGGTATTTACGGCCGCATATGACAGATATCTTATCGGAAGCTTTGACGGTAAATGCTTTACACCCGAGCATAAGGGCGGACGCCTGCACTATGGTGATGCTTCATATGCTGCCCAGTCATGGTCTGATGTACCTGACGGCAGACGCATCAGGACCGCATTTGCAAAAATAGTAGTGCCGGGAATGCCTTTCGGATGCTGCATGAACATTCCGCAGATAATGAGCCTTAAAAATATTAACGGAGAGCTTAAGCTCTGCGCGGAGCCTGTCGAGGAGTTCAAAGGTCTCATAGTTAATGAAGCTGAGTATAATGATTATGCGGTTTCTGACGGTGCAGAGCATATACACAGGGTAAACAGCCGTGCATGCGACGTTAAATTAACCGTAAGCATCAATAAAGACTTTTCAATAGAGCTGTTTGGACAAAAGACAGTCTATGACAGCAGGAGCGGAATGCTTTCATGCGGGGAGTGCCGCGCTCCCGTAAAGGGCATTAACGGGAAAATTGAAATAAGGATTATATATGATACTGTTTATACGGAGCTTTTTACGGAAGGCGGCAGCGTATTTATGGGAGTAAGTTATATTCAGGATACGTCACTTAACAGACTAACCGTAAAAACGGAGGATAATCATATTGAAAAGCTTTATATTGCAGAGCTTGAAGCCTTTTATTAAAGGCGGTTACATAATCCTCATGACGAATATCACCCGGGAAGCGGATGATGAAATATTGAAAAATGCGGTTGAAGCAAAGGATTATTGCGTAAAGTCAGTGGAAATAGTATAACTGAATGTTGCCAAATGAAAAAATATTTAGTATAATTAGCTTTAATGTTGCGATAAAACATGGTAAAAAGTTATTCGCAATGCTTTTTGTGGGATTAGGAGGCAGATATGGAGCTTACAACAGTAAGAGAAATATTCAAAAATACTGACAAATATATCGATACCGAAATTGAAATCGGCGGTTGGGTCAGAAGCATAAGAGATTCAAAAACCTTTGGATTTATTGTAATTAACGACGGTACATTTTTTGAGCCAGTACAGGTAGTATATAATGACAGCCTTGAGAACTTTGCAAAAATCTGTAAACTGAATGTAGGTGCAGCACTTATCATAAAGGGTAAGCTTATTGCCACACCGGGAGCAAAGCAACCGTTTGAAATTCAGGCGTCTGAGGTGTATGTAGAGGGAGAGTCCACACCGGATTATCCTCTTCAGAAGAAGAGACATACACTTGAATATCTCAGAACAATGGCGCATCTGCGTCCAAGGACAAATACATTCCAGGCAGTATTCAGAGTACGTTCACTATGTGCATATGCCATTCACAGATTTTTCCAGGAAAGAGATTTTGTATATGTTCATACCCCTCTTATTACGGGAAGTGACTGTGAGGGAGCAGGCGAGATGTTTCAGGTAACGACACTTGATCTTGCAAATGTGCCGAAGACAGCTGACGGTGCAGTTGATTTTTCAAAGGATTTCTTTAACAAACCGACAAATCTTACGGTCAGCGGTCAGTTAAACGGCGAAACATATGCAATGGCATTTAAAAATATATACACATTCGGACCAACCTTCAGGGCAGAAAATTCAAATACAACACGCCACGCTGCAGAGTTCTGGATGATTGAGCCTGAAATTGCCTTTGCTGATTTAAAGGACGATATGATGCTGGCTGAGAGCATGATTAAGTATATAATTAATTATGTTCTTGAGAATGCTCCTGAAGAAATGGCTTTCTTTAACAATTTCATTGACAAGGGTCTTATCGAAAGACTTACCAACGTTGTAAATTCCGAATTCGGTCATGTTACATATACAGAGGCTATTGAAATTCTTGAAAAGAATAATGATAAATTCGATTACAAGGTTTCATGGGGCTGCGATTTACAGACAGAGCATGAAAGATATCTTACCGAAGAGGTATTTAAAAAGCCTGTATTCGTAACAGATTATCCAAAGGAAATTAAAGCTTTCTACATGAAGCTTAATGAGGACGGAAAGACTGTTGCAGCTATGGACTGTCTTGTGCCGGGCATTGGTGAAATCATCGGAGGAAGCCAGAGAGAGGATAATTACGATATTCTTGCCGCAAGAATGGATGAGCTTGGTCTTAACAGAGAGGACTATGATTTTTATATGGATCTCAGAAAATACGGCTCAGCAAGACATGCGGGCTTCGGCCTCGGCTTTGAAAGATGCGTAATGTACCTCACAGGCATGGGCAACATCAGAGACGTAATACCATTTCCGAGAACAGTAAATAATTGTGATTTATAATAATAAAAGCTGGAGGTAATTATGGGTACAATTATCATACCGGAGGGATACAAGAGCCCGCAGACAATAAGAGAAACAGAAAAAGCCATCAAGGAAGTTAAGGATTATTTTGAAAGGGCACTTGCTGATGCAATTAACCTTACAAGAGTTTCCGCACCGCTTTTTGTAAAGCCGGAGTCAGGTCTTAACGATAACTTAAACGGAGTAGAGCGTCCTGTAACTTTCGGAATCAAAGAGCAGGGTGATGCAACAGTTGAGATTGTACACTCTCTTGCAAAGTGGAAGAGAATGGCTCTTCATGAGTATGGATTTAATGTAGGCGAGGGTCTTTATACTGATATGAGCGCCATCAGAAGAGACGAGGATACCGATAACGTTCATTCAATCTATGTTGACCAGTGGGATTGGGAAAAGATTATTGAAAAGAGTGACAGAAATGTGGAAACATTGAAGGAAACTGTTTTCAGAATATATATGGCAATTAAGCAGACGGAATATTATATGTGCGGTAAGTATCATTTCATGGATCCTTTCCTTCCTAATGAGATTACTTTTATTACTACACAGGAGCTTGAGGACAGATGGCCTGACAAGACTCCGAAGGAACGTGAGGACTTAATAGCCAAGGAGTGCGGTGCTGTATTTATTATGAAAATCGGCGGAGCACTCGGCTCGGGTGAGAAGCATGACGGACGTGCACCTGACTATGATGACTGGGAGCTTAACGGTGATATTATTGTATATTATCCTGTTCTTGACAGGGCGTTGGAGCTTTCGTCAATGGGTATTCGGGTTGATGAGGAATCACTTGCCAGACAGCTGAAAATTGCAGGCTGTGAAGAAAGGGCTGAGCTTCCTTTCCAGAAGGCTGTACTTGAGAAAAAGCTTCCGTATACAATCGGCGGCGGTATCGGTCAGTCACGTATATGTATGTTTTTCCTGCAGCGTGCCCATATCGGAGAGGTACAGTCATCAATATGGCCTGATGATGTAGTAAAAAAGGCAGCAGAAAACGGAATTAACCTTTTGTAATTTACAATAACAATTTATTAATTAAAACATTAAAGCTTCCGGAGAAAACATCCGGAAGCTTTTTTGTAAATTAAGTGTTGTAAATAATAATTTGTAAATTAAGTGTTGTAAATAATATCTTGTAAATTAAGTCGTGTAAATAATATTTTGTAAATTAAGTTGTGCAAGTAAAATCGTGCAAATTATAAAGTGCAAAATAAACCGTATGTTTTATAATGTCCGGTTCACTCTGCCTATCGTGCCGCCATGACGGCAATCTAATGATTTGATATAACATCTTCTGCGTTTGTGCTGTTCTGAAGGAAATTCCTTCCATTGGGAACGGACTTTTGAATTGTCTTCCAGATTAGGGCCTGTTTCGGCATATTTGATTCCCATCTGTTTACAACCCTCAATTACCTTTGCCATAAGTACGGCATTAACACCGCGGCCCTGATAATCAGGTCTTACCGCTACGATAAGCAGGTCGACCGTATCGTTCCAATATAAGGCCTTAAGCATTCTGAACCACCCGAAAGGAAAGAATTTACCGTTACTCTTTTTCAGCGCATTTGCAAGACTCGGCGCGCAGACGCCGGCACCGATCATTTCATTCTGCTCATTCATTACAAAGGCGCAAAGCTTTGGATTGAGAAGGGGAGCAAATTTACGCGAGTATCGCTTAATCTGTTTCTCCGACAGGTCTGTAGTTCCGTAGAGCGGAGCATAGCAGGTGTTAACAAGATTAAAGAATGGCGGAATCAACGGCTTGAAGTCACGATGCGATTTGGCGACGGCCAGATGAAGTTTGTTTTTTCGCATAACAATGTCAGCCAGTCTGCTAAGGCGGGTGTTATATTCGTTTTTATTGTCAATAGTAATAAAGGTTTCGACCCAGTCTACATCCTTTACATAACCCAGTCTGTTGAGATGCTCAATATAGTAAGGATGGTTATAATATGTAAAGAACAGGCTTCGTCTGTCAAATCCCTCCACAAGCATACCTTCACGGTCCATATCGGTAAATCCCAAGGGACCGTGTACTTCATCGCATCCCAGGCTCTTTGCCCAGTTTTCGACAGTGTTAAATAGGGCGGAGGATACTTCCGGGTCATCAATAAAGTCAACCTGTGTAAATCTCATACGGTTGTTATTCCATTTTTCGTTTGCTCTGTGATTTATTATGGCTCCGATGCGTCCGACGATTCTGCCGTCACGTTTTGCCAGCCAGCATTTGGCATCACAAAATTCGAATGCGGGATTTTTTTCGCGGCTCCAGTCTTCCAAATCATCTGAAAATGTTCCCGGAACATAAGCAGGAACATTTTTGTATAACCGGTTTGGATAATCGACAAATTTTTTAAGCTGTGATTGTGTCAGTACCTCTTCAATCTGTACCATCTTTTAAACCTCAATATTATATTTTCCGAAATAATATTTACGGACCAGCCCCGATAAATATATAAAAAATTTTATCATTTTGTTGGTGAGTTGTCAATTAATTGACAGACCTGACAGGCTTCTTAATGGAATTTTAATTTTTATGCTGTGTAATGACTGTAAAGCTTTATAAAGGTGCATAATAATAAAAATATTTGAAAAGAGGCAATAAGTATGAAAAGGATTACGAATACAACTGTTTCAATACCTTCGATTTTAAAAATTGAAAGCGGGGCATTGTGCACGATAGGCAGAATATTAAAGGAGAGCGGGCTTACGGAGGTTGTCATTTTATTTGGCAACGGTCTGGTAAAGCTGTTCGGGGATGCGGTATTTAATTCTCTGGCAGAAAACGGTATTGAAGTGCTGACATTTACGGAGCTTGATACCGTAGAGCTCGAGGACATTACAAGGCTTGCATTCTCGATGCCCAATACGATGCAGGCTGTCATAGGTATCGGAGGGGGCAAGGTTATTGATGCGGCCAAGTATTGCGGTTTTTTAAGAAATACAGCCTTTATCAGTGTGCCGACATCACCCTCAAGTGACGGCTTTGCAAGTGCCGGTGCATCTTTAATTATTGACGGGCGGCGACATTCCCTGCCGGCCAGGATGGCTTACGGGATAATAATCGACACAGATGTGATAAAGAGCGCTCCGAGAAAATTTCTGTATTCGGGTATAGGCGATATGGTTTCCAAGATAACGGCACTTTATGACTGGATTTTTGAAGAGAAGAAAGGTTACGGAAGAGTTAATGATTGTGCAGTGATGGTTGCAAAAAAGGCGGTCAACAGTTTTGTCAGAGCTCCGTATGAAACGATTGAAGATGATAATTTTATCAAGGAGCTTTTAAATTCACTCGCACTCAGCGGTATTGCAAATGAAATTGCGGGCAGCAGTCTTCCCACAAGCGGGAGCGAGCACCTGATAAGTCATGCGCTTGATAAATATTCGGCGAATCCGCAGCTTCACGGCATTCAGGTTGGAATAGCAACTTATCTGATGAGTATTGTTCAGGAGCATCGTTTCAACAGGGTTCGGACGATACTTGCCGATACGGGTTTTTTTGATTATGCCCAGACGCTCGGCCTTGACATAAATGATTATTTATCGGCAATTGATTATGCACCGACAATCAAACCATACCGCCACACCTATCTTCATGATGAAAAATACAGGCAAATAGCAAAAAATGTTTTGAAAAATGATGATATTTTAAAAAAAATATTTCACGTTACGTCGGATATGAAGGAGTGATTCAATCATTTTGTTGACTGAAAAATATCTATATGATAATATTATAATGGTATTTCGGGCGATTGCATTATATTTTTAATAAAGCTGGCTCAGCCCGCGCAAATTTAAAACTCAGGAGAATGACATATGGATGATTTAGCTGCAATGGTTGGAAGAGACGAACAGATTATGTGGAGGGGCAGACCTGACTTTAAATGCTTCATATTCGAGAGTATATTTAATCCGTTACTGCCTTTTGCACTTTTATGGGGAATTATTGATTTTGGATTTATCGGTTTATCGATGGGAACGGGAGGAGCGCCTCTTATGTTTATCGTTCCATTTATGCTTATTCACCTTATGCCGGTATGGATTTATCTCGGAGGCGTGCTGTTTTCCTTCAGAAAATACAGAAATACCGCATATATTGTAACTGATAAGGGAATATATGCTTCCGGAGGTCTGTTTGCAAAAAGCTTTGAAATGAAGCCGTTTACCGACCTTTCCCATATAACAGTACACCGCGGCATCTTTGACCAGATGCTCGGAGTGGGAGATGTCGTGTCGGTATGCAGTCACCTAAGCTATACAGCCAGAGGAAGTCACAATCATACCGGAGAGGGAATAAAAATATGCGACATACCTGATTATCAGAGAGTTTTTCAGATGATTAAGGATTTACAGACAGATGTGTTTTCTGACACAATGTATCCAAATGACCTTCGTCCGGGGACAAATCACGGCTACAGGACAAAATATTCGGGAAATGACAGAAACTGGCAGTAACTCCGGCGGTAATAAAATAAAGCTGCCATAGAAAAATAATATTATTTTTATTGCATATTAAAATGCAGTAAATCAGAAAATATACGACAGATAATGGAGACAAATAATGAACAGCTCATTGGAAATTGTCAAAGGTAACATAAATACCGAGATTAAACGTGTAAATATGCCCTTTTTAAAAATGTTTATTCTGGGGGCAATGGCGGGCATGTTTATCGCCGGAGGCGCTGCGGCAAGTAATGTTGCCATGCACTCCCTGGCTAATGTGGGCATTGCAAGGACTGTCGGAGGTCTGATATTCGGTGTCGGGCTTATGATGATAGTATTTATCGGAGGGGAGCTTTTTACCGGCGACTGTCTGTTGATCTTTGGTCTTATGAACAGAAAATACAGGATTTGGAGTGTCATCAGGGTACTCATGACTGTATGGTTCAGTAATTTCGTGGGAGCATTTGTAGTTGCGGCGCTTGTGTTTTTTAGCGGACAGTGGGACTATTCATCAGATCTTCTGGGAGCGTTTACCATTAAGGTGGCGCTTGGAAAAAGTACTATGAGCTTCGGGGCTGCATTTTCCTCCGGTATTATGTGTAATATTTTTGTATGCGGAGCCGTACTTATGGCAGCGGCTGCAAAGGATGTGGCAGGCAAGATACCTGCAATTGTGTTCCCTATCCTTGCTTTTGTGGTAAGCGGATACGAGCACTGTGTTGCAAATATGTATTATATACCTGCCGGTATTCTGGCAAAACTCGATCAAAAATATGTTGATGCCGCAATGGAAAATTATGGTATTACCTCAGAGCAGCTTGACAGCTTATGCTGGAAAAATTTCTTCGTTGACAGCTCAATTCCCGTAACATTGGGCAATATGGTCGGAGGCATGCTTTTTGTCGGAGTCCTGCTTTATCTTGTACACCGCAGGGAGCTCGAAAAAGAAGGAGAATAATTCAAAAATAATATTGACAGAACAAAATGTTAGATATATAATAAGCAAAACCGTTGATAAAGAGTAAGTAGATATCATTATCTTCTTCCCAGAGAGTCGTGATTGGTGAGATGCGATATGTAAGAGTGGTATTGAATGGACTTTTGAGGGCAATCAGAAAGCTTAGGCAAGTATGTGCGACGGAGACGACACTTCGTGAAAAACAGCAGCATATAAAGATGTATGCAAGAGAGGGCGTAAGCGCCAAGCAGGGTGGCACCGCAGGTATTGAATTTAATGACCTGTCCCGGCAGAAGTTTTTCTGGCTGAGACAGGTCTTTTTGTATTTCGGCCGAAAAACAAACGATTCATATACCTTTTGGATCGTTTAGGTAAAGAAAAGTCCGTATGACTAACGGGCAAAAATATTTATGAAAGGAGACATAATTATGTCAGAAACAAAAATCCCTTACAAAATTTACCTTGAAGAAAAAGAGATGCCAAAAGCATGGTATAATCTGCGTGCCGATATGAAAAACAAGCCGGCACCGCTTCTTAATCCGGGCACACTTAAGCCTATGACGGCACAGGAGCTTTCAGGAGTATTCTGCGACGAGCTTGTTGCACAGGAGCTTGATGATACAAATCCTTACATTGAGATTCCGGAAGAAATAAGAAACTTTTACAGGATGTACCGTCCGTCACCGCTTGTAAGAGCATATTGTCTGGAGGAGAAGCTTGGTACTCCTGCGAAAATTTATTATAAGTTTGAGGGTAATAACACAAGCGGAAGCCACAAGCTTAATTCGGCAATTGCCCAGGCTTATTATGCCAAGAAGCAGGGACTTAAGGGAGTAACTACGGAAACAGGAGCAGGACAGTGGGGAACGGCTCTTTCAATGGCCTGTTCATACTTTGACCTTGACTGCAAAGTGTTTATGGTAAAGTGCTCATATGAGCAGAAGCCTTTCAGACGCGAAGTAATGAGAACATACGGCGCTTCGGTAACACCGTCTCCTTCAATGGAAACTAATATCGGACGCGAGATAAATAAAAAGCATCCCGGAACTACGGGAAGTCTCGGATGTGCAATTTCCGAGGCAGTTGAAACGGCAGTTTCATCAGAGGGTTATCGCTATGTACTCGGAAGCGTACTTAATCAGGTGCTCCTTCACCAGTCTGTTATCGGACTTGAGACTAAGGCAGCCTGCGACAAATACGGTATCAAGCCGGACATCGTCATCGGCTGTGCAGGCGGCGGCTCAAACCTCGGAGGGCTTATCGCACCATTTATGGGTGAGAAGCTCAGAGGCGAAAATGATTACAGGATAATTGCTGTGGAGCCTGCGTCATGTCCAAGCTTTACTAGAGGAAAATATGCATATGATTTCTGCGACACAGGCATGGTATGTCCTCTTGCCAAGATGTACACACTCGGCAGTGATTTCATACCTTCGGCAAATCATGCAGGCGGACTTCGTTACCATGGTATGAGCTCCACACTTTCACAGCTTTATGATGACGGCTTAATGGAGGCAACATCAGTAAAGCAGACAGATGTATTTGAGGCTGCAGAATATTTTGCAAGAGTTGAGGGTATCCTTCCTGCCCCTGAAAGCTCTCATGCAATCAAGGTTGCCATTGACGAGGCAAAGAAGTGCATTGAAACGGGAGAGGAAAAGACAATCCTCTTCGGCCTTACGGGAACAGGATATTTTGACTTAGTGGCATACGAGAAATTCCATGAAGGCCAGATGGAGGATTACATTCCTACGGATGCTGACATTCAGGCATGCTTAGACAAGCTTCCTAAGGTTAATGCCGGGGAGTAAGGGCTCCTAACCGGGTTATAATAATAAGCCCCGCTCTACACATAACCGGGTTATAATAAGCCCCGCTTCACACATCAATACGCACATGAGCACTTAAGCGTTAGCCCACTCATGTGCTTAATTGAGTATATCACGGGGCTTTTGATATTGGGTTAAATAAACGGCCCCGCTTCACACATCAATACGCACATGAGCACTTAAGCGTTAGCCCACTTTGGTGCTTAACTGAGTGTATCGCGGGGCTTTTGATATAGGGATAAATAGATAGCCCCGCTTCACACATCAATACGCACATGAGCACTTAAGCGTTAGCCCACTCATGTGCTTAATTGAGTGTATCGCGGGGCATTATAATTGAGATAAATAGATAGCCCCGCTCTATACATCAATACGCACATGAGCACTTAAGCGTTTGCCCACTCATGTGCTTAATTGAGTATATCGCGGGGCTTTTGATATTGGATTAAATAAACGGTCCCGCTCTACACATCAATACGCACATGAGCACTTAAGCGTT
>JAQXKO010000010.1 GCA_029010495.1 Clostridiales bacterium | reverse complement strand
CTCAACATCTATTTTTCGAATTTTCGATTTTACATTATCATCAATTGATGAGAGAGCCAATCCATACTCCGGTACGCCGTGCTGGTAATATCTGCCGCTATTCTCCGCAAGAAGCGCTGCGTATCGATGCTGTGATAAATTATACTTATCATCAAGCGCCGGATACTCACCACGAAGGAAGTATATCAGCTTGCCGTTATTAAGAATCCTGAGCTCATTAGCATCAAGCAGCTCTCTCTTAGCCTGCTGCCTGTTGCTGCTTGTCCCTCCTTTCCCACCGAAACTCATACCGTAGGTTGTTGTATTAATTGTCTCGTTACCAAGAAGCTCAGATACATGCTTTGTATTAGCTATAGAGTTGCTTCCCAGGAACATATATGCATCACAACAAGCCTCCAGTGAGTTTGCTCCTTCTTTTTTATACTTTTCCTCCAGCTGGGAATATCCCTGAATTATCATTGTAGCTGATATATTATATCCTCTGTTAGTCGATAAAAACTTTTGATAATCGGCTTTTTTGACGCACAGCGAATAAAACTCATCTATCAGAAAGTGAATATGACGAGGCAGCCTTGAATTATACTGTCTGTCTGCTTCGAGATATAAAGTATCTATCGCCTGAGCAAAAAGCAGCGAAACAATGAAATTAAATGAATCTGTTGTTATCGGAGTTATACAAAACAAAGCAGTCTGCTCTGTTATCATACTCCTAATGTCTAATTCATCATACATGGTTAAATTTAATACGCATGGAAGCCGGAAGTACTTAAGACGTTCTGAGAATACATTCCGAACTGTACGTTGCATATCGGCCGTACCGGAATGCATGGTCTCGTACCAGGGAATGGCCGGATGCTTAGGGTCTTTTTTCTTCAGTATTTCAAAAAGCTTCCCGGTCACAGACTTACCGTTTCCGTCAGGCGGCGGTTCATCATTATCGAATAGTTCGAAAACCATTTCGAAGTTTTTCTCATCATCAGCTCCGAAATCAATAAGATAAAGTATATAGGACAAGAGACCGGCTTTAGCTGCGCCCGGCCAGAAGGGGTCATTACCCTGTCCTTCGCCTTCAGCATGAGTTGACTCCCATATCATATCTACAACCTTAAGGGCATCTTCTACATTGTTGATGTACTCGAAGGGGTTATATCCCCATGATTTGTCCATGTCCTTAAGATCAAGTATTCTTACTTTTATTCCGTGCTCTTTAAGGACATTTGCTGTATTTGCAACAATCTCGCCCTTAGGGTCAACGATTATGGCTGATTCTCCGGAATCTATCATCTGCAGCACATTTGGCATGACCACGCCTCGTGTCTTGTACGTACCGGGGCCTCCTTCAACAATCATGTTCAGGTTTCTTTTGATTTCAACCATGTTCTCATTCATAAATATGTTTTTAGATATAATCCGGTTATGTTTCCCCCTGTATTTTTGCAACCGGGATATGGCAGCCCACTGCATGGAACCGTATTCCTCTCCCTTACGTACTGCCCTGCTGTTTATCCATATGGCAGCGATGAAAAAAATATATAATGCTGTGAATACCATCATCATATTCACACTGTCCTTCCCAGCCCAGGTTATCTCCCAAAAAGGCTTATATGGATTTATGAATACTGTCATAAGCCCCTTTTTTAAATAAGGGGCAAGCAGCACAGCAACGAAAAGGAAAAAGGCATATCCGGCCAGCAGAAGGATGCCAATCAATACATGTTTAGCTTTAATATTTCTTAGCATCTTCATAATGTGTACCCGTCTTTACATTTTGCCCGGAATTCATCATCCAGCTGGCTCCTGATAACGTCTATATTATCTTTTTTTCGCTTTTGCCGAACGTTATTTTTTGGCTTCTTTGCCCGGGCAATCCGGTCTATCTCCGCCCGAACCGATTGATGCTTTTTTATTGCAGAATCGTCTAAGTTCTTCTCGGACGGAGCCGTCGATAAAGGGCTCGTTACCTTCTCCTTTTTCTCCTCCTGCTTATCTGCAGAAGGACTATAGGAAGCCCTTATGACTTCACCTGAATCCTTTTCAACCTTTACTCCGGACAGGTCCGGCATAATTGTTGCAATATTGCTGTTATATAATAATCTCTCGAATTTTGGTGCATCAACCGTGCGAATGAATAAATCAACACCTGATGACCCGCCCTTTTTATCGGAAATCATTCCATATTGAATTCCGTATTTTTTTGCCATATTTTTAATTTTTTTAAAATCCTCATTTCTTAAGTGGTAATAATGTATCGGCTGACCATCCTTATTAAGCTTGGACATATCTATCCTACCGTACAATTTATTTTCGGAAGCTGCCTTAAGCCTTGCCTGCAGATATACTGCAAGCATTATACCACCCTTGCCTAAGTTAAAAAGCAATGAACCTCCCTTGTATACCAGCTGCACCAGGTCCTGACTGCTTCCTGCTTCTATACTCATAATAGTCCTCCTTTTTTAATTACTTTGATTTGTGCAGAGTAGCCATTCTCCGCCTTATTAATGTGCTTTAGTTTATCGGCCATATCAAGTGACCTGTTCCATATGTTGTCGCACATCTTCACCTCTCTTTTCTTTTGCCTTATTTCCGCATTTATCTGTTTTTTTTCTTCTGCAGAAGCTGTCTTAGGCAGCCTTGATTTCTTCTCCTGCAGCGCTGATAACTCTTCCCGGAATCCTGACTGCAATTCAGACAGCTGTTCTCCGGTTTCGATACGATATTTTGAAACAAGTCTTGCTTCTTCCAATATATGGTTTATCTTGATAAGGTCATCCCGGACAACATAATTAACAAAAACTGCATACCTGGCGGTATATCTGCTTTTTTTATTGGGCAGGACGCCAAGCATATATAACCATCGTATATATCTGCCGTAGATTCCTTTAGTGAACGGATTACCTTTGTAAGGCAGTCTAGCACGAAGAAGCGGCTTCTTAGGACTTATTTTATCCGGCTGCGGAATAATATTTGTTTTTCGCTCCTCTCCCAACCGGTTATATATACCAAGCTTTGAATAGTCTTCTCCGAACTTTTCTTCTAATTTTGAAAGCCTTATGCATTTATCCCATCCGAAGCTGCGTATCGTCCAATGCTTATGATTGAGTGAAAAGTCGCACTCAAATTCCATCTGATGCAATACCTCCTTAAGTTCTTCCAGCGAGCCGGCTCTGCTGACTGCTTCATCTATCGCCTCCTTCGCTATATTTAATCTTGTCGGAGCTCCTTTATTATCAAGACTGTTGTAATAATATCCGCGTCCGGTGCCCTTGCGGCTCTTAACTGTATCAACCACACTAAGCCCATAAATCTCACACAGCATGTCACTTTCATACCTCATCTTGTAATACGTCCTGTTGTTGTCGTAGTATCTCTTGCCGTCTGCAAACGACGTTGCATTAACAATAAAATGATTATGGACGTTATCCTTGTTAATATGCGTACAGACAACTACCTGGAAGCGGTCGCCCCATAATCTCCTGGCAAGCTCTACGCCTATCTCATGAGCAGTTTCCGGACTGCACTCATAACCCATGAAGGACTGGATGCCATGATAGTGAGTTATCTCGGCATCCAGATTACCCCATTGCTTTTTAACCAGGACAAATTCATCTATTGCCTTCTCACTACCTGAACAATTTATACCGGTAATATATCTGCAGTCATCATCTTTTGAAAAACAGGATTCCAATTCTGCAATTTCTTTTGTTGTTTTATCAGAATCGGATGCATACTCTATGCCTTTAGTCAGACTGTTAAAAACATCAGCCATTACACCTTCAGATTCGGAATCGGCAATACCTTCTACAGTTGTTTTGTCCGGATTAGTTACATAATATATACCGTCAGATATTGATTTCTTTACATCCGCCTGCACCTGCCGGGACATCTGCCTTCTGTGACACCATATTTTTGTTACTGCCATGTTGCACCCTCAAAAAAGAGTTCTCCCTAAAAAGGAAGAACTCTGCAATCATTAATTATTTTTTCGCCTGCAGCATAGAGCCAATAAAAGTGCTGCTGCAATAAATATGACAAATAAAACAATCAGATTATTATTGTCACCGGTCTGAGGAGGAATCTCAGGATTGTAGACATTGTGCATTTCTACAATCGTTACGGATTCGTCGATGATCACACACTTCTTATCCTCCGGCAGCTTGTATTCAGCCGAGTAGGTATTGCTGACTTCATGTACCGTGTACTCGCCGAGTGGAAGGTTATCAATGAAGATTTCGCCGTTTTCATCAGTAACCGCCGTAAATTCCATTCCGCAGCCTGTGATCATAAAGGTAAAGCCCTTTACAACATCATTACTTGATGTCTTAACGATCTTCAAAGCACCCACACGCTTTGAGTTTACAATGGTGATTTCAATAACTTCTCCGTCTTCATCGATTACAACAGGCACGGATACATCGCTTAAGCAGTAGCCTTCAGGTGCTTCGATTTCTCGAACGATATATTCGCCAAACAGAAGTTCACTGAAGCTGAAGCTTCCGTCTGCAGCTGATGTTGTGACCGCAATAGCGGTGTCTTTGGTGAAGACTGTTGTATCTGCATCATAAATACCGATTACTGCTCCTTCAAGACCTGCTCCGGTGTCAGCATCAGTCTTAAGGCCTCTTAAGCCGCCCTTATCCATTACCGTAATTGTCTGACCTTCGTCATCGATGTCGGCGTGGACAAAAACGCTGATGCCGTTATAATAAACCTCCTCGAATACAACAAGCTGCTTTCCCGCAAGCTCAGAGCTGTTGAATGTGAAAGTCACATCAACGGATCCGTCAGAATTCTCCGGGATAAATGTTACTGTGGCAGTTACTGCATTACCGTCTGCATCAGTGAGAGCTTCTCCTGTTTCCTTAATCATAACTGTGCCGGTTACTTTGTATTCTTTTCCGGGATGAAGATTAATGTATGAAACAGTATCAATAATGCTTACTTCCGTTTTAGGTGCCACAGTATGGTCTCCGGTATCTTTTCCGAGAGCCGTTGTGCTGCCTTCCGGGAAATAACCAATCTGGTCATCATCATTCATATCGGCATGACCGGCGGTTGCTCCCTCTGCATCCGGCTCTTCATCCGTTACGGTAAGACCGTCAGACTTTTCGCCAACAAACAGATATTCATAGATTACGAAGGTTTTGCCGGCAAGTGTTGCCCCGGAGAACCGGAAATTCACATCAACGCTGCCACACTTGTTATACGCATTAAGCTCTTCATCCGTGGCTGCAAACGTTGTGAATACCGTGCTGCCGGTAATAATATCTCCATTATCATCAAGAAGCGGTTTTACTGATTTGTTGCCGTCTTTATCCTCAATTACCTCCATCAGGATGCCCTGCAGGGTATATGTGGTTCCTGCAGCCAGATATTTATAATCAACCGTATCGATGATATTTACCTCATCATCGGCAACCGACATATGAGTTTCTGTATCTTTATCCCATTCCTTTGTTACGATTTCCGGCTTTGGCGAGTTATACAGAGCCCCAAGGTCAACTGTCTGTTTGTCAGATGTTACGCTGAACTTTACCGGGTCCATTAACTGTCGGTCTTTGTTTGCCGTACATGAAAGCTCTTCAAGGATATAGTTACCATATGGCAACGCACCCTTTGTACTCTTTGTTCCGGTATGAGAATCATTTCCGTAGAAATAAAGGTCTGATGTGCTGCTGTCAAACTTACCGGTGGAGTCTGTTTTAATTTCATAGCTTTCTATTACGGTTCCTGCCTCATTAAGGTAGGAAATACGGAATAGCACATCTGCCATACCGGATTTATCCTCAACTGAATTTTTAGAAAACTTTACATTACCTCGGATTACATCATTGGTGATATCGAGGGCGAGGTTTGTGAATTTAACATTATGGGTTGTTCCGTTTATTCCGTATAGGGAAGCTCCGCTTGGAGAGTCGGCATCTTCCTTAACATGTCCTATAAAGGTTCTGTTACTGTACTCGTTGCCATTATCATCCTTAACAGTTCCACTCTCGCTAACAAAGCCCGGAGCTGCTTTAACTTCACTTACTGTAACTGTTCCAAGAGGAAGGGTGATACGTCTGTCATTGGTTATATAGAATTCATCACTCTTGTAGGCTGAATCGTTTACAAGATAATCATCATCAAGACGTGCTGTATATATTCCATTTAACAACTTTGTATTTATATACCAGCTTCTTGTAGCCTTTGCCGGAAGGCTTGAAAGTTCTGAGTAATAGCCGTCATAATAGCTTACTTTAAATATGGCCCCTTCAAGAGACATTCCTCCGGTAACTATATTTCCGTTACTGTCTGCTTTTTGAATTTCGATTGACAATGGGTCTTCCACAGGTTTATCTGTTACGTTTACGGTGAACCTGTAGCTGTCGTAGCCATGAGCTCCCGAAGAGATTGTTACATTTGTCTGAGCAGTATTTTCTGCTCCGACAACAACCTTGTATATCCCGGTGTCCATTTCGTATCCTTCAGGAGCTGTAGTTTCTTTCAGATAATACGTTCCAAAAAGGATATGTGCTTCCGGGGCATTGCCGGTACTGTCAGTTGTGAAGGAGGCATCTGTTACACCCGTCACCTTTCCGTTTACATCAACAGTTATGAATTTTGCCTGTTTCGTACATTCAGCATCGGTATATACCGTATATACTGCACCCGATAAATCATACATGCTGTTATTGTTTGTTATGGATGCACAGCCTGACTTTTTAACCAGGTCAAGTTCTCCGTATATTGCCGGTTCTTCAATATTGATGGTTATGGCTGCTTCTTTATTATTTTTTGTTATTGAAAACGTCTGATTTGCAGCCTTCTTATGTCCTTGGGGCACCTTGGTCTCAACAACAAGGTAATTACCAAGCGGCAGATTTGTCATGGTAAATATATCGCTTCCGTTAATGGTGCCGAAGTTGTTTACAGTTACATGACCATTTCCGCCCGCATCTGTTTTGAATATTCCTGCCACCTTGTCCAACACGTTAGGTGTAGAAGTTGCATTGTAGTAAAGAGTAAACTCTGCTCCTTCAAGAGAATAGTTGGTGTTGCCAAGCATAAACTGATAATTGTTTAACTTACTTACCTTGGAAAGTCTTACACTTCCATACTCGATTAGTTCGTCATACGATATGATAAATGCCACATCCTGATGACTTGCATTGTTGGATACCAATACTTCAGTTTTATAAGTCGGAGTATAAGCTTTTACAGCTGTAATCAGGCTTTGTGCCGTACTAAGAATACTGCTCTGACTATATACGGTATAACCGTAATAACTGCTTCCGAATCTTTTGTTGCCGAGAACTGCAGCAATTTCAGTTGCCTGTGTTGACGTGCTTTTTGAAATAAATCCGGCATCGTCAACAATGCCCCATATGTAACATTGAAGAATGGCATACTTAACTGCCATATCAACAGTTACAGCCGTGGCATTAAAAGTCGTTCCGTTCTTTTTGAATACAACGTTGTTCCAGTAATTGAGAGTACGGATAATCTCATAATTTCTTGTATCATCCGGGTCAAGCCTGGAGTCTGAGGTAAGATATATTCCTGAATTTTCTCCCCAGTATTTTCCGGCATTTAGGCAAAATCCGGTATACGTTTTATTGCCTGATGT
>JAQXKO010000009.1 GCA_029010495.1 Clostridiales bacterium | reverse complement strand
TGCAGGCTACGAGCTTGTTCGTGGTTGCGGCTGCCGTAACGGTTTCTGTGGTGCTTGTGCTACAATTTACCGTATTGCAGGTGATCGTGAGCTTCATGCATGTCTTG
Source organism: Clostridiales bacterium (assembly GCA_029010495.1). Taxonomy (GTDB): domain Bacteria; phylum Bacillota; class Clostridia; order Lachnospirales; family Lachnospiraceae; genus UBA3775. Next base: position 105,325 of record JAQXKO010000009.1, on the reverse strand, counting down.
CATGCAGTACACAGGTTGAAGATGGAATGTATATTGCTACATTACCATTTTTCCCACTTGTAAAGGAAGTTTATAATATTGAAGAAGTTAAGCCGACACAGCAGATTATGATGCAGTTATATCCTGAAATCTATTCCTGTGTAGGCTGTAATGCATGTACAAAGGCTTGTACACAGGGCCTTGATGTTATGCAGTATATTGCTCATGCTCAGAGAGGTGAGTATGAGAAGTGTGCAGACATTTCATTTGACTGTGTAATGTGTGGTGTATGTTCATCACGTTGTCCTGCCGGTATTTCTCATCCACAGGTTGCAATGCTTGCAAGAAGACTTAACGGTAAGTATATTGCACCAACAGCAGAGCATGTAAATAAAAGAGTTGACGAAATCAATAATGGTGACTATGATAAGTTAATTGAAGACTTAATGCAGAAGCCTATTGAGGAACTCAAGGAACTTCACAAGAACAGAGAAATTGAGAAGTAGGAGGAACAGACAATGTATAATGAAGAATTACGTGAGTTAATTAAAGTCGTTGAGGCGAAAAGAGAGTACAATGTTAATCTTGATCCTCAGCGTATGACACCGGAAGAAATTGATGTTCTCCTTGAAACATATCATCCAGACTATAGACAGGATCAGTTTGCAACACTTGATATCGGACCAAACAAGGGCGGTAAGGTTCCAAAGGAACTTAAGGTTATTCTTGAGGCTAACAGCCGTATCGCAGGCAAGGATATTGATCTTTCAAATCCTGATTATGAATGTGATGTACTTGTAGTAGGTGCCGGCGGTTCAGGATGTTCAGCAGCTATCGAAGCAAATGAAGCAGGTGCTAACGTACTTGTTGTTACAAAGCTTAGAATGGGTGATGCTAACACAATGATGGCTGAGGGTGGTATCCAGGCTGCAGATAAAGAAAATGATTCTCCTGCAATCCATTATGTAGATGCATTTGGCGGCGGACATTATGCAGCAAAGCCTGAGCTTGTTGCAAAGCTTGTTATGAAGGCTCCTGAAGCTATCCAGTGGTTAACAAACCTTGGTGTTGAGTTCGATAAGGACGAAAACGGAAGAATGGTTACTACTCATGGTGGTGGTACATGCAGAAAGAGAATGCATGCTGCAAAGGATTACTCAGGTGCAGAAATCATGAGAACTCTTCGTGATGAAGTTCTTAACCGTGGTATCAAAGTAGTAGATTTTACTTCTGCAATTGAAATAATTAAAGATGATAAGGGACAGGCTGCCGGTGCAGTTCTCCTTAATATGGAGACAAAGGAAATCCTTATTGCTAAGGCTAAGACAGTTATCCTTTGTACAGGTGGTGCAGGTCGTATGCATTACCAGAACTTCCCAACAACAAATCATTATGGTGCAACAGCAGATGGTCTTGTACTTGCTTACAGAGCAGGCGCTAAGCTTCGTGATGTTGATACACTTCAGTATCATCCAACAGGAACAGCTTTCCCTGAGCAGCTTGTAGGTGCACTTGTAACAGAAAAGGTTCGTTCACTTGGTGCTAAGCTTGTTAATATTAATGGTGATGTATTCATGAACCCACTTGAGTGCCGTGACGTTACAGCTTCTTCAATCATCAGAGAATGTGATGACAGAGGAAATGGTATTCCTACAGGTGAAGGCTATGGTGTATGGCTTGATACACCAATGATCGAGATGATACATGGTGAAGGCACTATCGAAAAGAGAATCCCTGCAATGCTTAGAATGTTCGGCAAATACGGTATTGACCTTCGTAAGGAGCCAATTCTTGTATATCCAACACTTCATTATCAGAACGGTGGTGTAGATGTTGATGTTAATTCTGAGACATGTATTCCGAACCTTTTTGTTGCCGGCGAGGCAGCAGGTGGTGTACATGGACGTAATCGTCTTATGGGTAACTCACTTCTTGATGTAGTTGTATTTGGTCGTAATGCAGGTCAGGCAGCAGGTGCTAAGTATAAGAATGTTGAAATTGGCAACCTTACACTTTCACATGTTGATGACTATCAGAACGAAATTAAGGCAGCAGGTATAGTAACAGATGAAGTATCACCAAAGCTTCTTCCAAGCTATGCTAGAAAGGTTAATCCTTTAGTATAATCTTAATTATGTTTTATAAATAACACCGGCTGATAAATCAGTCGGTGTTATTTTGTGTAAAAAAAACATAGTATAGTAAAATATAATATGAAAGAAAAACATAATATGTCGGATGAATAATATTAGAAAAAACATAATATGTAAGATGAATAATATTAGAAAAACATAATATGTAAGATGTATAATATCGGGGAAATCATGATTTGTCAGATAAATATATTATGCAGGGTAAAAACTTTCATTATTTAAGATTAACATTCTGTGTATAACACAGAAGTTATGAATATATAACATGCATGTTATATAAAAACTAATTGCATTTTGGGAAAATAATATTATTATTAAAAAAATATATGTAAAAGATAAAAATATACTTTTTGGGATGTTTTTTATAATGAAAATAATATCATAATAATAATGTCTATATTATATTTAATATTACATTGATATTTTGTTAATAAGTGATATTGACAAAGAAATGTTCAAGGTGTAAGATTACAAAGGTTTATAATAATACATAAGGAGAACAAATTATGAATTTTAATTTATTCGAAGTAGCCGGAACGAATTTGTTTAGTATGAAATCAATGGCTTTGACATTATTTTTCATATTTTTAATTATCGTTGTTGGCTACCTGATTGGTAAGATTTCGATTAAGGGTGTTACCCTTGGCAGTGCGGCAATATTCCTTGTTGCATTATTTGTCGGTCATTTCAAAGGTGTTGCATTCTCATCCATTAGCGGATGGGCTGCTGATGAAGCAAAGATTGACGGTTATTTCAAAATGATTCAGAATATTGGTCTTGAATTATTTGTAACCTCAGTTGGACTTATCGCCGGTCCTACATTCTTTAAGAATCTTAAGAAGAATGCAAAATCATATGTTCTTCTAGGTCTTATAATTATTCTTGCAGGTGCAGGTACATGTGCACTTATCACACTTTTTGCTCCGGGTATGAATTCAGCCATGAGTACAGGTTTATTATCCGGTTCATTAACTTCTACACCTGCTTTTGCAGCTGCACAGGGTGCATTGGAAGGCACCGTTTCTGATGAGGTATTTAAGCAGATTGCTGTCGGACATGCAGTTGCATATCCGTTCGGAGTTATAGGAGTAGTATTATTTGTACAGATTATTCCAAAGCTTGTTAAGGCAAATATGGAAGAAGAGCGCAAATTACTTACTGCAGGTAATGAAAATGTAGTTGATAAGCTTGCCGGAAGAAAATTATTTATGATGGAAAAGTGGGGCCTTGGTGCTTTTGCTCTTACAATTGTATGCGGTTTGATACTTGGTTCAATTGTTATTCCTCTCGGAAAGGGCTCATTTAGTCTCGGTACTACAGGCGGTCCGCTTATCATGGGTCTTATATTCGGTCATTTTGCTCATATCGGAAGACTTGATCTTAGAGTTAATAAAGAATTGCTCAGCATCTTCCAAGAGCTCGGACTTATACTTTTCCTTATCGGTGCCGGTGTAGACGGTGGCGCAGGATTTGTTGATACTCTTTCACAGTATGGTCCAATTCTCTTTGTATGGGGAGCACTTATGACAATAATTCCTCTTATTGTAGGATACTTACTTGCAAGATATGTCATGAAGCTCAGCCTTTTCAATAACCTCGGTTCACTTACAGGCGGTATGACATCTACACCTGCTCTTGGAGCACTTATCAATGTAACAGGTACTACAGATGTAGCTTCTGCATATGCTGCCACATATCCAATTGCGTTAGTAGCAGTGGTACTTTGTACACAGTTCTTAACATATTTATAAAAGACATAAATCAATAAATTAAAAGGCGGTGCATATGCACCGCCTTTTTTATGCTTTGTCTGCAATTGTTTATAAAATAAATACGTTATAAAAATTATAATAAATTTAAATTATTTTAGGATTATAATAAATCTGTGAATAAATATTTTAACCCTCAGTCAGAGGAACAGGAGCACTTGAAGGAGAATCTGAACCTGTAGGAACAGGAGTAGGTGTTCCGGATGGCTCTTTCGTTGGCTCCGGTGTAGGCTCAACTGTTGGTGTTGTTGAAGGTGTATCGGTCGGCTCCGGTGTAGCCTCACCGGTAGGTTCAGGTGTAGGCGTATCGGAAGGCTCCGGTGTTGGAGTTGGTACAGGAGCTGTAACCGTAACAGTAACAGTAGTGCCTGCTGCAGCAAAGCTTGCCGTATCGGCAGCTGAAACTGTAATAGTGGTTGTACCCTCGGATATAGCTTTAACATTACCGTTAGCATCAACAGTTACTATTGTGCTGTCGGCTGATTTGTAGGTTAATGATGTTTTTGCACTTACTGAAAGCTTTATGGAATTACCGACTGTAATTGAAAGCTTTGACGGATTTGCCGTAACTGTCTGAGTTCCTTTAGTTATTGTAACAGTTACTTTGTTTGTTGATGCTTTATATATTGCTGTCGCAGATGAATTAATTGTAATTGTAGCAGTACCTGCTCCTACGGGAGTAATATATCCGTTGTCTGATACGGTGCATACATTTTTGTTTGAAGAAGTGTATGTAAGCTTTGCATCAATTGCTTTTCTGTCAATCAATAAAGGTTTATCAGAAGCTTTCATGGTATACGAAGTCTTTCCGGTCCATGTCTGTTCTTTCTGGGATAATTTAGTAATACCGCCGTACACAACTACCTTTGTACCCATTTCTATATTCTGATAAAGAGTTGTAACGGCTTTTAGCGGCATGTTAATGCATCCGTGACTTCCGTTATAAATATATTGTGTTCCGCCGAATGTACTTCTCCAGGAAGCATCATGGAAACCGATACCTCTGTTAAATGCTATAAAGTAATTTACCCATGATTTATATCCGGGTCCGATAAGATATCTGTCTCTTTGAATAAGCCAGATTTCGTAAACACCGGTAGGAGTGTAGTTTCCGTTGCTTACACGACCGGAAACACATGGTGACTTAACCTTAAGCTGGCCGTTTTTATATACATAGACCATCTGATTGGTAAGATCAATTTCGCAATAATTACCGCCGAAATTAACAACACCAGATTCTGTTTTATCAAGAATATAGACAGCTTTAAGTTCGTCTGATTTTTTATTTGTAACACAATTATATATTTTGGAAGTCAGGTCTTTTGTATTGACTGTTTCACTTCCCATTTTTGTATCAAGTGTAATGTAACTGCCGGAATACGTCATAAACTTTGCGGTTTCTGTACCGGCTTTGTTATGAGACTTTGCTACGGCTTTAGCATATTCTTCAATTTTTGTTTTGCTGATTGAAGTAGTCTGCTTTGTTTTATCATATACAACAAAGGCTGCCAGCTTTTCTTTGGATATTGTTTCGTAAGAGGTCTTGCCGTCCGATAATGTAAAGCTGATTTTTATTATAGGCTCAAGATATGTATTGGCTTTAGCCGTAATATCTGAAGAATTTTTAACATTTGACGCAAGTTCCTTTGGAGTTACAGTCTGCTTTGAGGCTGCTGTCACTGTCTTATCATAATTTATGCAAGCCTTATAAATAGTATTTAATGATTCGGTATAGTCGTATTTTATAAAATCCTTTCCGTCTGTAAGTTCAAATTTCCCTGTTGATTTATTGAAAGTAAGATCGGGCTTTGTAATATTTACGGTTTCTTTACTGACATATTCGGGATCACCGTACTTGGCCTTGTTATATGCTTTCAAAATATTAGCTTTTACTGTTTTCTCATCTCCGAATGTGAAAAGCTTTTCGTTATATAAAGGTTCAGGCTTTTTCTCACCGTCGGCAGTAATATAATCATAATATTTTGCAATATTAAATTCTTTGTTAATTGTCAGACCAACATCAGAAGCCTTTAATACGAATGATGTAGTGTCAATTTTTGCATTCACGGAATACTCATTAAGCTTTTGTTTTAAAGCTTTTATTGATTCCTCAAAAGTCTTCCCGGAGATGTCTGCACCGCCAAGAACGGTTTTTTCCGGAAATGTCTTTGCATTTGACATTGTAGGAACGGCAATCGGATTCTCATCAGGTGTGGGAACTGTATTCACTGTATCGGTAGGAGATGGTGTTGGCGTGAATGTTACTGTTGCAGTAGGGGTAACGGTTTCAGAGGGCTTAACAGTGTCATTATCTGATTTTTTGTTTTTGCCGCAGCTGCATGTAAAAATTATAATTAGCATTAATAGCATGATTGCATATGATTTTTTTGTTTTTCCCGGTGAAATCATTTTCTTTACCTCTTTCACTTTCTTTATGTAATAATATTAATAATTATATAATTAGAAAAATACAATTTATAATATCACATATAATATATTAATTCAAGAAATAACAGAAAAATGTAAAAAAATTGTAACAATTATCCGTGATCAGACCGGCTCATAATTCTTATTCCGTTATTTGATTTTTATAGACTTCCATAATGTAAAATCATGTCAGATTTTTCCTTAAAATCGATTTTCCTCTTGAAATATTTTATTTATATGGTAAACTCATAATTAACAGACTATGACCTTTTGCGGTCAACAGAAAGGAAATTATTTTATTATGTTTTCATTAGACGAAGTATCAAAGTACGATCCTGAACTTGTTGAAAGCATTAATCTTGAATTGTCACGTCAGAGAGACAATATTGAGCTTATTGCTTCGGAGAATCTTGTAAGTAAGGCTGTTATGGCTGCAATGGGCAGTGTATTAACAAATAAATATGCCGAAGGTTATCCCGGAAAGAGATATTATGGCGGATGCCAGTATGTAGATATTGCTGAAAATCTTGCAATCGAAAGAGCAAAGAAGCTTTTTGGATGCACATATGCAAATGTTCAGCCTCATTCCGGTGCTCAGGCAAATATGGCTGTACAGCTTGCTCTTCTTACACCGGGAGATACGGTAATGGGTATGAGTCTTGACCACGGCGGTCATCTGACACATGGCTCACCTGTTAACTTCTCAGGCTTATACTTTAATATAGTTCCTTACGGAGTTAATGATGATGGTTTCATTGACTATGATGAAGTTGAAAGAATTGCAAAGGAATGTAAGCCAAAGCTTATCATTGCCGGTGCTTCTGCTTACTGCAGAAAGATTGATTTCAAGCGCTTCAGGGAAATTGCAGACATGGTCGGAGCTTACCTTATGGTAGATATGGCTCATATTGCAGGTCTTGTTGCGGCAGGTTATCATGAAAGCCCTATTCCATATGCTCATGTTGTAACAACAACAACTCATAAGACACTTCGCGGACCAAGAGGCGGTATGATTTTATCATCACAGGAATTTGCCGATGAGCATAAGTTTAACCGCGCTGTTTTCCCTGGTGTACAGGGAGGACCTCTTATGCATGTTATCGCTGCTAAAGCAGTATGCTTTAAGGAAGCTCTTGAGCCATCCTTTAAGGATTATGCAAAGGGTATTATTGATAATGCGCAGGCTCTTTGTAACGGACTTCTTAAGAGAGGTATAAATATTGTATCAGGAGGAACTGATAACCACCTTATGCTTGTTGACCTTAGAGGTACGGGAGTAACAGGTAAGGTGGCTGAGAAGTTACTTGATGCGGTTCATATTACATGTAACAAAAATACAATTCCAAATGATCCTGAGAAGCCATTTGTAACAAGCGGTTTACGTCTCGGTACACCTGCAGTTACATCAAGAGGTATGAATACTGAGGATATGGACATGATCGCAGAGGCAATTTCACTTGTTCTTCTTAATCCTGAGTGCTCAGAATGTGCTAAGAAGGCAGAGGCAATCGTTAAATCTCTTACTGAGAAATATCCTCTTTATGAATAATTGAACGGATTGGAGTATTTCAATTTATGAAAAAGAAAATTTCATATATGCTTATATGTATGATGGTTGTTATACTCCTCACCGGATGTGGTAACAGCCTCGATAAAACAACAGTTTTTTTCAGCATGATTGTATCGCCGGATTCAAATTATATCAGATTGGAAAAAGATGGCGATTTCTATGTCAGCACGGGACTTAAGGGCAAATACGAGGTGAAGGATAACATTGTTACACTTAATGATGAACAGGGCAGCTCCTCGACCGGATATCTGATAAAGGACGGGCAGTATTTCATATATGAATCATACAGTGCATATGAGGAAAAAATACCGGAATCAGACAGGTTTGAAATAATTTGTTTTGACGGTCAGAGGACTTCGCTGACATTTCATGCCGACGGAACGATGGAAAAAGACATCTATGAAAGCAATTATATAGATTATCATGTTACCGGAAGCTATGAACGTAAGGGCGAATTAATTATCTGTTCTATCAATAACAAAGAAAATCAGGAGCTTAAGCAGACTTATGCCGTAAAGGACGGCATCCTGTATGAATGTTATTCGAGCCTGCAGTCTGATTTTGATAATGAGACCGTTCAGAAAATCATAAACCATGATTACGGTGATGATGATTTGAATGTAATGGCGGTTGTTATTATTATAGGGCTTGTTATTGTAATATTTACCATTTTATGTGTATTTATTTACAAGGTAAACAGCAGGAACAATAAGGCTAAGCGTAAAAAAAGAAAGTAGAATATGCAGATACCTCTCACCGTTTTGATGAGAGGTATTTGAGTTTAAGGAAAGGTATGGGGAAAAAATTATTTATAGCGGAAAAACCTAGTGTTGCAGCTGAATTTGCAAAGGTACTTAAGGCTGACGGAGACAGAAAAGACGGCTACATCGAAGGAAGCAACTCTATAGTTACGTGGTGTGTCGGACATCTTGTTACGATGAGTTATCCCGAGGTATATGATCCCGGCATGAAAAAGTGGTCTCTTAATTCAATTCCTTTTTTACCTGAAAATTATCTGTATGAAATAATTCCGGGTGTTGCAAAGCAGTTTAATACTGTTAAGAAGCTTTTAAACAGGTCTGACGTGGATACAATCTATGTATGTACCGACTCAGGACGTGAGGGTGAATATATATACAGACTGGTTGACAGAATGGCTCAGGTACCTGATACAAAAAAGAAGCTTCGTGTGTGGATTGATTCCCAGACTGAGGAAGAAATTATCAGAGGCATAAAAGAGGCCAGACCGTTATCTGATTACGATAATCTGTCAGACGCTGCATATCTTCGTGCAATAGAAGATTATCTCATGGGTATTAATTTCTCGCGCGTACTTACGTTAAAATACGGAAATATGCTTATGGATTATAAAAAAACAGATAAATGGTCTGCTATTTCTGTCGGAAGAGTTATGACCTGTGTTCTCGGAATCGTAGTCAGAAGAGAAAGAGAAATCAGGGAATTTAAAAAGACTCCCTTTTACAGAGTGGCTTCGCTCTATGAATTTGAAGTCCCGTTTGAAGGTGAATTTAAGGCAGTTGACGGCTCTAAATATTATGAATCGCCTCTTCTTTACAAGGATAACGGCTTCAGGGATATAGAAACATGCCGCACATTTGTAGAAGGACTGGGAAATGTAACTAAAAAACAGCCGGAGCTTTTATCGGAGGACGATAAGCAGAATGATAAGCTTTCGGAGGAATATTCGGCAAACGAATTAGAGGGTTTGATAACATCAGTTGATAAAAAAACGGAAAAAAAGAATCCTCCGCTGCTTTACAATCTTGCTGAACTTCAGAATGAATGCTCACAGTCATTTAAAATCAGTCCTGATGAAACGTTAAAGGTGGTTCAGGAGCTGTATGAGAAGAAGCTTGTAACATATCCGAGAACAGATGCAAGAGTTTTATCAAGTGCGGTTGCAAAGGAAATCACAAAAAATATTAAAGGTGTAGCTTATCTTGACAGCTACAAAGAATTCGGCAATTACATATTAGAAAACGGTACATATAAAAATCTTTCAAAGACACGTTACGTAAATGATTCACAGATTACTGACCACTATGCTATTATTCCGACCGGTCAGGGACTTGGAAATCTTAAATCCTTAAATAGTATCGGTCATAAGGTATATGACAAAATATGCAGGAGATTTTTATCAATTTTTTATCCGTCGGCTGAATATCAGAAAATTGCAATTAGCGTAAAAATAAGCGGCGAATGCTTTATCTCTAATATTAAGGCGTTAAAAAATCCCGGTTATCTCGTTGTTGCCGGAATTGTCAAAGACAATAAATCTCAGGACAGTAACAATGATAATTCCGAGGAAATGCTTGATAATACTGTCTTTGAAAAGCTTAACGGTCTTAGAAAGGGCATGAGCTTAAAGATAAACGGATTTAAAATTAAGGAGGGAGAGACAACACCGCCTAAGCGATATACATCAGGTACGCTTATTCTGACAATGGAGCGTGCAGGCCAGTTTATCGAGGATGAGGAGCTTAGAGCTACGATTAAGGGACAGGGCATCGGTACAAGTGCCACAAGGGCAGAGATACTTAATAAGCTTGTAAAGATACAATATCTTTCTCTTAATTCAAAGACACAGATTGTAACGCCTACTTTTACCGGAGAGATGGTATATGAAATAGTAAATGCATCTGTCAAGTCACTTCTTAACGCAGAGCTTACAGCAAGCTGGGAAAAGGGTCTGAATTATGTGGCTGAGGGAGAAATATCCAGGGATGAATACATGGTTAAGCTAAACAGTTTTGTGGGTAAATGGACTAATTATGTAAAGCAGCTTAATAATTCAAGATTGTTATATTCTGAATTTGATAAGTTTGCTCAATATTATAAAAACGGAAAAGGAAAATAATTATGGCTTATGTAGAATTCAAAGAAGTTACAAAGGTTTATAATATGGGTGAGGTGAAAATCGAAGCCCTTAAAGGTGTGAATTTTGAAATTGAAAAAGGCGAAATATGCGTTATTGTCGGTTCATCCGGCGCCGGTAAGACAACAATATTAAATATCCTCGGCGGAATGGATAATCTTTCGTCGGGTACTGTTATGCTTGATGGTGATGAAATTTCAAAATATAATGAAAAAAAGCTTACGGTATACCGCAGAAATGATGTCGGCTTTGTGTTTCAGTTTTATAATCTCATACAAAATTTAACGGCACTTGAAAATGTTGAGCTTTCTTCCCAGATTTGTAACAGTAAAATCAGTGCGGCCGGGGTTCTTAAGGATGTGGGGCTGGAGGAAAGAATGGCTAATTTCCCTTCTCAGCTTTCGGGCGGTGAGCAGCAGCGCGTTGCCATAGCACGTGCGCTTGCCAAAAATCCAAAGCTTTTACTTTGCGATGAGCCGACCGGCGCTCTTGATTATAATACCGGAAAGCAGGTGTTAAAGCTTTTGCAGGATAGTGCCAGGCTAAACGGTATGACTGTAGTTATCATAACTCATAACCAGGCTCTTACGGCAATGGCTGACAGAGTTATCAAAGTAAAAAACGGAGTTGTTTCATCAATGTGGAAAAATGAAACAGTAACACCTATTGAGGAAATCGAGTGGTAATCTAATGAAAAAAAGTTTTTGGAAAAATATATTCAGAACTATCAGAGAGAGTATAGGAAGATATGTTGCACTATGTCTGATAGTAATGCTTGGAGTAATCTTTTATGTCGGATTAAAAATTACTACCGTAGACATGATTGATACTGCAAATGATTTTTATGCCGACACCAATTTTTATGATTATTTATTAGTATCTAATGTCGGCTTTGACAGGGATGCCGTAAATAATATTAAAAATGATAATTTGAATTACATTGAGGGAGCAGTATATCAGGACCTTATATCAAAGGACCATAATGAAAAGGAAAGTGTAATCAGATTTCATTCTATTACTCAAAATGTCAACAGGCTGGTTGTCGTCAAGGGACGTTTGCCGGAAAATAACAATGAATGCGTTGTTGATGCCAGATATTATAATGAATCTGCGATTGGTACAGCCATCAGTATTTCAGACAATAATTCCGAAGATAATCTGAAAAAAATTAAGAACAGGGAATTTACTGTTGTCGGTTTGGTTGATTCACCTATATATCTAAGCTACCAGAGAGGCACGACAAATGTCGGAAACGGTCAGATTTCAAGTTTTGCATATGTAGATTTCGATGCTTTTGATTTGAATTATTATATGACATTATTTGTTGACATTGATGATGAAGAGTTTATTTATTCTGACATATATGATGATACCATCGACAAATATATTGACGAATATAAGGCATTTGCAGAACAGTCAGCCAATGAGTATTCTGACAAAATCAAGCAGTTATATCAGCTTACGGGACAGGATGTTTCAAAGCTGCCCGAGGTTAATGCACAGGTACTGTTAAGAAAAGACAATCTTGGTTACCGTACATTTAAGGACAATGCAGATATCGTAAAATCAATTGCATACATTTTTCCTTTTTTCTTTGTGCTTGTTGCCGCACTTGTGTGCATTACGACAATGAGCCGTATGATAGAAGAGGAAAGGACGCAGATCGGAGTCTTTAAGGCTCTTGGCTACAGCTACGGTAATATCTTTTCAAAATATATTATTTACAGTCTCAGTGCATCGTTAATCGGAGCTGTTTCGGGCTTTTATCTCGGCGGTTATATTTTCCCGAGTGTTATCTGGAAGGCATATATGCTGATGTATACATTTACGGATCACCTTAATATCATAAATGATTTCAGGCTGCTTCTGGCATCACTGATTGTCTCTGTGGCGGTACTTGTCGGCAGTACGGTTATAACCTGCAACAGCTGTATTAAAGAGGTTCCGGCGAGTCTTATCAGACCCAAAGCCCCTCCGGCAGGAAAGAGAGTATTACTTGAAAACATTAAATTTATCTGGAACAGATTTAAATTTGACACCAAGATTTCCATAAGAAACTGCTTCAGATATAAGAAACGATTTTTTATGATGTTAATCGGTATTGCAGGATGTACGTCGCTTGTAATTATCGGCTTTGGCATTAAGGATTCGATTTCAAATATTTGTGATCTTCAGTATGGTGAAATTGAAAAATATGATTACCTTATCGCATGTGATTCGGAGCGTACTTTTTCAGACACCTTCATGCTTGAAAAAGAATTAAATAAATATACCTCCGAATATGTGAAAATATCGAGAATTAACTCGAATGTGATTGCCGATGACGGTAAAAAAACATTTTCACTTGTTGTCTATGAGGATTTTAACAGGCTTGATAAATTTGTTAATTTTTCTGACAATAATATAAAAATTTCTGAGGCTGAAGAAGGAAAGATACTTATAAGCCGTAATTTTGCGGAATCGTTAAAAAAGGAAAAGGGCGATATAATCACAATTGAATTTGATAATTTATCAAGGCATGATTACGTGATTGGCGGTATTTATGACAACTATGTAAACAATTATATTTATATGTCTGACAAGACATATCTTGAAGGCTCAAAGCAGGAATGTGACTATAATTGTTATTATGCCCTGTGTGCCGGGGATAATGTTTATGAAAACTCGTCAGACATATCAAATATTGATAAGGTTGTAAGTGTATCGGTTACTCGTTCTACAAGGGATTATTTTAATGAAATGGTTAAAAGTCTGAACGGAATAGTGTACCTTGTTATAGCATGTGCCGCAATTCTTGCATTTGTTGTATTGTATAATTTGAATAATATTAATATAATGGAACGCGAAAGGGAAATAGCAACCATAAAGGTATTAGGCTTTTTCAAAAACGAAGCAAATATGTATGTGTTCAGGGAAAATATCATATTAACCGTATTTGGCATAATATGCGGCATGCCGCTCGGATTTGTCATGCACAGGCTTATTATGGATAAAATTAAGGTTGACATGATATGCTTTGATGTACATATTGAACCGTTAAGCTATGTATATAGTTCATTAATTACAATAATGTTTTCGATTATTGTCGATTTCGTAATGCGGAGAAAAATAGCAGACATTAATATGTCGGAATCCTTAAAAGCGATAGAATAGGAGTGAAATGCCATGGGAAATTATTACAGAACGTTTACTGTAGTTGATTTGGGTGCAATAAAAGACAATTTTTTGGCTTTAAAAGAAAAAACTGACGAAAATGTTAAATTACTTGCTGTTATTAAGGCAGATGCATACGGTCACGGGGCTGTCGCATGTGCAGAGACTCTTGCTGAGGTTGCCGATTATTTTGCAGTAGCAACGGTAGATGAAGCAGTTGAACTCAGAAAAGCCGGAGTAGTCAAGCCGATTCTTGTTCTTGGATACTGTGAGCATGAAAGCTTTTATAATATAATTGAATATGATATAACTGCTGCCGTATTCAGATATTTTGACGCATATCTTCTTAATATTCTCGCCGCCAAGGCAGGCAAAACGGTAAAGGTTCACATTGCTGTCGATACGGGAATGGGACGTATAGGCTTCAGATGCACCGGGGATGACATTAAAGATGCCAATAAGATATTTGAACTTTCAAATATTAGGGTTGAGGGAGTGTTTTCGCATTTTGCCTGTGCTGATGAAGAAGATAATGACTTTACCGATAAACAATCGGAGCAGTTTGATAGCTTTATTTCATCATTAAGATATTCAGACCGCATTGAGATAATGCATCACTGTAATTCTGCAGGCATCATGCTTTATAAAAAATACAACAGGGATATGGTAAGGGCAGGTATTTCGATGTACGGATATATGCCTGATTCCAATATGAAATATAATGATATTAAGCTTAAGCCAGCTTTATCCTGGTATAGTCATGTCACAAATATCAAAACGGTCAATGCCGGTGACGGAATAAGCTACGGTCAGACCTTTGTTGCCGATAAGCCTACAAAAGTAGCAACAGTAAGCATTGGCTATGCAGACGGATACAACAGACTTTTATCAAACAAAGGACGCGTAATCATCAACGGCTGCTATGCCAATATACTGGGCAGGGTTTGTATGGATCAGATAATGGTTGATATCACCGATATTCCTGATGTTGAAATTGAGAATATTGTAACCCTGATAGGCCGGGAAGGTGATTGTCAGATTACTGCAGATGACATGGCTGCAATATGCGGTACCATCAGCTATGAAATTCTTTGCAATATTTCCAAAAGAGTTGTCAGAACATTTCTCGTCGGAGAAGGAACGGAAGAGGATTTTGAAGAGCTGCCGGAATAAAACTAAAGGTTAATATTTCTTTAATTTAAAATTTGGAAAAAAGTCTTTGACTTATCAGGCTATATATCTTATAATTGTTATTTGATGAATAATATATCTGTTTTCAATCAGGAGAAAATATATGGTTAAAAGTATGACTGGATTTGGACGTTATGAGGCTGTTGATGACACAAGGCACATGATAGTCGAAATTAAATCCGTTAATCACAGATATTGTGAAATATCGACTAAGCTTCCAAAGAAGCTCTATTGCTTTGATTCATATATCAGGCAGCTTGTCAAGCAGTATTGTGACAGAGGTAAGATTGATATATTTATCACATATACCGATGATGCGGCAGGTACAGGTAATATTAAATATAATCCCGAGCTTGCAAAGGAATATACGATGTATTTAAATCGTCTTAAGGAAGATACCGGTATTAACGATGAAATTTCATTGGGACTTTTGGCACGTATGCCTGAGGTTATTACATTGTCGGATGAATCCGAAGACCCTGAACAGCTTAAGGATTTGCTCACCGAGGCCGTAACAAAGGCACTTGAAAATTTTGTTGAGGCCAGAAGAACTGAGGGTGAACATCTTAAAAATAATATATTTGATAAAATCTCTTCGCTGGAAAATATTTTGTCCGGCATTGAAAAGAGATTTCCTGAGATGATGGCTGATTACAGAACGAAGCTTGAAAATAAGCTTAAGGAAGTGATAGAAGATACAAAGGTTTCGGAACAGACTATTGCCGCAGAGCTTATAATATATGCCGATAAGATTTGCGTAGATGAAGAAACGGTACGATTAAGAGCACATTTCAACAATGTCAGGGATACGCTTGATAAGGGTGAAAATGTCGGAAGACGTCTTGATTTCCTTGCGCAGGAGATGAACAGGGAAGCCAATACGATTTTATCAAAGGCCAATGATATTACTGTTTCAAACATTGCAATAGATATAAAAACCGAAATTGAAAAAATCAGAGAACAAATTCAAAATATTGAATAGAGGAGGACACATATATGATACATCCGTCTTATAAGGACCTTATGAATGTCGTAAATGCTAATGTTGAAGAAGGTGAAGAGCCAATTGTTAACAGCCGTTATTCTATTGTATTGGCTACAGCAAAGAGAGCCAGACAGATTATTGACGGTGCAGAGCCGCTTGTAAAGGCTCCTTGCGACAGACCGCTTTCAATTGCAGTTGCCGAATTAAACGAAAGCAAGGTTAAGATTTTAACAGGTGATGAAGAGGCAATTGAAGATATAACCGAAGGCGACATTGATGAATTTGAAGAAGATGACGAGCTTGAATTAAATGTCAGCGATGAAGATTTTGATGAAGCAAATGCTGATGAAATCATGGATGAGGATGATAATGTTCTTGTTGAAGAGTAAAAGAAATGTCTGTTATAAAAAATATATTAAATTTAAATAATCTTATTGAATTATTAAAATATATTGTATTATTTTTGTCGATTCTTGTGATATTTACTTTTGTTAAAAAATATATCTTGTATCCTGTTGAGGTTAAGGGCGCTTCCATGGAGAAGAACTTAAAGGAAGGAGATGTATTTTATGTAAATCTCGTGACTGATCCTTCACATTACAAAAGATATGATATCATCGTATTTAAACCGTATGACAAGGATGACCCCGCAACGAAAAATGACGAAAGCAAAGAGCTTTATGTTAAAAGAATTATCGGAATGCCGGGTGAGATTATTTATATAAGTGAAAACGATGAAATTTATGTTGAAGGAAAAGACGGTCAGAAGACCTTGCTTGAGGATTCTTATGCCAGCAGTCCGAACGGTCACGGAATCAACTGGGATATGACTGATGATAATATTTATGAGACAATAAAGCTTGGTGACGACGAATTCTTTTGTCTCGGTGATAACAGAAATGTGAGTCGTGATTCACGCTCTGACAAGCTTAAAGGTATTCATTTTCAGTCAATTCTCGGAAGATATGCTTTTAAGAAACATATAAATTTTGGTAATAATAAATAAAATATCAGGTTTTTATGCATAATAATTACAGATTATGTAAAAAGTAATTTATTTTACAAGAAATGCTTGCAAATTTTATGATTATTTATTACAATATATATGGATTTTAAGTTGTATTAAAATTTATTTTTAATTAATAATTTATTATTAGGAGGAAACCAAAATGGCAGTTAAAGTTGCAATTAATGGTTTTGGACGTATTGGACGTCTTGCATTCAGACAGATGTTTGGTGCAGAAGGCTACGAAGTAGTAGCTATCAATGATTTAACAACACCTTCAATGTTGGCTCATCTTTTAAAGTATGACTCATCACAGGGACGTTATGTTGCTATCGGCGAGGAAGACAGCGTTACAGCTGATGACGAAGCAGGTACAATCACTGTTAAGGGTCAGACAATCAAGATTTACAAAGAGCCGGATGCTAACAATTGTCCTTGGGGCGAAATCGGTGTAGATGTTGTACTTGAGTGTTCAGGTTTCTATACATCTAAGGCTAAGGCACAGGCACACATCAATGCCGGTGCAAAGAAGGTTGTTATTTCTGCTCCTGCAGGAAATGATCTTCCTACAATCGTTTACAATGTAAACCACAAGACACTTACAAAGGATGACACAATCATTTCAGCTGCTTCTTGTACAACAAACTGTTTAGCTCCTATGGCTAAGGCTTTAAATGACCTTGCTCCAATCGAGTCAGGTATTATGTGTACAATTCATGCTTACACAGGTGATCAGATGATTCTTGACGGCCCACAGAGAAAGGGTGACAAGAGAAGATCACGTGCAGGTGCTGTAAATATCGTTCCTAACTCAACAGGTGCTGCTAAGGCTATTGGTCTTGTTATCCCAGAGTTAAACGGTAAGTTAATTGGTGCTGCTCAGAGAATTCCTACACCTACAGGTTCAACAACAATGCTTTTTGCAGTTGTTAACGGAACTGTAACAAAGGATGAAGTTAATGCAGCTATGAAGGCTCAGGCTACAGAATCATTTGGTTACAACACAGAAGAAATCGTTTCTTCAGATATCATTGGTATGAGATTTGGTTCATTATTCGATGCTACACAGACAATGGTTGCTCCACTTCCTGATGGAAAGACAGAAGTTCAGGTTGTATCTTGGTATGATAATGAAAATTCATACACAAGCCAGATGGTACGTACAATTAAGTACTTCGCAGAATTAGCTTAATTATTAATCTAGTTCTTAATACTTAAGGATTAAGAGGTCCGGTCCAAAATGGACCGGGCCTTTATTTGTTTCAGAAAATTCATGATGTTATTCATCATCGAAGATATATAATAATCATTTAGGAGGATTAGAAAAATGTCTTTAAACAAGAAATCTGTTGATGATATCAACGTAAAAGGCAAGAGAGTTCTCGTCAGATGTGACTTTAATGTACCTTTAAAGGATGGAAAGATTACTGATGAAACACGTATTAACGCAGCTCTTCCTACAATTAAGAAATTAATTGCTGATGGCGGAAAGGTTATCCTTTGCTCACATCTCGGAAAGGTTAAGAATGGTCCAAATGAGGGCGAATCACTTGCTCCTGTTGCTGCAAAGCTTTCAGAGAAGCTTGGTAAGGAAGTTGTATTTGTTGCTGATTATAATGTTACAGGCGCAGATGCTACAGCAGCAGTTGCAGCTATGAACGAAGGTGATGTTGTACTTCTTCAGAATACACGTTTCCGTGGCAAGGAAGAGACAAAGCCTGAAGCAGCAGGCGAGGATTTTGCTAAGGAATTAGCAGAACTTGCAGATGTTTATGTATGTGATGCTTTCGGTTCTGCTCACAGAGCTCATGCTTCAGTAGCAGTTGTAACAAAGTATATTTCAGCTAAAGGCGGCGAGAATGCAGTTGGTTACTTAATGCAGAAGGAAATTGATTTCCTCGGAAATGCAGTTGAGAACCCTGTTCGTCCTTTTGTAGCAATTCTTGGTGGTGCAAAGGTTGCTGACAAGCTTAACGTTATTGATAACCTTCTTAATAAGTGTGATACACTTATCATCGGCGGTGGTATGGCTTTTACATTTCTTAAGGCTCAGGGCTATGAAATCGGTAAGTCACTTTGTGATGATGAGAAGCTTGATTATTGCAAGGAAATGATGGCAAAGGCTGAGAAGCTCGGCAAGAAGTTACTTCTTCCTATCGATACAGCCGTAGCAGATGGTTTCCCTAACCCAATTGACGCTGAAATTGATGTTGAATATGTTGATTCAACAGCTATTCCTGCTGACAAGGAAGGTCTTGATATCGGTCCTAAGACACAGGCTTTATTTGCTGAAGCAGCAAAGAGTGCTAAGACTGTTGTTTGGAACGGACCAATGGGTGTATTTGAAAACCCAACACTTGCAAAGGGTACAATTGCTGTAGCAGCAGCTCTTGCTGAGGCTGACGGTACAACAATCATCGGCGGCGGTGATTCTGCAGCAGCTTGTAACCAGCTTGGATTTGCTGACAAGATGAGCCATATTTCAACAGGTGGCGGTGCTTCTCTTGAATTCCTTGAGGGCAAGGCATTACCGGGCGTAGTTGCAGCTGATGACAAATAAAAAACAGGTTTTAAACGCATAATTCATAAGTGATTCTGCTGATGAAATGTATGCGTCTTATATTCATTAATTCGGAGGATATAAAAATGGCAAGAAGAAGAATTATTGCTGGAAACTGGAAGATGAACATGACTCCAAGCCAGGCTGTTGAGCTTTGCGCAACACTTAAGGACCTTGTGGTTAATGATGCAGTAGATGTCGTTTACTGTGTTCCTGCAATTGATATCGTTCCTGTAGCTGAGGCAATTAAGGGAACAAATGTAAAGCTTGGTGCAGAAAATTTCTACATCGAGGATAAGGGTGCCTTCACAGGCGAAATTTCAGCTCCAATGCTTAAGGAAGCCGGCGTTGAGTATATCATAATCGGTCACTCGGAGAGAAGAGATATCTTCGGTGAAAACGATATTCTTATCAATGCAAAGGTTAAGAAGGCATTTGCTTCAGGTCTTAAACCAATTCTCTGCTGTGGTGAGTCACTTGCTCTTCGTAAGGCAGGAACATATGCAGAATGGATTAAGAGACAGATTATGTGGGATCTTACAGGTGTAACAGCTGATCAGGTTAAAGAGCTTGTAATCGCTTATGAGCCAATCTGGGCTATCGGAACAGGTGAAACAGCTACAGCTGACCAGGCTGAAGAGGTTTGTGCCATGATTCGTGAAACAATTGCTGAAATGTATGATGCTGCTACTGCAGAGGCAGTACGTATTCAGTACGGCGGATCAATGAATGCAGGAAATGCTGCAGAGCTTCTTGCAAAGCCAAACATCGATGGTGGTCTTATCGGCGGTGCAGCACTTAAGCCTGACTTCGGCAAGATTGTAAATGCATAATTTACGATAATTTTACTTTTTACACATCCCCGGTCTTAACAGACCGTGGGATGTTTTAGCGCTTTATGGGGTCAAACTCATATTGCGTTTTAGCTGTTAAAAATTAACTGATATTAACAGTATATTATTATTTTCTGCGCAAGCAGAGTGGAGGATTATATGAGTAAAAAACCAACAGTATTATTAATTCTTGACGGATACGGACTTAATCCTAAAAAGGAATATAATGCTATAGCTATGGCAAAAACTCCTGTTATGGATAAGCTTATGGCAGAATGTCCATTTGTAGAAGGTCAGGCTTCAGGTCTTTTTGTAGGCCTTCCTGATGGTCAGATGGGCAACTCGGAAGTCGGACATATGAACATGGGCGCCGGCAGAATTGTATATCAGGATCTTACAAGAATCACAAAATCAATTGAGGATGGTGATTTCTTTGATAACGAGGAGCTTGTTCGTGCAGTAGAAAACTGTAAGAAGAATGACAGTGCCCTTCATATGTACGGTCTTCTTTCCGATGGTGGTGTACACAGTCATATCACACATGTATACGGACTTTTGGAGCTTGCAAAAAAGGCAGGACTTAAAAAGGTATATGTTCACTGCTTCCTTGACGGACGTGACACACCTCCGGCAAGCGGCAAGGGATATATGGAGCAGCTTCAGGCTAAGATGGATGAAATCGGTGTCGGAGAAATTGCTTCAGTTCACGGCAGATATTATGCAATGGACAGAGATAACAACTGGGACCGTGTAGAAAAGGCTTACAGCGCGCTTGTATATGGTGAAGGTATAGAAGCAGACAATGCTATTGAAGCAGTTGCAAAGTCATATGCTGACGGTGTTACCGACGAGTTTGTGGTTCCTACCGTGGTTATGAAGGACGGAGCCCCTTTGGCAACCATTAATGCAAATGATTCAATTATATTCTTTAACTTCAGACCTGACCGCGCAAGAGAGATCACAAGAACATTTTGTGATGATGAATTTACAGGATTTGAAAGAAGAAACGGACGTTTCCCTGTAACATATGTCTGCTTTACGAATTATGATGTTACAATTGGCAACAAATATGTTGCATTTGAAAAGGTTAAGCTTACCAACACATTTGGCGAGTGGCTTGCATCCAAGGGTATGAAGCAGGCCAGAATTGCCGAGACAGAGAAATATGCTCATGTAACATTTTTCTTTAACGGCGGCAAGGAAGAGCCAAATCCGGGCGAGGACAGAATCCTTGTTGATTCTCCAAAATATGTTCCGACATATGACAAGAAACCAAGAATGAGTGCTTACACTGTATGCGATGAGTTATGCAAGGCCATTACGGCTAAGGATGATGACGGAAATGCAAAATATGATGTTATTATCTGTAATTTTGCCAATCCGGATATGGTTGGTCATACAGCTGTTCTTGATTCTGCAATTAAGGCTATTGAAGTAATAGATGAATGTGTAGGAGAGGTTGTAGAGTTCATTAAAGAGGTTGACGGACAGTTATTTATTTGTGCAGATCACGGTAATGCTGAGCAGCTTATTAATTATGAAACAGGTAAGCCATATACGGCGCACACAACAAATCCTGTACCTTTCATCATTGTAAATTCAGATCCTTCATATAAGTTAGCGGAAAACGGCTGTCTGGCTGATATAATTCCTACAATGATTGATATGATGGGATATGAAAAGCCGGTTGAAATGACAGGTAAATCATTACTTATAAAATAATTAAATTTACTATTGTATTTACTTTTTATTCGTGATATAATACTACCCAGTTATGTTATTTTTGACGGAGGAACATTATGGAAGCTTTAAGAGTTGTTATTACAATCCTTTATATAATTGTATGTATTGCATTAGTAGTAATTGTACTTTTGCAGGAAGGAAAGAGTGCCGGTCTTACGGGTGCCATCAGTGGTGCTGCGGAGACATACTGGGGCAAGAACAAGGGTCGTTCAATGGAAGGTACCCTTAAAAAGATTACAAAGGTTTTGGCCGTATTATTTGTTGTTCTTTCAATTGTTCTTGTAAGTAATAAATGGTAATATTTGTTTTATGAATTAAGACACTCTGGTAGAAATATCAGAGTGTTTTTTATTTAATTTTTTTATTATCATTGCTTAAATTGTGTTCATAATTTATAATATATAATAAGGCAGGATATAATACCAACTTTAGATGTTGAATTGTTGCTCTGTTTAGGAGGGGTAAATATGGCTGATATGAATGAAAAGAAGGATATGATAAAATCACTTTTTACCGGCGGCAAGATAAAATCTGTTAAATTTAAAGAACTTGCCGGCTTTCTTGGTGTACCGAAGGATGAAAGAGGAGAATTAAATAAAATTCTTGACGAGCTTATCAATGAAAACGTAATTGAACTTGATTCGGGCAAAAGATACAGACTTTGTAAGTCAAGAACCGTTACAGGTATTTATAAACCTAATTCCAGAGGCTTTGCCTTTGTTGTGAATGAAGAAGAAAATATTGACGTATTTATCGGTCGTGATAAAGGGCATGGCGCAATATACGGTGATGAGGTGCGTGTTAAGCTTTTGACTGATTATAGTGATATAGAAGGTCATAATAAGCGTCTGGAAGGAGAAGTAACCGGGATAATAAGTCATTCACTTGAATATATTGTCGGTATGCTCAGTATTAAGAAAAATACTTGTTTTCTTATACCGGATAATTCATTAATTGATTTTGACGTATATATTCCCATGGAAAAGGTTGGAAATCTTGTTTCAGGCACAAAGGTCGTGGTTAAGCTTGTTGATTACGGTTCAAAGGATAAAAATCCCGTCGGTGAAATAGTTGAAGTAATTGGTCATATAAATGAGCCGGGTGTTGATGTATTAAGTGTAATTAAGTCATTTGAAATTCCTTATGAATTCAGTGAAGAAAACCTGAATTATGTAGCTGCAAACATTAAGCCCTCTGTTTCTTCTGAGGATTGTATCGGCAGAAAGGATTACAGAAATCTGCTTACCGTAACAATAGACGGGGAGGATGCAAAGGATCTTGATGATGCCATTACCATAAGTAAAAATGATGATAATTATCTTTTGGGTGTTCATATTGCTGATGTCAGTAATTACGTAACGGAGGGGAATCCTATCGACAGAGATGCTCTTATCCGCGGAACAAGCGTATATACTGCGGACAGAGTGGTTCCTATGATTCCGAGAGAGCTTAGTAACGGTATCTGTTCACTTAATGAGGGTGTAGACCGTCTTGCTTTATCATGCATGATGGTTATTGACAAATCGGGTAAAATTATCAGCCATTCAATCGAGGAAACAATTATAAATGTTGACAGAAGAATGAGTTATACAGAAACTTATGCTATAATAGAGAGTATCAGGGACAATAAAGCTCTTGACTTCGATTTAGATAATAAATATATTGAAATGGTCGAATTAATGTATGAGCTTAGCTCCATACTTCGCAGGGTGCGTTACGACAGGGGGGCAATCGATTTTGAAACTGTTGAGAGTAAAATCAGTCTTGATGATGCAGGAAAGGTTATCGAGATTAAGCCTTATGAGAGAAATGATGCACACAAAATCATAGAGGATTTTATGCTTGCTGCAAATGAAACTATTGCAGAGGAATTTTTCTGGCTTGAGCTTCCGTTTGTTTACAGAGTTCATGAGGAACCGGATAAGGAAAAGCTGGAGGAACTGAATGAAGTATTAAAAGGCTTTTCACTTAGTATTCATGCTCAAAACGATATTCACGTAAAGGAATATCAGAAGCTTCTGGAAAAGATTAAGGGAAAGGATTTTGAGGCAGTAGTTAACAGACTTGTTCTCAGAAGCATGAAGCAGGCCAAATATTCCGTAAATCCTATCGGACACTTTGGTCTTGCAGCAAGATATTACTGTCATTTTACTTCTCCAATCAGAAGATATCCCGATCTCCAGATTCACAGGATAATTAAAGAATATCTTCATGGGGAGCTGAACGGTAAAAGAATAAGTCATTACAACGAAATTCTTCCGTCAGTTGCAGCGTCAACGTCAAAATGTGAACGACGGGCAGAGGAATGTGAGCGCGATACATTAAAAATGAAAAAGGCTGAATATATGCAGCGTTTCATCGGTCACAGCTTTTCAGGCTATGTAAGCGGCATTACAAACTGGGGTATCTATGTAGAGCTTCCGAATACTGTTGAGGGACTTGTAAGATTCAGTGATATTACTGATGATTATTATACTGTTGATAAAACAGGAACCTCGTGTATCTCAGAACGCACTAAAAGGACTATAAGAATCGGCGATAAGGTTGATGTAACAGTTGCGTCATGCTCTAAGCAGTTAAAAACAGTTGATTTTATTTTTGACAACGAAAAAAAGTAATAAAACATTTATAATATTATTGTTAGTGGAGTTATTATGGGAAAAGATAATAATAAGCTTATTGCAAACAACAAAAAAGCATATTATGACTACTTTGTTGAAGATACCTATGAAGCCGGTATTGTACTTCACGGCACAGAGGTGAAGTCGCTTCGAATGGGACAGTGCTCGATAAAGGAAAGTTATATTACAATTGATAATTCTGAGGTGTTTGTTCGCAATATGCATATAAGTCCTTATGAAAAGGGCAATATTTTTAACAGAGATCCGTTGAGGGTAAGAAAGCTCCTTCTCAATAAATATGAGATAAGAAAGCTTCTTGGTAAAATCAATGAGGTTGGCTATACGCTTGTTCCCTTAAAAATATATCTGAAGGGTAATTATGTTAAGGTTGAGGTGGGTCTGTGTCGAGGCAAAAAACTCTATGATAAGCGCGATTCCATTGCTAAAAAGGACCAGAGAAGAGAGCTTGAAAAAGATTTTAAAATCAAAAATCTGTATTCTTAAAATATGGAGGAATAAATGAAAACTCATAAGAAAAAAGTAATAGTAATAGGTCATAAAAATCCCGATACAGACTCAATCTGTTCTGCAATTGCTTATACAAATTTTAAAAACCGCACGTCTGACGTACTTCATGTTGCAAGATGTGCCGGAGAAATAAATGCAGAAACAGAGTTCGTTCTTAATTATTTTAATGTTGAACAGCCTGATTATATTGATGATGTATCAACACAGGTTAAGGATATAGATATTCATGAAGTACCTCCGATTGATTCAAACATGAGTCTTAGGGACGCATGGGCACTTATGAGAAAGGATTCGCTTTATACACTTCCGATTTGTTCTCCGGACAATCATCTTCTAGGTGTAATTACAAACTCTGATGTAGCGCATGTAATAATGGATTTGGACCATACAAATATGCTTTCTGCTTCAAAGACGCCTTATATCAATATACTTAAAACCTTGAATGCAGAGCTTATTACCGGAGATATTGACGGTAAACGTGTTGAGACCGGCAAGGTTGTGATAGCAGATGATAATCCTGATAAGATGGAAGAGTATATTGAAGCAGGTGATATTGTCATACTCGGAAACAGGTATGAAAGTCAGCTTTGTGCTATTGAGATGGAAGCAAAGCTTTTAGTTGTATGTGAGGCAACTAAGGTTACAAAGACTATAATTAAGCTTGCAAATTCACACGGTACGGTTATTATGGTCAGCCCGTATGATACTTTTACCGTTGCGAGACTTATAAATCAGTCAATGCCTGTTGAAAAATTTATGACGAGGGAAAACATCATACAGTTTAGAACTGATGCTTTTATTGAAGAAATAAAAAAGGTTATGGCAAAACGTCGTACAAGGGATTTCCCTATATATGACCATAAAAATGTATATCAGGGCATGATAAGCCGCCGCAACCTTATGGATATGTCAAAAAAGAAATTAATTCTTGTTGACCACAATGAAATTGACCAGGCAGTTGACGGTATTGGTGATGCCGAAATAATTGAAATAATCGATCATCATAAGCTGGGCAACATTACGACAATCGTTCCTATGATTTTCAGAAGCCAGCCGCTCGGCTGTACTGCAACGATCATTTATCAGATTTATAAGGAAAATAATGTTGAAATCGATAAGATTACAGCCGGTCTGATGGCTTCAGCTATAATTAGCGATACGCTGCTGTTTAAATCACCTACCTGTACTCCTATTGATGTTAATGCCGCAAATGATCTTGCAAATATTGCAGGAATTGACATTAATGATTATGCAGAGAAGATGTTTAGCGCAGGCTCAAAGCTGCAAAATAAAACACCTGAAGAAATTTTTTATCAGGATTTCAAAAAATTTACGGTAGATGATAAGGTTATCGGAGTAGGTCAGATTAATTCCATCAGTGTATCAGAGCTTAATGAAATAGAAAATAAAATAAGAACCTACATGAGTGACAATTCATCTCTGGGCATGGATATGATTTTCTTTATGTTAACCGATATTAAGGGATGCAATACAAAGTTGATAATTAAAGGCAATAAAGGTAAAGAACTGATAAATGAAGCATTTAATGTCAATTGCGAAGACAGTGCAGCTTACTTGGAAGGAGTGGTTTCCAGAAAGAAACAGTTTATTCCGGCAATTATGGTTGCATTACAAAATTAATACCAGGGGGATACTATGAGTTATATTGATCAATTACAGAAAGCAGTTGATGCAATAAGAAAAGTAACAAATTTCAAGCCTGAGGCAGGTATCGTGCTTGGTTCGGGTCTTTCCGGCTTTTCAGAAGACATAAGAGTACTCGGTAAAATTCCTTACTCGAAAATACCGGGTTTTCCTGTTTCTACTGTTGAAGGACATAACGGACAATTCATATTCGGATATGTTGAAAATATACCTGTTATCCTTATGGATGGACGCGTACATTATTATGAAGGCTATTCAATGCAGGAGGTTGTAATGCCTGTGAGAATCATGGGAATGCTTGGCGCAAAATACGTGCTGCTTTCCAATGCCTCCGGCGGAATTAATAAATCTTTTTATGAAGGAACTCTGATGCTTATTAATGACCAGATATCATCATTTGTACCTTCGCCTCTTATAGGACCTAATGAACAGTCTTTGGGAGTGCGTTTCCCTGACATGAGTGAGATTTACGATAAGCAGTTAAGGGAAATTGTAACTAAGACAGCAAGAAGTAACGCAATTGCAATAAGAGAGGGTGTGTATCTGCAGGTCAGCGGTCCGAACTATGAATCACCTGCTGAGATAAAGATGTTTCAGACTCTCGGAGCGGACGCTGTGGGTATGAGCACGGCATGTGAGGCAATTGCACTGCGTCATATGGGTATAAAGGTGGTTGGAATCAGCTGTATTACAAATATGGCTTCCGGTATTTCGAAAAAACAGTTGTCACATGATGATGTAAAACATACTGCAGCTATTATCGGTAATAAATTCAGACAGCTTGTATGGAACAGTGTTGTTAATATTCATAACGAGCTTTTCCCTAAGAAAAAGCCAGTTATTGAAACAGAGCAGAAGCCTAAGGTAGATAAAAAGGTTATGTTTGATGATGATTTCAGCGATTTTGAAATAATTAATATTAAATAACAGAGGTGCATATGATAGATTTACATCTTCATCTTGACGGTTCTGTGGCGCCGCAGGATATTATAAAAGCAGCTGAGGAGTCAGGTATTGAATGCGGCTGTAAAAATGTTGATGAAATCAGAGAAAAAATGGTTTATTGTCCTAATGAGCGTTCTCTTGTAAATTATCTCAGATGCTTCGATATTCCATGCTCAATAATGCAGACACCGGAAATTATGCGTTATATGGTTTTAAAGCTTTCGGAAAGGCTTTACAGTCTTGGGATTAAGTATGCCGAGGTAAGGTTTGCACCGCAGCTGCACATTAACAGAGGCTTTTGCATGGATGAAATGGTTGAAGCGTGCATTGAAGCCTTAGAATACAGCAGTCTTCTTGGAGTAGATATAAAATTTATTCTCTGCATGATGCGTGGTGAAGATAAACATAAATTAAATGAACTCACAATAGACTGTGCCGAAAAATACCTTGGTAAAGGTGTGTGCGCAATCGACCTTGCCGGAGATGAGGCAGGTTATCCAACCAAAAACTTTGAGGATTTATTTAAATATGCATCAAAGCATAATATTCCGTTCACTATTCATGCAGGTGAGGCAGGTAGTACAGGGGATGTGTGGGATGCGGTAAGATTCGGAGCCAAAAGAATCGGTCACGGCATCAGACTTATGGATGATATCGAACTTATTAAATATATTAAATCACATAATATCGGTATTGAATGCTGTCCGACGTCTAATGTCCAGACCGGAGCAGTAGAAGATATTTATTCACATCCTCTTGTAAAAATGCTTGAAAACGGGATTCTCGTGAATATTAACAGTGATAATATGACAGTTTCGGATACGAATATTGTAAAGGAATATAAAATTATCGAAAAAATCGAAGGATTCAATAGTGATTATAAAAAAGTATTGCTGAATAATGCCAAAATGATGATGTTCAGGTAATGTGTGAAAAAATAAGATTGAACAATAAAAAGAAAAGGCACCGGATAACCGGTGCCTTTTTGCGCCATAATAATGGACCTGATGGGAGTTGAACCCATGTCCGAAAGCTCTTCCATCCCTGCTTCTTCCATCATAGTTAATCTATTGGAATTCCCGCCTCACTACGCCGATTAACAGGCTTAATGATTTGGTAGACTCTTATACGTCCATTCAGTCGAGACACTCTGAATGCCGTTTCTCACCCGGTCGATGCCTTAGCCCTGCAGGTGAGTGTACAGGGTAAGACAGCTGCAACTAGGCAGCGATAGCTAATTTATTATCAGCGTTTATATTTAGAATTTGGAGTTTTATTGTGGTCCCCGCCACAGATGGCTACAGAAATTTCTAAACCCCCGTCGAAACCGGTACAAGCCCGGAGAGCAGTATTCTGCTGTATGTGCATGTAGTATACATCTGTTTGTTATCTGTGTCAACAGTGATTGCTTGAAAAATCATCAAATGTTCATTAATTGTTTATGACTATTTAAACATATCGCATATGTTTGAAAATAATTCATTGAAAATACAAGATATTGATGTTTTTATAATGAAATTTTTTTTGTAATATGTTATAGTATATGATATGATATCGTATTTATGTATAATGGAGAAAAAATATGGATATAAAAAAAGATTCAGAAAACAAGAACATAGAAAATTCCGAAGATAATGATACAGGTATTATTAACGATGTTATTATAAATAATGATGAAGATAATTATCATGATGTGAATGATGGTGATAATAACGAAATTGATGATAATGATTACAACAACGATTTGGATGATTATTGCGATAATGATGAGATTGATTGTAATAATATAAATGCTTATAACGTTGAGAATGAATGTGTTGAAGAAATTTATGATTTGGATTATGAAGAATTTGAACAGTACGAAAAATTAACAAAGAAGGATATACTTAATATCTTTAAGCTGTTAACATCGATAATTGCCGTCGTATCAATTATTCTGATATTCAGCCGTCGTGATTCTTTTGCGGGAATAATACTTCTTTTTGTGTCATTTCTGGCACTTATATTTATGATAATTGAGGACAATGAATAAGGTGAATAAATGGTGGAAAATATAAGAATCAATAAATATCTCAGCGAATCGGGTTATTGCAGCAGGCGAAAGGCAGACGAGCTTGTGGCAGGCGGCCATGTTAAGATAAACGGAATTGTTTGTGAAATCGGGGCAAGAGTATTTCCGGAAGATTTTGTGGAAGTTGACGGACGTGAAATATCCTCAAATGACAGAAGGGTTGTTATTGCATATAATAAACCGATTGGCATAGAGTGTACTTCGGATGTGTCAAATAAAGATAATATTATAAAGGCTGTTAATTATCCGAGCAGAGTATTTACTGTCGGCAGACTTGATAAAAATTCCTGCGGTCTTATTTTACTTACAAATGATGGTGATCTGGCTAACAATATCAGTAAAGCAGGTCAGGGACATGAAAAGGAATATATTGTAAAAGTTGATAAAAAAATAACGGAAGATTTTATTTTTAAAATGTCAGACGGTGTACCTGTTCTTGACAAAATAACAGCGAAATGTACCGTTAAAAAAATTAATGATTACACGTTTTCGATAATTCTGATTCAGGGGCTTAACAGACAGATAAGACGTATGTGTGAATATCTGGGGTATAAAGTCACTTTTTTAAAAAGAATACGTATTATGAATATTAAACTTGGGGATATTCAGATTGGAAAATACAGAGAATTAACACCCCAGGAAATAAGAGGTATTGGCGGGAGAATTTAGGAGGAAATATGGCTTTAAGTAAAAAACAGACTGAGCTTACCAATCTGCTTGATAAAGCATGCAGGGCATATGAACAGGAAAATACCGAAATTATGACCAATTATGAATATGATAAGCTTTATGATGAGTTAAAGGCTCTTGAGGAAGAAAGCGGTATTGTGCTTGCAAACAGTCCGACGGTAAAAGCCGGCTATGAGGTACTCGGGTCGCTTCCGAAATTTCGTCATGAAAAGCCCTGTCTTAGTCTTGACAAGACAAAAAGCGTAGATGAATTATCATCTTTCCTTAATGACAAAATTGGTGTGCTCAGCTGGAAAATGGACGGATTAACTGTTGTTCTTTCATACAGCGGTGGAGAGCTTGTACGTGCCGTAACAAGAGGAAACGGTGAAGTGGGTGAGATTATAACAAATAATGCGAGAACCTTTAAAAACATTCCCTTAAAAATACCTTTCCGCGGTGAGCTTACTATTCGAGGCGAAGCAGTTATTAAATACAGTGATTTTGAAATTATAAATGAAGCAATAGAAGATCCTTCAAAAAAATATAAAAATCCGCGTAATCTCTGTTCCGGCACCGTCAGACAGCTTAACAATGAAATTACTGCTTCAAGAAGCGTATTTTTCTTCGCATTTTCACTTGAAGGTATTACGGAGGGCCCGGATGCTTTCGCAACCGTTACCTCGCAATATGAATATTTAAGCAGCCTCGGATTTGATGTGGTAGAATATAGGCCTGTTGACAGAAACTCCGTATATAAGGCTGTGGAGGACTATAAACAGGCAGTTTCGTCCAATGACTTCCCAACAGACGGTCTTGTACTTATTTATGATGACATTGCTTATGGAGAAAGCCTTGGCATGACATCAAAGTTTCCGCGTAATGCCATTGCTTTTAAATGGAAGGATGAAACTGCACTTACAAAAGTTATTGATGTGGTCTGGCAGGCATCAAGAACGGGACTTATTAATCCTGTAGTAGTATTTGAGCCTGTTTTACTTGAGGGAACTACGGTTGCCAGGGCAAGTGTTCATAATTTGTCGGTATTTGAGGAGCTGGCTCTCGGCTATGGTGATGTCGTTGAGGTGTATAAGGCAAATATGATCATACCTCAGATAGCTGTAAATCATACAAAAACAGCGACAATCAAGGCACCTGAATTCTGTCCTGTATGTAATCATACAACGGTTGTAAATAAATCCGATAACGCAAAATTTTTAATATGCCCGAATGAAACATGTCCGGCAAAGACTGTTAAAAAGCTTGTTCTTTTTGTGACAAGGGATGCTATGAATATTGAAGGGTTATCCGAAGCAACGCTTGAAAAGCTTATTAATATGTCACTTATTAGCTGCGCTTCCGATTTATATGAGCTCAAAAACCGTAAGGACGAGCTTTATTTTATCGAAGGCTTTAAGGAAAAATCAGTTAATAATCTTCTTGAAAGCATTGAGAAGTCCAAAAACGTAAATCTCGAAAATGTCATATATGCACTCGGTATTCCGGGCATCGGACTGAGTAATGCTAAAGCAATATGCAAGGCCTTTAATTATTCGCCTGAAGCTGTAATGTCAGGGAGTATAAGTGATTATTCAGCTATCGACGGAATAGGTGACATTCTTGCGGTAAATATTGTTGATTATTTTTCCGATGAGAAGAATGTTAATGAGTACCGCAGGCTTCTGTCTTACCTTAACATTTCAGTAAAGGAATCAGTGAAGGATTCCTTTGTGGCAGGAAAAATCTTTGTTATTACCGGAAGTGTCAATATGTTCTCAAACAGGAATGAGCTTAAAAGCTTTATTGAAGAACGTGGCGGTAAGGTCGCATCATCGGTTTCAAATAAAACCGATTATCTGATAAATAATGATGTCACAAGTTCTTCATCAAAAAACAAAAAAGCAAGAGAGCTTGGCATTGCAATAATAAGTGAACAGGATTTTGTTCAATCATGTCAAAATGTTGACGGATATGATAATATGTTGTAAAATAATACAGTTAACTGTTTTATTGCCGACATAAAAATAAAATATTAATTACTTATAAAGGAAATAATAATATGCCTATACGTGTACAAAATGATCTTCCGGCAAAGAAGATACTCGAAGAAGAAAATATATTTATTATGGATGAACGAAGGGCTTTATCGCAGGATATCAGACCGCTTAGAATTGCGATTTTGAATCTTATGCCCCTTAAGGAGGATACAGAGGTAATGCTTATGCGTTCACTTTCAAATACTCCGCTTCAGATTGATATTACTTTTTTGACAACAAAATCGTATGTCGGCAAAAATACGGCAAAATCTCATCTTGATAATTTTTATCTTACATTTGACGATGTAAAGAACAAGAAATTTGACGGCCTGATTATTACGGGCGCACCTGTTGAAATGATGGAATTTGAAGAGGTGGCTTATTGGGATGAGCTTGTTCAGATTTTTGAATGGTCTAAGACACATGTTACAAGCACACTTCATCTGTGCTGGGGCGCGCAGGCAGGTCTTTACTATCATTACGGAGTAAATAAAAGACTGCTTGACAAGAAGATGTTTGGTATTTTTTATCATCATGTACTTAACAGAAGAGAGCCGCTTGTAAGAGGCTTTGATGATATCTTTCTTATGCCTCATTCAAGACATACCGGCATTGATGAGGAGGCAGTCAGAAATAATGACAGGTTAAAAATACTTGCCGTATCCGATGAGGCAGGCATAGCACTTGTTATGTCTACGGACGGGCGTCATGTATTTATGCTGGGACATCCCGAATATGACAGGGTGACTCTTGATATGGAGTACAAGCGCGACAGGGATAAGGGGCTTCCGATAGACCTTCCCGTTAATTATTATAAGGAGGACAATACATCAATACGTCCTGACCTTATGTGGAGGGCGCACGGTAATACACTTTATACTAACTGGCTTAATTATTATGTATACCAGATGACTCCGTATATTTTGGAAGAAAATGATAATAACGATAAGTGAGGAATATTATGGACAGTATTTTATCAAATGAAAAAGAGTTAACCGATATAGCTTCATTATTTCAGATTAAAGGAAAATGTATTAACATAAAGGTTATTACTGCAGGCAATATTAACGCAACATACCGCCTTGATTATGATGATGAAGGTGAAGTTAAATCTTATATATTACAGAAGGTTAATACTTATGTGTTTAAGTCTCCTGAGCAGATTATGTCAAATATTTCTCTGGTAACAAGTCATATTCTTGCGAAGGATGACTGCAATCAGAAAACACTTGTGTTCCATAATACAAAGGACGGCAGGAATTATTATGACGATGGAGAAGGTAATTTCTGGAGAATTTGTGATAATATCGATTCAATCAGTCTTGATTCATGTGATGATTATAATGTTCTTGAGGCAGTCGGTGTCGCATTCGGTGAATTTCAGAATGCTCTTGCTGATTTTGACGCTTCAAAGCTGTTTGAAACAATTCATGATTTTCATAATACAAAAAGCCGTATTGAAAATCTGTTAAAAGATATTGATGAAGACCCTTGCAACAGAGTTTCGGAGGTTGCTGACGAAATTAATTTTGTGCGCGAAAATATGGAACTGGCATGTACACTTACAAATATGCTTGAGGCTGGAGAGCTTCCTCTCAGAGTAACTCATAATGATACAAAGTTTAATAATGTATTGTTCGATAAGGTTACAAAATATCCGATAGCAATCATTGACCTTGATACCGTAATGCCGGGTCTTGCCATGCATGACTTTGGTGATGCCGTTCGTTTTGCATGTTCAACGGCTGCCGAAGATGAAAAAAATACGGATATTGTGTCAATTGATGTTGATAAATTTACTGCTTTTTCAAAGGGTTTTATTTCAAAAACCTGTAAATCACTTACTGAAAATGAAATTAATACAATGGTTCTCGGTGCAATAACAATTACAATTGAGCTCGGCGTAAGATTTCTTGACGATTATATTACAGGAGATAAATATTTTAAAACAGTTTATGAAGGTCATAATCTTATAAGAACACGTTGTCAGTTTGCACTTGCAAAGGATATGATTGCTAAGAGAGCCATGCTTGAGAGTATTGTTAAAAATATATGTAAATAATTTATACCTGTTCTGAGGATGAATACTATGTTTTTCTTTGGAGATAAATATTAGGAGGCTATATGATATTACCAAAACTTGATAAAGATTTTATTCCTGCTGTAGTATATAACAGGGAATTTCTTAAAAAGGCAAATAAGCCTTTTGTTATTGCAATTGAAAGAGAGGACGGTCTTGTATATCGAAAGGACACATTTCTGACTGATAACTTTGAGGAAAACTGCTTTTATGTAGAACGTCTTATTAAAACAATTTTATGGGCAGCAGGCGGATATAAGGTTCATCTTGCCGGTGATGATGCGGTATACGAATATATTAAAGAAGCATATACACTTACGGGGCTGCGTGCATTTGACGTTGATTTCTGGCAGACAACTTATGAGCATCCGTTTGAGGTGATTAATCATTCTTTTGATACTGTTCCGAAAGCAAAGAATGCTTCTGTTCATATCGGTCGTCATTTAAACGGTACGAGAATCGGTTTTGATGCCGGCGGAAGTGACATGAAGGTTGCAGTAGTAAAGGAAGGCGAAACAATCTGGTCTAAGGAAATAGTATGGCTTCCTAAGGTTAATCCTGATGTTAATTATCATTATGAGGAAATTAAAAAGGCTATATTAATGGCAATGGAGGTTGCGGGAGATGCAAAGTCGGTCGGAATATCGACTGCAGGCGTTCTTGTAAAGAACAGGGCAATGGTTTCAAGTCTCTTCATGGCTGTTGATAAAGCAAAGGACGGAGACAGGGCTAAAAATATTTATATTGATGTCTGCAGGGATATAGGAATAAAAATGGCAGTTGCCAATGATGGTGATGTTGCAGCACTTGCATGCTCAATGGCTCTTAATCTGAACAGTGTTCTGGGGCTTGCTTTCGGCACATCACAGGCCGGAGGTTATATTGACAGGAATGGTCATGTAAGCGGCTATATGACGGAACTTGCATTTGCTCCCGTTGACTATAATAAGAACGCCAGCCGTGATCCATGGTCAGGCGATTTCGGTGTCGGAGCAGAGTATTTCAGTCAGGATGCCGTCATCCGTCTTGCAAAGACTGCAGGTATAGATATAGATGAGTCTTTAACTCCCGCCAATAAACTTAAGGCAGTACAGGAGCTTCTTGAAGCAGGTGATTCAAGGGCAGAAGATATATTTGAAACTATCGGTACTTATCTTGGATACGCTCTTGTAAATTATGATGAAATCTATGATATAGAAAATGTACAGATTGCCGGCCGTGTGACAAGCGGCAGGGGTGGTGATATAATTCTTAAGTGCTGTAAGGAGCTTCTTGAAGCTGAGTTCCCTGAAACTGCCGGAAAAATCAATGTATTTCTTCCCGGCGAAATGGAAAGAAGAGTAGGACAGGCAGTTGCCGCTGCCAGTCTTTGTGATGACTGATATCGGAGGTTTTTATGATTTTATCTAATGCAAAATTAAATGGAAAATTAGTTAATATTTATGCTGAGAACGGTGTTATTACAGCGATTACGGATGTCAAGCCCGAGTCAGATGCAATTGATGTTAAAGGTAAGATGGTAATCCCGGGCCTGATTGATATTCATACACACGGCTGCGACGGATATGATACTATGGATGCTGAATTTGAAGGTCTTTGTAAAGCGTGGGGTCAGAATGGTACAACCTCTGTATATCCTACGACAATGACTATGGATTTTGATTCAATTAAGAAGGTTGTTGAAGCAAAGACAGATTATGAAGGAGCGCAGATTCTTGGTTTCCATATGGAGGGACCTTATATTAATGTCAATAAAAAGGGCGCCCAGAATGAAAAATATGTAAAGGATGCCGACATTGAGGAATTTGATAAGCTTCCGGGCATGAAGCTTATTACTATTGCTCCTGAATGCGGTAATAATATGGATTTTATCAAAAAGGCTGATACTGTTGTGTGCATTGGTCATACTGAGGCAGATTATGAAACTTCTGTTGAGGCTATTAAAAACGGCGCCAAATGTCTTACTCATACATTTAATGCGATGCCTCCTTTTGCACACCGTGATCCGGGACCGATTGGTGCCGCCGTTACAGAAAATATATATGTTCAGGTTATTACGGACGGACTTCATGTTCATAAGGCTGCCGTTATGGCACTTTATAAAATATTTGGCACTGACAGAATGATTATTATTTCTGACAGTCTGCGTGCATGCGGTTTTGCAGATGGTGAATATGAGTTCGGAGGTCAGCTTATTGACGTAATAAACGGTGTTGCAAGAGTCAAATCAGGTGCAATCGCCGGTTCCACAAGCTATCTTTGGCAGTGTGTTAAAAGCGCGGCTTCAATGGGAATTCCTTTTGAAGATGCTGTTACCATGGCGACCAAAACTCCTGCAACGCTTATGGGCCTTACCAATAAGGGAAGCATTGAGGTCGGATATGATGCTGATATTCTTGTGATTGATGATGAAATGAACCTGAGCAAGGTAATTATTAAAGGTAAAGTATATCATGAAAACAATTAATGTTGAAAAAATCAAGAAAATATGGTTAAATGTATTCCCTTTTATTTTCTGGCTGGGTGCATTTGTTTTATCATTTACAGAATATGTTGTTGTTCAGCTTGATTATAACGGCACCTATAAGTATAAAAAGAAATTCGGATTTACTGATTTGTTTTCGGGTAATCCACAGATAATTGCATTACTGGGGGTTATTTTGATGCTTGTCTGCCTGCTTGTAATACCAAAGACAATGTTAAAGAAGCGCAAGTCAGGTGACGGACTGGGGCTTATGTTTATGCCTCTCGGACTTCTTGGTATATTTCATATTCTCTGCACAATTGAAAATGATAAGGATCTTGAAATTGGTATTATTTTCGGAGTAATACTTTTTATAGTCAGCGCACTTGCAACTTTTAAGAAATATATAAAATATGTTAATTTTCTTTGTATTATTATGATTCTTGCCGGATTCTTTACTTTGCTTGCGGGATTTATGCCTTACTGCTTCAATAAGATACCGTTTTTGGTTGGAGAGCAGGTCGCTTTTACAAAATATTTTTATGTGAGTTATTTTTCAAGGGATGTATTTTTGTTGTTAAGCTTCGGTACATTTTGTGACAAGATAAGCACTAAATATTCAGAAATCAAATAGATTTATTATAGAAAATATTTTACATATATTATATTATTAATGGTATAAGCCTGAATCTTATATATTATTAAGATTTAGGCTTGTTTTTAAATGTATTGGAGGTAGAATATGATTAAAGTATATGAGTCTGTTGTCAATTATGACAGATGGATAAATAATGAATTAAAAAGTTTTTCCGAAAAGCTTATCAATTTTAAGCTTGATACTCCCGATTCGACTTATGCTTTTTCTGCAACAGAGGACGGATTTCTTCTTCATGCTTATTACGGCAAATCACTTGGAGAGGATGATTTGGGTTACCTTTTAAAACTAAATGAAAATCCTTTTACCCTTAAGTCAAATCTTAGGGAGAAGGGTACATTTATGGATGCTAAAAGCTTTGAATACCCATGCTACGGCACGGGTGACTACAGGGAATCATGCTTAAAGGTGCTTGATAAAAATAATATGTCCGCATGTGAGCTGCATTATGATTCATATGAAATTATTAAGGGTAAACCGTCACTAAGACAAAAAGGCCTGAGTGTTATTCCTGCTACATTTGCAGATGAGGATGAGGCATCAACCCTTATAATCAGGATGGTTGACAAGCCACTAAAACTTGTTGCAAAACTGTATTATACGGTATTTAATGATAAAAATGTTATTACCAGAAATGTAATTTTTGAAAATGAAGGCGAAGACGATATTAATCTTACAAGAGTACTCAGTGCATGTGTGGATTTTGATA
The DNA here is from genome assembly GCA_029010495.1 of Clostridiales bacterium. Taxonomy (GTDB): domain Bacteria; phylum Bacillota; class Clostridia; order Lachnospirales; family Lachnospiraceae; genus UBA3775. Next base: position 66,617 of record JAQXKO010000009.1, on the reverse strand, counting down.
ATTCCAATTATGATATGATTACACTAAACGGCAGCTGGGCAAGAGAGCGTTTCGTTGAAAGATGCAGGCTTCATCACGGAAAACAGGGAATTGATTCAGTTAAAGGTGAGTCAAGTCATCAGAATAATCCTTTTGTCGCACTTGTTTCCTCAAATTGTAATGAGGATATGGGCGAAGCCTTTGGCTTTAATTTTGTTTACAGTGGTAATTTTTATGCTTGTGCTGAAGTTACCCAGCATAAGAGAACAAGATTTGTCATGGGTATTAATCCGCTTGACTTTAACTGGGTTCTTGAACCCGGCTTTGATTTTGTTACACCTGAGGTTGTAATGGTATATTCTGATGAAGGGCTTGGAAAGATGAGCCGTACCTTCCATGACCTTTACAGGGAAAATCTTATACGCGGTTATTATAAAGATAAACCGAGACCTGTTCTTATTAACAACTGGGAGGCTACATATTTTAATTTTAATACTGACAAGCTGATTGATATTGCCAGGGAGGCTTCAAAGCTTGGTATTGAAATGCTTGTAATGGATGACGGATGGTTTGGACACAGAGATTCCGACAATTCTTCGCTTGGCGACTGGTTTGTAAATGAGAATAAAATAACCGGCGGACTAAAGCATCTTGTCAGTGAAGTAAACAGGCTGGGAATGAAATTCGGTATTTGGTTTGAGCCGGAGATGATTAGTCCTGATTCTGAGCTTTTTAAGGCTCATCCGGATTGGGCAATTCAGATAAAGGGTCGAAGCATGACTCAGAGCCGTGAGCAGTATGTACTTGATTATTCCAACAGCGAAGTAAGGGATTATATTTATTCACTTATGAAAAATATACTTGATTCGGCCAATATTGAATATATTAAGTGGGATATGAATCGTCAGATTACAGAAGCCGGCTCGACAACACTTCCGGTGAGAAAGCAGAGGGAATTGTGGCATCGATATGTTCTCGGAGTATACGACCTGATGGACAGACTTGTAACTGATTATCCTCATATTCTTCTTGAAAACTGTTCGGGCGGAGGTGCAAGATTTGATGCGGGAATGCTTTATTTTTCACCTCAAATCTGGACATCAGACGATACTGATGCCATTGAAAGATTAAAAATACAATATGGTACAAGTATGTGTTATCCTCCTTCAGCGATGGGAGCTCATGTATCTGATTGTCCAAATCATACAGTCGGACGTACAACCCCTTTTGATACAAGGGGGGATGTGGCTCTTGTCGGCACATTCGGTTATGAGCTGGATGTAACACGTATTCCGGAAGCTGACAGGGCAAAGATTCCGGGTCAGATTGATAAATTTAAGAAGTATAATCCGCTTGTAAGAACCGGTGACCAATACAGAATCGGTAATATGTTTGAGGATAACATGTGGGATGCATGGATGTTTGTTGCAAAGGATAAGAGTGAAGCTCTGCTTACATTCGTACAGGTGCTTGGTCGTCCAAATACTCCTTCAAGAACAATAAAGGCTAAAGGACTTGATGAAAATAAGACATATCTTGTTGAAGAGCTTAATCTCAGACTTAGCGGTAAAACACTTATGAATGCCGGTATATCAATTGATATGTATGGTGATTTCTCATCAAAGACATATCATTTTGTTTCGGCAGATTGAGATTATGAATAGTAAATGTCTATTGTAAATTGTAAATTTATATATTAAAATAAGTGTGGCAATACTATTGTTGCCACACTTTTTTATTGAGGAAGAAAATATGGAAATTATTAAACCCTACAAGGGAAAATGTGAATATAGTTATACGCTTGGTGCTTTCCCGACATATGAATTGCTGAAGAACAGACCCGAGGCAGTAAAAGAGGTATATGTTCATTCGTCATATACCGATAAGGATAAGCTTGGCGAATTATGCAGCAGGGCAGGTATAAGCTTATTTACAAATGATAAGCAGATAGCCAGATTAAGCGACAAGGAAAATGTATATGTAATAGGTGTCTATAATAAATATGAGTCTGTACTTGCTAAAGACAGACCTCATTTAATGCTTGTAAATCCCGGCAATATGGGAAATGTCGGTACAATAATCAGAACTGCTACTGCATTTAATATATTTGATATTGCAATTATTTCACCGGGTGTTGATATTCATAATCCAAAGGTCGTAAGAGGCAGCATGGGAGCATTGTTCCATGTAAATGTCGAATATTTTGACAGCTTTGAAAGCTATAGTAAAATTTATTGCACCAATGAAAGAGAATGTTTTTCATTTATGCTTACAGCTAAGGAGCAGCTTACCCTAAATACATGTCCGAAGCCGGATTTATATACTTTGATTTTCGGCAATGAAGCATCAGGACTTCCGGAAGAATATGCAACTTATGCCAAGCCGCTTATTATACCGCAATCTGAACATGTTGACAGCTTAAATCTGACAATCGCCTGTGGTATAGGAATGTATATGTTCAATAACAGATAATATTTATGTCACTATTTACGTTTATTTGCACGTCATCCGGCGCATATATAATCTGATGAATAATTACTGTTGAATAAAAAACTGAGATTTGTCAAGGAAAATACTTGACAAATCTTTTTTTTATGTTATACTAACCGGAGTGGATAAGAAGATTTATTGTTATTTGGTGGCTTGTTATGAGTAAATCTGATGCAAAAGAATGGTTAAAGGAAGTTGTTGAACTTTCATATTTATATGATTTTTACGGTGAACTTCTTAGTGATTCGGCCAGAAGTGTATTTGAAGGATATGTGCTAAATGATATGACGCTTGCTGAAATTTCTGACGAAACCGGTATCAGCAGGCAGGGAGTTCACGATACCATGAAACGTACCGTCAAAAAGCTTCAGAATTATGAAGAAAAGCTTCATCTTGTAGAAAAGTTTAAAGAAATTAAAAATGACGTACAGACGATAAGAGAGCTTGCTCTTTCCCAGAAAAACGGAGATGAAAGCGCATGCAACGAAATTATTCGTCTTTCTGATAAAATGATTCAGATATATTGATTTAGTTAATTGGAGGTTTCTAATGGCATTTGAGAGTCTGTCAGACAAGCTTCAAAATGTATTTAAAAACCTTAGAGGGAAGGGACGTCTTTCGGAAGCTGATGTAAAAGCAGCCATGAGAGAGGTTAAGATGGCTTTGCTTGAGGCTGATGTAAACTTTAAAGTTGTTAAACAGTTTATTAATTCAGTTAATGAAAGAGCCGTCGGTACGGATATCCTTGAAGGTCTTAACCCCGCCCAGATGGTTATTAAGGTTGTTAACGAAGAGCTGATAAAGCTTATGGGTGATGAGAAAACAGAGATTGTTCTTAATTCATCCGGCAAAACCATACTTATGATGTGTGGTCTTCAGGGTGCCGGTAAGACAACGACTGCTGCAAAGCTTGCGGGTAAATTCAAGGCACAGGGCAAAAGACCTCTTCTTGTTGCCTGTGATATATACAGGCCTGCAGCGATTGAACAGCTTGAGATTAATGCAAAAAAACAGGATGTTCCTTCATTTTCGATGGGAACGGACCATAAGCCTGTTGATATAGTTAAGGAAGCTCTTAAGAAGGCTGATGCTGAAGGACTTAACGTAATAATCATTGATACGGCAGGACGACTTCATATTGATACCGATATGATGGATGAGCTTAAGCAGATAAAAGAAACAGTACATGTTGATTCAACAATTCTTACTGTTGATTCCATGACCGGTCAGGATGTCCTTAATGTCGCAACGACCTTTGACGAGTATATCGGTATAGACGGTGTTATTTTGACAAAGCTCGACGGTGATACAAGAGGCGGTGCCGCATTATCAATACGTGCGGTAACCGGTAAGCCTATTCTTTATGTCGGTATGGGTGAAAAGCTTTCAGACCTTGAACAGTTTTATCCGGACAGAATGGCAAGCAGAATTCTCGGTATGGGTGATGTGCTTTCACTTATTGAAAAGGTTCAGGCAGATATCGATGAAGAAAAAGCCAGGGAAATGGAGGCCAGGCTTCGTAAAGCTGACTTTAACTTTGATGATTTCTATGAGCAGATTCAGCAGATGAAGAAAATGGGCGGTATCAATTCAATTTTGTCGATGATGCCTAATATGGGTATTCCTTCGGATGTAGAGGTTGATGATAATGCATTTAAGTCTACAGAGGCAATTATTAATTCGATGACAAAGAAGGAGAGACAGAGACCGGACATTATTACTCCACCAAGAAAAAAGCGTATTGCAAAGGGAGCCGGTGTTGACATTGCAGAGGTTAATCGTCTTATGAAGCAGTTTGAGCAGATGAAGAAGATGATGAAACAGATGAACGGCATGATGAACGGTAAAAAGAAAGGTTTATTCGGCAAGAAATTGCCTTTTGGTTTTTAAGTTGATAATCATAAGAAATTATGAATTATTATAAATGTATAGAATCATTAAGGAGGTGAACGTAATGGCAGTAAAGATCAGATTAAAGAGAATGGGACAGAAGAAGGCTCCTTTTTATAGAATCGTAGTTGCAGATGCAAGAAGCCCACGTGATGGACGTTTTATCGCTGAGGTTGGAACTTATGATCCTACAGTTGAGCCTGCAGCAGTAAAGGTTGATGAAGAAGAAGCTAAGAAATGGTTAGCTAACGGTGCTCAGCCTACTGACACTGTTGCCAGATTATTTAAGCAGGCTGGAATTGAGAAATAATCGGAGGTATTAAAGTGAAAGAGTTAGTTGAAGTAATAGCTAAATCACTTGTTTCTCATCCGGATCAGGTTGTTGTAACAGAGACAATTAATGATTGCGATATCTTGGTTGAACTTAGAGTCGCACCTGAAGATATGGGAAAAGTCATCGGCAAACAGGGCCGTATTGCTAAGGCAATCAGAGTGGTTGTCAAAGCTGCAGCAACAATGGATGACAAAAAAGTAACTGTAGATATTGTACAGTAATTTATAAGGACTGCTTTTTGCAGTCCTTTTTTACCCACTGAATTAATAAAGGAGACTTTATGGACATGTTTAGAATCGGAGTGTATTCAAACACTCACGGTATAAAAGGCGAAATCAAGGTTTTTCCTACGACTGATGATCTTGGCAGGTTTGATTACCTGAAAGAGGTCCTTCTTGAAACAAAAAGAGACGGGCTTGTAAGGTATGAGGTGTCAGGCTGCAGATATTTTAAAAATATGGTGATTATGAAGTTTAAAGGAATAGACAACATTAATGATATTGAGAAATATAAGGGCTGTGATATTTATGTTACAAGAGAAAATGCAGCCAGACTTGAAGAGGGTGAATATTATATAGCTGATATTATTGGTGCGGAAGTTATCAGTGATGAAGGAGAGCTGATAGGTAAGCTTACCGATGTACTCCAGACAGGTGCCAATGATGTTTATGTTGTTCTTATGCCTGACGGTAAAGAGGTTTTGTTTCCTGTCATTAAGGAATGTGTGCTTGACATTGATACTGATAATAAAAGAGTTCTTGTACATGTTATGAAGGGCCTTTTAAACGATTGATTTATTATTGATTTAATTGTCGGTCATTTGTCCTGAAGACTTATTTGATTATGTTATAGTAAAGGTATTTTATATGAAATTTAAGGTTATGACGTTATTCCCTGAGATGATTTTAAACGGACTCCATACCAGCATTATCGGGAAAGCGGTTGATAATAACATAATATCTATTGAAGCGGTAAATATAAGGGATTATTCTTCCGACAAGCATAAGCATGTTGATGATTATCCTTACGGCGGAGGCGCAGGTATGGTTATGAGTGCCGAACCTGTTTACAATTGTTATATGGATATTTGCAGTAATGAAAATACCAGAGTGGTATATCTGACTCCGACCGGCCATACGTTTAATCAGGAAATGGCTAAGGAATTTGCAAAAGAGGATGAACTGATTTTTCTCTGCGGTCACTACGAAGGAATTGATGAGAGAGTTATCGAAAAAATTGTAACAGATAAAATATCAATCGGTGATTATGTTTTAAGCGGCGGTGAGCTTGCGTCAATGGTTATGATTGATGCAATTGCAAGGATGGTACCCGGTGTGCTTACAAACGATGAATCCGGCTGTGAGGAAAGCTTTGAAAATAATCTTTTAGAATATCCCCAGTATACAAGACCCCGTGTATGGCAGGGTATGGAGGTGCCTGAGGTGCTGCTCGGCGGACATCATGCCAATATCAGCAAATGGCGCAAAGAGGAATCTATTAAAAGAACGATGAAATACAGACCTGATTTACTGGAAAAGGCACAGCTGAGCGACAGGGAGAAGCAATTCCTTGAAAAATATAAAATTAACTTATAAAAAACAGTTGCAATTATTAAAACAATATGTTATAATTCCGATTTGTGAGACGCGGTGTTCCTCTGTACCATGTAGTATGAACATCGAAATATATATATGGAGGTCAACATAATGGATTACATTAAGAGCATCGAAGATGCACAGTTAAAGGAGTCAGTTGCTTCTTTCAAGGTTGGTGATACCGTTAAGGTTCATGCAAAGGTAAAAGAAGGCAACAGAGAAAGAATTCAGATTTTTGAAGGAATCGTAATTAAGAGACAGAACGGCGGAATACATGAGACATTTACTGTAAGAAAGCTTTCTTACGGATGCGGCGTTGAGAAGACATGGCCACTTCATTCTCCAATGATTGAGAAGATTGAGGTCGTAAGATTCGGTAAGGTTCGCCGTGCTAAGCTTTTCTACTTACGTGAAAGAACAGGTAAGGCTGCTAAGGTTAAAGAACAGATTCGTTAATTTGATTATTAAAAGTCCTCGTTTTGAGGACTTTTTTTATTGTTTATATTAATTATTTTTTCGTTAAAATCACATAATTTATGTGAATATTTATGTATATTTTCTACATTAATTATTGCTTAATAAAAAGGCGATTGCTTGACATATTTTTAAGAAAATTATATACTATATGCTAGAGTATTATGTTTAAAAGGGATAATATATGCTGAAGGAATTTTGCGGTTATGACGAGTCAAAATATGACTTGTACCAAAAGGAAAAAAGAGAAAAAATCAGGAAAAGAATTCTGAAGGTATTACTCTGGTCTTTATGTATTTTATTCGCAGTAAGTTTTGCATATCTTGTTACGCATAAATGCATTGCAAAGACAGTTGTCCCTAATGATTCAATGGAGCCTACCCTGTCTAAAAATGACAGACTTATAGTAAATACTGTCACATATAAGCTTTTTGAACCTGAAAGATTTGATGTTGCCGTAATAAGACGCGGCGATGATGAGCATATTATTTATGATATTAAGAGAATATACGGACTGCCGGGTGAAACTATTCAGATAACTGACGGTAAAATATTTATTAATGGTAATGAGCTTGAGGACAAGATTAAAGCGTCGGAAACAAAGCTGTCCGGAATTGCCGTAGAGGAAATCAAGCTTGATAAGGATGAATATTTTGTTCTGGCTGACGACAGAGATAAGGAAGACAGTCGTTTTGCAGGATATGGTCATGTATATAAAAAAGATATACTCGGAAAGGCTTCCGTCAGAACTAACAAATTCGGATTTGTAAACATGTTTAATAAAAAATAGATTGGATGTAGTTATGCAGTATCAATGGTATCCCGGCCATATGGCTAAGGCGAAGAAACAGATGCTTGAGGATTTGAAGCTTATTGACGTACTGGTAGAGCTTGTAGATGCAAGAATACCGGTTTCAAGTAAAAATCCCGACATAGAAAAAATGGCGGCCAATAAATCGAGAGTTATCTTGTTAAATAAGACTGATATGGCTGATGACAGGATAACAGACAGGTGGGTTAAATATTTTGAAGACAAGGGGTACTTTGTCGTTAAGGTTAATTCAAGATCCGGTGCCGGAATTAATAAAGTTAAGGATGTAATTCTTAAGGCCTGTGAGGAAAAAATTAAAAAAGACAGGGAAAAGGGTATTCTTTTCAGACCTGTTCGTGCGATGATCTGCGGAATTCCCAATGTTGGCAAGTCAACGTTTATTAACTCTCTTGCAGGAAAATCATGCACAAAAACAGGTAATAAGCCCGGCGTTACCAAGGGCAAGCAGTGGATAAGACTCAATAAAAATATCGAGCTTCTCGACACACCCGGTATATTATGGCCAAAATTTGATGATGTTTTTACCGGCAAAAAAATTGCTTTTATCGGTTCAATTAATGATGATATACTTATTTCAAGCGAAATGGCAGCAGATTTAATCGGATTTTTATATGAAAAATACCCGGATTATATTAAAAACTATTACGGGATAGAATTTACTAATGATAATTTCAAAAATCTTGAGCTTATCGCATTAAAAAGAGGTTGCCTTAAAAAGGGCGGAACGGCTGACATTGATCGTGCATCACGTCTTCTGGTAGATGATTTCAGAAGTGTCAAGCTTGGTAAAATTTCTCTTGAGACGCCGGAGGAGTTTTAAATAATGAATTCACTTAACATAATAAAAGATGAATTTAAGGAACTTTTGGAAAATGATCCTGACACATTTATTTCAAAATATTCCTATGATGAACGTAAAAGCGTGATTATGCTTGTTGAAAAGGCAAAAAAACATAAGGCTTCTTATGAAAATGAGCTTTTGCGCGTTAAAGGAATGTTTGATTTTGACAGTAGCATAAGTGATTCCTTATATGTTGCAGGTATTGACGAGGTGGGACGCGGTCCTCTTGCGGGGCCTGTTGTAACAGCCTGTGTTATATTAAAAAAGGATGCAAATCTTCCTTTTCTTAATGATTCTAAAAAGCTTTCAAAGTCCAAAAGAGAAAAACTGTATGAGCTTATTACAGCTCAGTCCGTTTCTTACGGAATAGGTATTGAATCAGAAAAGGTAATTGATGATATTAACATCCTTCAGGCAACCTATAAGGCTATGAGAAATGCTGTGGCTGCCATGGATGTGAAGCCTGAATTTATTATTGTGGACGCTGTTACAATTCCTGAACTTAATATTCCGCAAAAGGGTATTATTAAGGGTGATGCTAAAAGCGCATCTGTTGCTGCTGCATCCATTATTGCAAAAGTTACAAGAGACAGGATGATGGAGGAATATGATAAGCTTTATCCTGAGTACGGTTTCAAAAACAATATGGGTTATGGCGCAGCTGCCCATATAGAGGCAATAAAAAAGTATGGACCATGCCCAATCCACAGACACAGCTTTATAAGAAATTTTGTATAAGGAAGTATATGGAAAATTTCAGAATAAAGGGTACATATGGTGAAGATATGGCCTGTAAATTCCTTAGGGATAACGGATATACCATTATCAGGCGTAATTATTATATAAAAGGCGGAGAGGCTGACATAATTGCCCTTGACAATGATACTCTTTGCTTTATAGAGGTGAAGATGAGACTTAATGCTAAGTTCGGTACAAGTTTTTCACAGATTACAAAAACTAAAATCAAACGACTTATTCATGTTGCAAGATATTTTTTATATACCAACAGGCAATTTGAAAATTACAATGTCAGATTTGATGTGGTGGGAATTGACGGAGATAATATTGAGTTGATAAAAAATGCATTTGACGCATATTAGGAGAGGTTATGTTCCAGAGATTAAATGACGAATGTTATCTTGTTACCAATAATCAGGCTCCGTTCATTTCATTTTCTGCTTTTGAAAACATTCCGGGAATCAGGGCAGGTTTTTCTACAAAGCTCGGAGGAGTCAGTACAGGCCATCTGAAAAGTCTTAATCTGGGATTTGATCTTGGCGATGATTATGATAATATATTGACCAATTATAAAATTATCAGTGAAGCCATAGGCTTTGATGTTAATGACATTGTACTTACAAACCAGGTTCATAAAAATGATGTGGTGCCTGTTACGTCTAATGATAAAGGCAATGGCCTTTTTTATAAAAATAAGTTTGAGTCTGCAGACGGACTTATAACAGATGAGGCAAATCTTGTGCTTACCGTAAGGGGAGCAGACTGTACACCGATGTTTTTTGTTGACAGGGCAAACAGAGTACTTGCCACGGCACATGGGGGCTGGGCAGGTACAGTTTGTGATATAGCAGGCAATGCAGTCAGAAAAATGACTGAAATGTACGGAACCAGGCCTGAGGATATTATTGCAGTCATCGGACCGTCAATTTGTCCAAAATGCTATGAAATAAGCGAGGATGTGGCTGAAAGATTTTATGAGAAATTCGGCAGAAGGGCTTATGAATATACAAATGTTGATAATTATGTAAATAACAGGATATTGACTCCCGGTGATGATACTCATTATTATGCCAACCTGTGGCTTGCCAACAGGCAGAATATGATAGATGCAGGTGTTTTGGACGAAAATATTCATAATTCATGTCTATGCACAAAATGCATGATGACATTATTTTACTCCCATCGCGGCATGAAAGGCAGGCGTGGAGTCATGAGCGGATTTTTATTTAAGGATTATTAGTAAATGGAAAAATATGAACATTTAATAACAGATGTCAGGATTAATTCTCCGGCCGATACGGCGGGAATTAAACCCGGTGATATATTACTAAAGATAGATGATCATGAAATACAGGATGTTCTTGATTTTCATTATTATGAGGTGAATGAGGCTGTCAGACTGCTTATCCGCCACTGTAACGGCGAGGAAGAGCATATTCTGATAGATAAAGATGAGGATGAGGAAATAGGCCTTGAATTCAGTGAATCTCTTATGGATTCATACAGGAGTTGTTATAATAATTGTGTTTTCTGCTTTATAGACCAAAATCCAAAGGGAATGCGTGATACCATTTATTTCAAGGATGATGATTCAAGATTATCATTTCTTCAGGGTAATTATATTACAATGACTAATCTTAAGGAAAAAGATGTAGAGAGAATATGCTACTATCATCTTTCTCCGATTAATATCAGCATTCATACAACAAATAAAAAGCTTCGCTGTGAGATGCTTCACAACCGATTTGCCGGAGAGTGCTTAAAATATCTTGACGTATTTAATAAAAACAACATTACAATGAATGGGCAGATTGTATTATGTAAGGGAATTAATGATGGTGAAGAGCTTAGTAATACAATTCATGATTTAACGCAGTATATCCCGAATATGCAGAGCCTTTCTGTTGTACCTGTCGGACTGACTGCTTACAGGGAGGGCTTAAGCAATCTTCTACCTTTTGAAAAAGAGGATGCCTTAAAGGTTCTTGCGACAATTGATTATTGGCAGAAAATATGTCTTGAAAACTTTGGCACCAGATTCTGTTATGCATCCGATGAATGGTATGTGCTTGCCGGAGGTGAGATTCCGGGCGAAGAGTATTATGAAGGCTATATGCAGATTGAAAACGGCGTAGGTATGCTTCGCAGCCTCATTGAAGAGGTCAAGGAAGAGCTTGAGTATGCCATTCCGGATGACAGAATCAGAAATGTTTCTATTGCCACGGGTGAAATGGCTTATCCGTATATATGTAATCTCTGCAATATGGTTACCAAGTTATATAAAAATATAAAAGTCAATGTGTACTGTATTAAAAATAATTTCTTCGGAGGAAGAATTACTGTCGCCGGGCTGTTGACAGGCCGTGACATATCAGAGCAGCTAAGGAATATGGAATTAGGTGAACATCTTTTGCTTCCCGAAAACTTATTGAGACAGGGCGAAGATGTTTTACTTGATGATATGACTGTTGATGATATTGAAAAGACTTTGAATATCAAAGTCAGAATTGTAAAAATCAACGGGAAATCATTTGTTGAATCAATTATAGAATAACACGAGGTGAATATGAGTAAACCGATAGTAGCAATAGTTGGAAGACCTAATGTAGGTAAATCAACGCTTTTTAATGCACTTGCAGGAGAAAGAATCAGCATTGTAAAGGATACTCCGGGAGTGACAAGAGACCGGATTTATGCTGATGTCACATGGCTTGATAAATCATTTACCATGATTGATACAGGCGGTATTGAGCCTGAAAGTAAGGATATGATGTTAAAATATATGCGGGAACAGGCTGAAATTGCAATTGCAACAGCAGATGTTATTGTATTTATTACTGATGTCAGACAGGGGCTTGTGGATGCTGACGGAAAAGTCTGTGACATGCTCAGAAAATCAAAGAAGCCTGTTATTTTAACTGTTAATAAGGTTGACAGCTTCGAAAAATATATGGCAGACGTGTATGAGTTTTATAATCTTGGCATCGGTGAACCGATTCCTGTTTCAGCAGCAAACAGAATGGGCTTCGGCGAGCTTCTTGATGAGATTGTAAAGCATTTTCCCGATACTTCATCAGAAGAAGAGGAGGATGAAAGACCGAGAATTGCAATTGTCGGAAAACCTAATGTCGGAAAATCCTCAATTGTAAACAGGCTGCTCGGCGAAAACAGATGTATAGTATCTGATATCGCCGGTACAACACGTGATGCCATAGATACATCATTAAAGTATGATGGCAGGGAATATGTATTTATTGATACGGCAGGACTTAGACGTAAATCAAAGATTAAAGAGGAAATTGAAAAGTTTTCCATAATAAGAACGGTCAGTGCGGTTGAGCGTGCAGATGTGGTTGTGGTAGTTATAGATGCCGGCGAAGGCGTTACCGAACAGGATGCCAAAATTGCAGGTATTGCGCATGACAGGGGAAAGGGAATAATAGTTGCCGTCAATAAATGGGATTCTATTGAAAAGACTGATAAATCTGTCTATGAGCATGAAAAGAAAATAAGGGATATACTTTCGTTTATGCCATATGCGGAGGTAATATTTATATCTGCGCTTACAGGACAGAGGATGGGCAGGCTTTTTGAGTGTATTGAAACCGTAATACAGAATCAGAATCTGAGAATTAAAACAGGCGTCATTAATGAAATACTTATGGAGGCTGTTGCTCTTTCACAACCGCCAAGTGATAAGGGTAAAAGGCTTAAGATTTATTATATGACGCAGGTTTCCGTGAAACCGCCTACCTTTGTGATATTTGTGAATGATAAAGAGCTTATGCATTTCTCATATGTAAGATATCTTGAAAATAAAATCAGGGAAGCATTTGGTTTTAAGGGTACCAGCCTTAAATTTATCATCAGAGAAAAAAATGAAAATGATTAATCAAGAGGATAAATCGGATGTTAATAAAAATATTTATTTGTCTTATAGTCGGATACCTTTGCGGTAACATTTCTACGGCGTATATTTGCGGCAAAATATGTAATGTTAATTTAAAGGAAAAAGGAAGCGGTAATCTCGGAACTACAAATGTAATGCGTGTGCTTGGCAGAAAGTGGGGCATGGCAACATTTATCGGTGACTTTTTGAAGGTGGCAATACCCGTATATTTTGTGATGTATGTAATATTTTCGGGAGAAAACTATGCGAATCTTCTTGGCTTATATACCGGATATGGTGCGGTCCTCGGTCACTGCTACCCATTCTGGCTTGGTTTTCACGGCGGAAAGGGAATTGCTGCAATGAGCGCCGTAATGGCTGTGTATGATCCATGGATAATTATTGTCGGACTTGCTTTGTTTTTTGCTGTAGTATATTCAACAAAATATGTATCTGTCGGCTCTCTTGTAATTGCTGTTTTATTTCCGGTGTGGGTTACAATACGTTCATATATCCTGGATTATAATACAAACTTTATTCACATGCTTATAGTGACTCTGCTTTATACAATTTCAGCATTTTATATGCATCGTTCAAATATTTCCAGACTTTTAAACGGTACTGAAAATAAAATTCGTCAAAAGAGGACAAAAGCAGAATAATTAATAACTCCCTGTCATATATAGTATTACAGACAGGGGGATATTTTTATGAAGGATATTTCAATTTATCAGGACATTATTTCCAGAACAGACGGTGAAATTTATCTGGGAGTTGTCGGTCCTGTAAGAACGGGTAAGAGTACTTTTGTAAGACGTTTTATTGAAGAGTTTTTTATTGATAAGCTTGACGGTGCCATGAAAGAAGAGCTGCTGGATGAGATTCCCGTATCAGGAATCGGTTCACAGATTACTACAACGGAGCCTAAGTTTATTCCTAAAAAAGCTGTTGAAATAAATATTGCAAAAGATATAAATAAAAAGATTAAGCTTCGTGTGATTGACTGTGTCGGGTATATGGTCAGGGGTGCGACGGGAGATAAGGTGGACGGCAGACCGCGTATGGTTAAAACTCCCTGGAGCGATGAGCTTATTCCGCTGCCGGAAGCTGCCAGGATTGGTACCCAGAAGGTTATACATAACCATTCAACGTTGTGTCTGATGATTACTACTGACGGAAGCGTGACAGAGATTGAAAGAGAAGGCTACCTTGAGGCTGAGAGACAGTCTGTCAGTGAACTGAAAAATTCCGATAAACCGTTTGTAATTATTCTGAATACTAATAAGCCATATTCCAAAGAGGTTAAGGAGCTTGCAGACAATATGTCTGAGGAATACGGAACATGTGTTATTCCTATGAACGTTGAACAGCTCTCAAAAAACGATATTGATATTATTTTTGATAACCTTCTTCACAATTTCCCGGTAAGTGAGATTAATTTCAATATTCCGGAGTATTGTTATCTTCTGGAGGATAATTCTTCTCTTAAAGAAGAACTGATGAAGGTCTGCAGGGATATTTGCAGTAACATAAAATGTATGGGTGATGTTAATTCCGTTGATAATTTAGACAGCGATGATATTTTGGGTGTTACACTAAAGGATTCGGGACTTTCAACCGGTAAAGTGTGGTATGATATAAAAACTTCCCGAAAGAGCTTTTATGATATAATAAGCAGTTCAACAGGAATGAACATAGAAAATGAAACAGAATATGTACTTGCGGTAAAAAATCTTATAAATGAGGCAGCAGGTTATAAGCAGATTAAAAAAGCGCTTCTCGAATGTAATGAATCCGGATATGGTGTGTTGTACCCTGATATTAATGAGGTGTTGGTTGATAAGCCGGGACTTATAACGAAGAGCGGTAAATACGGAGTCAAGATAAATGCTTATGCTCCGTGCATGCATATTATTAAAACAGACATTAATACTCAGATAGAGCCTATTATCGGCAATGAGCATCAGGCAAGAGATTTATATGATTTTATAAATGATACAACAGACCGCAAAATGCTGCTTGATACTAATATTTTCGGTAAAACTCTCGGAGAGCTTATTACTGATGAAATTAATTCAAAGCTGAATTCTCTTGATGAGGAAGCAAAGAACAAGATTAAAAATTCTCTTGTTAAAATTGTAAATGAAAGCTCAAATCTTGTCTGCTTTATAATTTAATACAAATTTATTAAATGGAGGAACATATGAATAAGACATTAAAGATTGAAGCAGCTGTTATATTGTTTTTGATAATTATTATATGCATCGTTCCTTCAAACGGATTAAAGAAAGCTGCAAAGGACGTTGATAAATATCAGCATGTATCAAATGTTACGATAATAAATAATGGAGCCGAAGAAGACGGTGTTATTGAATCCACAATTATCAGACCAAACAGGTTCAGTGCCGGATACGGTGTTTATGTAAATGATAATCTGCCGGATAACAATAATTTAAACGATGATTCCGAGGCTGATTTGCCGGGCAAAACAGATAATGGTACTGATGATTAATTTCTTATGCACAAATGATTTGTTTTAATGGAGAGAATATATGGAGTGGCTTATCGGAATAAGTGTCTTTTTAGCAATATCTGTTTATATTGTAATAAGACAGAAAATTGAGAACAGAAGAGAACGTATTAAAACAATTCGTGAGAGATTCGGCAAATTATACCCTGACGGTAATAATAATGAGCATCTTAAGAAGCTGAAGGAGGTTCCCGGGTATTTTGATACTGAAATAAATAACAGTATATTTGAGGATTTTAACACAGACGAGCTTTTTCTTGCGATTAACGGAACATTAAGCGCTGTCGGAGAGGAATATTTATATTATTCTCTTCATAAGCCCGTATATGATACAAAAGAGCTTTTAAAACGTAACAGGCTGTCCGAGGAGCTTAAAGACCTTGATAACACTATGGATTTAAGATATCTTCTTATGTCCATTAAAAAATATGACAAAGTTAATGTAATAGAATGCATTCATAACCTGAAAAATGTTAAAGCGGATGATACCGTATTTCATATTATAAGTCTTTTCATCTTTCTTGCAACATTTGTTATGATGTTTTTTTTACCGGATATCGGCATATTTTTATGCCTGATGGCGGCCTGTGTTAATTCTGTTACTTACTTTAAAAAGAAAAGCAGCATTTCCGGTTATATCAATGCAATGCTGATACTCACGGTACTAATTGATGCTTCTTGTAAGATTTCGGAGGATATATTAAAAAACAAACCCGATAGGAACAGTGAAACAGTAAAACAATTTGATAAAATAAAAAATCTTTCGGCAAAATTCGGCAGGTTTAAAAATAATACATGGCTTATAGCTCCGAAAAGTGAGGTTGAATCAATTTTTGAGATTCTTACCGATTATCTGAAGTTTCTGACTCATATTGATATTATTAAATTTAATATTTCGGTAAATAATCTTAAAAAGTATGAAAATGAGCTGATTCTGCTTTATAAATTATTCGGTGAGCTTGAGCTTGCATTAAATTCCGCATCGGTAAAAGCTGCACTTCCGTATTACTGTGTACCGGAATTTGATGATAAATTACACATTAATTCCGAAAAAATGTATCATCCTCTGTTGAATAATCCTGTTTCAAACGATTGCATTACTGATAAGTGTATGCTTATTACCGGTTCAAATGCATCAGGTAAATCAACTTACCTGAGAATGATAGGACTTAATGTGCTGCTTGCACAGACATTGGGCTTTGTATGCGCAGAAAATTATAGCGCATCGTTGTTTTATCTTACTTCGTCAATGAAGATTACAGACAGTATACTTGAGGGCGAAAGCTATTATATGGCTGAAATCAGACATATAAAAGAAATAATTGATTATGAAGGAAATATTCCTCTGCTTCTGTGTATTGACGAAATACTTCGCGGTACAAATACATTGGAGAGAGTAGCGGCTTCTTCCCAGATATTAAAATATCTTGAAAGTAAAAATGCAATTATAATCGCAGCTACTCATGATGTTGAGCTTGTGGAGCTGTTAAAAGGCTTGTATGAGAATTATTATTTCTGTGAAAATATAGAGGATATTAATAATATATTTGATTATAAAATTAGGAAGGGTACAAATTATACCAATAATGCAATCAGACTCTTGGAAAGATGCGGTTATCCTTCTGAAATATTAGAAGAAAGCTTTAAGCTTTGTAATCAGCTTAAGGAACGGGAGTAGATATGCATGTAGATATTTATACGGACGGTGCCGCAAGGGGTAATCCTAACGGACCCGGAGGATACGGAGTGGTTTTGGAATATGTTGATTCTGCGGGCAGGCTTCATACACGAGAATACAGTCAGGGATATATTCAAACCACAAATAACAGAATGGAACTGATGGCAGTAATAAAAGGTCTGTCAATGCTTACAAAAAAATGTGACGTAAATGTTTATTCTGACAGTCAGTATGTTGTAAATGCATATAATAAAGACTGGATTAGCACATGGAGAAAAAAAGGCTTTAAGGACGGAAGCGTCATGCGTCTTAATTATGACCTGTGGATGAAGCTTGATGAGCTTGTGTCAAAGCATAACGTTTCATTTATTTGGGTGAAGGGACATGCAGGTCATATGCAGAATGAACTGTGTGACAGGCTTGCCACAACAGCTGCAGACGGAGATAACCTGATAGAGGACATGGGGTTTACCGAAAGAAAATAATTGGAGGATACAATGGCTGAACTTACACCAATGATGGTACATTATCTTGAAACAAAGAAAAGTGTCGGGGATGCAATTCTGTTTTACAGGCTCGGAGACTTTTATGAGATGTTTTATGATGATGCCATTCTTGTATCAAGAGAACTGGAATTGACATTGACAGGGAAAAGCTGCGGATTGGAAGAAAGAGCGCCTATGTGCGGTGTTCCGTTTCACGCTGCGGAGACATATATAACAAAGCTTGTAAACAACGGTCATAAGGTTGCAATATGCGAACAGGTTGAGGACCCGAAGCTTGCCAAAGGAATGGTAAAACGTGAGGTAGTAAGGATTGTTACGCCCGGAACAAACACTTCAACAATGTCGCTTGATGAAACTGAAAATAATTATCTGATGTGCGTGATTTGGGATCAGACCATATACGGTGTTACGACAGTTGATGTTACGACAGGTGATTTCTATACGACTGTTGTTGAGTCTTCAAGGGAATTGACAGATGAGATTAATAAATTTTCACCTTCCGAGCTTATCTGTAATTCTGCAATGTTAATGAGCGATGTAAGTATTGATGAGATTAAGGACAAATTTAATATTCCCGTGACAATTCTTGAGGACAGGCTTATTGATTATGATAATTGTGTTGAAAACCTCTGCAGACATTTTCATGTTCAGGGCATTGCAAACCTTGGACTTATGGATATGACGGCAGGAGCTCATTCTGCGGGAACAACTCTGCTATATCTGATTGATAATCTTAAAATGGAACTATCCCACATAACCGAGCTTAAGGTTTACAGGACAGGAAAATATATGATTCTTGATTCTGCAACAAGAAGGAATCTGGAGCTTTGTGAAACCATGAGAGAGAAGACAAAGCGCGGTTCACTTCTGTGGGTGCTTGATAAGACCAAAACTGCAATGGGTGCCAGATTATTAAGATTATTTATTGAGCAGCCGCTTATCGACCCTCTTGAGATTATTGAACGACAGAATTTCATAAAAGAATATAATCAAAATGTAATCAGCCGTGAGGAAATAAGGGAATATCTGAGTACGATTTATGACCTGGAAAGACTTATCGGACGAATTTCATATAACAGTGCAGGACCAAGAGATTTAGTTTCGTTTAAAAATTCTCTTAAAATGCTTCCTCATCTTAAAACACTTCTTTCTGAATTTAAATCGAAGCTCGCAATCGAAACATACAATAATCTCGATACACTTGAGGACGTTTATGAGCTTATTGATATTTCAATTGATGATGAACCGCCCGTAACTGTTAAAGAAGGAGGAATAATCAAAGAGGGCTTCAATGAAGAGGTTGACAGACTGCGTGTGGCCAAAACAGAGGGAAAGAAATGGCTTCTTGAGCTTGAAGGCCAGGTGAGGGAAGAAACCGGTATTAAAAATCTCAGGATAAAGTTTAACAGGGTTTTCGGTTATTATTTTGAAGTAACAAATTCTTATAAGGAGCTTGTGCCTGATGACTGGATGCGTAAGCAGACGCTTTCAAATGCAGAGCGTTATACGACCTCCAAACTTAAGGAGCTTGAGGACACTATTCTTAATGCTGAGGACAAGCTGTTCGGTCTGGAGTATGCTTTGTTTTCGGAAATCAGAGTGAAAATTGCTTCATGTGTCGATAGAATCAAAAAAACAGCCAAGGCTGTCGCAGCCATAGATACGTTTGCCTCTCTTGCATATGTTGCAGAAAGATATAATTATGTATGTCCGGTAATCAACGACAGCGGAATTATCAATATCAAAGAGGGCAGACATCCGGTAATTGAGAACATCAGTAACAGTATGTTTATCGAAAATGATACATACCTTGATACTAAAGACAATAAAATTGCAGTTATCACCGGACCTAATATGGCAGGCAAATCAACATATATGAGGCAGACGGCTCTCATAACACTTATGGCCCACATCGGTTCGTTTGTTCCTGCAAAGAAGGCTGCAATAGGTATATGTGACAGGATATTTACAAGAGTCGGAGCGTCGGATGATCTGGCAAGCGGTCAGTCCACCTTTATGGTTGAAATGTCAGAGGTTGCCAATATTCTTAAAAATGCAACACCGAAAAGCCTTCTTGTTCTTGATGAAATAGGAAGGGGAACCTCAACCTACGACGGTCTTTCAATTGCCTGGGCAGTAATCGAGCATATTACTAAAAGCAGACACCTTGGCGCCAAAACACTGTTTGCAACTCATTATCATGAGCTTACCGAGCTTGAGGGCAAGCTGAGCGGTGTTGTTAACTATTGTATAGCCGTAAGGGAATCCGGCGAAGATATTGTATTTCTAAGAAAGATTGTAAGAGGCGGAGCCGATAAAAGCTACGGTATACAGGTTGCACGTCTTGCTGGTGTGCCTAACGAGGTATTGCAGAGGGCAAGGGAAATATGTGATGAGCTTCAGGATACTTCAATAACAGGCAATGTCAAAATGCTTGCAGAAGCATCCTCACGTAAAAGCTTAAAGAGTAAAAATGACGATTATTCCCAAATGTCGTTGTTTGATGATTCGCTTCTGGGAACGAGCTATAAAATTATTACCGACAGAATTGCATGTGCCGATATTGCCAATATGACGCCTGTGGAAGCACTTAATTTGCTTTACAAACTTCAAAAAGAGATAATCGACAAAAAATTGTGATTTTTACTACAATTTTTACTATTATTTTCTTTTATAATCTATTATAATCAATTTGAACGGATTATTTATGCAATCCAGCAATTAATATAATCTATTGGGAGGTTACTTATGAAATTTAGTAATGGATGTTGGTTGTTTAAACAGGGTACGAGCTGTTTTTCACCTGCAGAAGTATATTTTACCAAGATTGAAGAAGATAAAGTTGTTTTATGTGCTCCTACGCAGCACATCGGTCACAGAGGTGATACACTCGGCGGAGTTAATCTTACCATCACGTTTACAACTCCTATGCCTGAGGTTATCAGAGTTCAGGTTTGCCATTATAAGGGCGTCCTTAAGAAGACTCCTTCTTTTGATATAAATATTCCTGATTCGGCTCCTATTAAAGCAGAAGAGACCGGTGATTCAATTATTATCAGAAGCGGTTCATTATCTGTTGTTGTTAATAAATATACCGCTTCGATGACATATTATCGCGACGGCGAAAAGCTTACATCAAGCACGGGACGTGATCTTGGATATATTAAAACTAACTGGCAGGGTCTTGCATATGATGACGGCTCAATAAAAGATACATATATGCGCCAGATGCTTTCAATCGGTGTTGATGAGCATATTTACGGTACAGGTGAGAGATTCACGCCATTCGTTAAAAATGGTCAGAGCATCTCAATCTGGAATGAGGATGGCGGTACATCTACAGAAATGTCATATAAAAACATTCCTTTTTATGTTTCGGATAAGGGATACGGCGTATTTGTAAACCAGACCGATAAGGTTGAATTTGAAGTCGGAACTGAAATGATTACAAGAGTTCAATTCTCTGTTCCGGGTGAAAGCATTGATTATTTTGTAATTAACGGACCTACCATGAAGGAGGTTCTTACAAGATATACTGATATTACAGGTAAGCCCGGACTGCCTGCTCCTTGGACATTTGGCTTATGGTTATCTACTTCATTTACTACAAATTATGATGAAGAGACTGTAAATAAGTTTGTTGACGGTATGTTTGAGCGCGATATTCCTCTTCAGGTATTCCATTTTGACTGCTTCTGGATGAAGGATTTCTCATGGTGTGATTTTGAATGGGATTCAAGAGTATTCCCTGATCCTGTCGGAATGCTTAAGCGTCTTAAGGCCAAGGGACTTAAAATTTGTGTATGGATTAACTCTTATATCGGTCAGGAGTCAAAGCTTTTTGATGAGGGTATGGAAAAGGGTTACTTTATCAAGCGCAAAAACGGCGACGTATGGCAGTGGGATATGTGGCAGCCTGGTATGGCTATTGTAGATTTTACTAATCCTGAGGCTTGTAAGTGGTTTAAGTCAAAGCTTGCTGCTCTTGTTGATATGGGGGTTGACTGCTTCAAAACCGATTTTGGTGAAAGAATTCCTACAGACTGTGTATATTATGATGGCTCTGATCCTGAAAAGATGCATAATTATTATACATATCTCTACAATAAATGCGTATATGAAGTCCTTCTTGAAAAGAAAGGAAAGGAAGAGGCAGTTCTCTTTGCAAGAAGTGCTACGGCAGGCGGTCAGAAATTCCCTGTACACTGGGGCGGTGACTGCTGGAGCGATTATGAATCAATGGAAGAGAGCTTAAGAGGCGGTCTTTCACTCACATTATCAGGCTTCGGTTTCTGGTCACATGATATCGGAGGATTTGAAGCTACTTCAACTGCCGATGTATATAAGAGATGGTGCGCATTCGGACTTTTGTCTACTCATTCAAGACTTCACGGTTCAAGCTCTTACAGAGTGCCTTGGGCTTATGACGATGAGGCCTGTGAGGTTGTTTCAAAGTTTGCAAAACTTAAGGGTAAGCTGATGCCTTATCTCTACAGAAATGCAATCGAAACAAACAGAACCGGTGTTCCTTCCATGAGAGCAATGGTTCTTGAGTTTACTGAGGATCCTAACTGTAAATATCTTGATAAACAGTATATGCTCGGTGATTCGTTGCTTGTAGCACCTGTATTTAACGATAAGAGTATCGGAAAGTTCTATCTTCCTGAAGGTAAATGGACAAACTATTTTACCGGCGAGGTTAAGGAAGGCGGAAAATGGTACAGTGAAATTGTGCCTTATACAGAGATTCCGTTGTATGTCAAGCCAAATACAATTCTTGCCCTTGGTAAGGAAGAAAAGGCAGTTTATGAATATGAGGACAATACAAGATTGGTTGTATATCAGCTTGAGGACGGTAAAACTGCTTCGACAGATGTATATGACGGTAAAGGAAACCTTCGTGTTCATTGTGATGTTGCAAGAGAAGGCAATTTATATTCCATCAAGGTCAAGGGCGATTCAATCGGCTGTGTAGTAATTGACGGCAGGGAATATAAATATGCCGGCGATATGGAAATGGTTGCCAATGTTTAGAATGAGAGGTTTTTATTATGTCAGATAAAGCATATTATTTACATATGGGTCCTGCAAAAACTGCTGTTGATATTACCGACGGCAGTGAACGCGGCGAGTATGTAAACCAGGATTATATTTTGCGTCAGCTCGGACGTCCGCACAGATGCGTAAATCTTATGTACTGTTATTATCCTAATGATGAAGGATGGCCGGCAAGAGCTCATGATGCGCATGCTCATGATAATATTACCGATGTATGGGATTACCCATATGATGATTATTTTACTTATAAAGGCGGTCCGAACGGTGATTTATCAGACGAACCGTTCAAGTATATGAGGGATGTCAGGAGACACGGTCAGGATGTATGTCTTACTCTGACGATTGATCCTTTTGTATCGGATGAGCATATTGTTGCAATATGTAATGATTTAAAAAATTTCGGACGTGTGCTTGTAAGAGTAAATCATGAGGCAACCGGCAGCTGGTTCAGCTTCAATAAAAGAGCAAGTTACCAGCAGGTAGCTGATTTCTTTACACATGTTTGCGAGATTTTTCATAAGGAAGCTCCAAACTGTAAGCTTATCCTTTGTCTTGACGGCTGTAAAGATGCAAATGAAGAAAAGATGGAAATGGAGGATATCTTTGCGGAAGCTGCAAGAGCTACCGACATCGTTTCTGTTGACAGATATATGGCACTTCACTGGGGCTGGCCTGTAGATGTGGCAGAAGAGGGCGGCAACAGCTTTTCGCGTTCAAAGGTTTCTGATATATATAATCTTTGCAAAAAATCATGGCACAGATATGCGGTATGTAATAATGGTCTGTATAAGCCTATGGTATTATCAGAGCTTAATGCGGATGCGGATGTAACAGGTCCTTATGATCAGTGTGATATGTTCAGGGAATTTGCTGATTTACTTAAGGCTGATAAGGACAACTGGTTATCTGCATTTACAATGTATATGTTCAGGGATAGAGGTCGACTTGGTCTGGAAATTGAGGATCCAAATAATCCTGATGTGGGTATCAGGCAGCCACTTATGGATACATACAGAGAGCTTATTCATGAGGAATTTTTCTTGCCTCAGATGGATATAAAGGAAGAGGTAAATTTCCCTGCAAAATTACGTTGGGGTTCATTTGAAGATTCTGACGGTGTGGCAGTCAGCTTAAAGCTTGAATCAAATCCGGTATTCTTTGAAACTTATTTTGATGAAGAATTGATTGATGCAAATCTTATGATGGAAATTAACGGTGAATGGTTCTATAAGGCACCGGGTGTTAAATGTATCGATCTTTCATCAGCATTCTTTACAAAGAAGGTTGAACCGGGCACCACACTTACATTAAAATTCTTTGCTCCGCCTGCTTCAGGAGAAAATGATCCTTCACAGGGAGATGACTGGCAGATAAATTATTATTACACAATGCCAAAGCTTCCGTATATCAGAATTAAATATAAGCCTATAGCTTAATATTTTTTGAAATTCTTAATTATTAATTTTGATATTATTAGTTTTGAAATATTTGATTTTGAAATTTTGGTTTATGAAATTTTTCGAATCAATAGTGTTTTTTATTAATAATAATTGTTATATTTTCAGGGCAGAGTATATTCTGCCCTGTTTTTATCGTTTTTCAGATGAAGAATCTTTGATTTCCAAAAAATTTTACTGTCCGGTAATATTATAAGGTAATACACTAATAGATTTTTACTACTTTATCTTACAAAAAATACTTGTATGTATATATTTATAATATTTTTGAATTGAAAAATAATAATTATTTTATCTCAAGAGTTTTTTATACAAAATAGATTAAATAAAAACGTAAAATGTGGGCTTTATTGTTGCATTTTACCAAAATGTATGATATATTTATTAAGAATAATTAGTGTATATAAGTGTGTCCGTATGTTGTTTTATACAACTGAAGTATTTTATAAATATTATATTTATATTTTGGGACAGAAGGAGAAGGATGAATGCATTTTTTTGATTTGGAAGGTCCGTTCATATCATTTCTTGATAAGTGCGGAAGAATTGTTCTGATTAATATTTTATTTATTATTACATCACTTCCACTTATCACAATTGCTGCATCCGGCTCCGCATTTTATTACAGTATTACAAAAACTATCAGACGCGAGCGAAGCTCAGCGATGAAAGAATATTTTAAATGCTTTAAAAGAGTATTTAAAGCAGGCATATCAGTTTCAATTTCTTACATTTTATTAATGTTAGTTCTTGTATTCGATATTGCAGTCTATTACAATAAACAGACTAAAAGCGGTCTGATTAATCTTAATATCTGTATCGTTCTCATTCTTATACTGACTACAATTTTCATTATTTGTTGTGGTGTTTTTTCAAGATTCGATTTTAAAAATAAGGATATAATCAGGTTTTCTGCTTTTCTTACATTTAAGCATTTTCCTCATTCTTTTCTGATGCTTTTGATTATCGGAGTTTCCGTATTTTTAATTGCAGGTTTTCCGTTATGTATTATATTTTTACCGGGAGTATCCTGCATATTTATTTCCATGCTTATGGAAAAAATTTTTAAACAATACATGCCAAAGCCTCCGGAGGGCGAGGAGGAATGGTATGATGAGTAATAAAGGAGGTTTATATGCGCACTAAAGTCTTTTTAAAACGTGTTTTGGTTACTTGTCTTATTGCGTCAATGGTATTGCCGGGTGCATCTCTAGCTGATACTGATGAAACTCAGGATACTAATGTGATTGAAGAAGCAGCTGAGCAGGATTCAGAACAGACTGAGGGCAATACAGCTGAAGATACTAATACTTCGGAAATGTCTATTGATGATTATAAGTATATTCTCGATTACTATAATATCGATAAAGACAATATGAAGTTTAGCGAATATAAGAAGCTGTACGGCGACAATAAAATTGCAGAGGGTGACGGAATATATGTATCCGCTTATGAGGCTTACAAAAAAGCCAATCATTATGAGGGTATGGAGCCTGAAGTGATTAAGACAGATTCATTACCAAGGGAGTATTACGGCGATAATAATCCGTATGGTAATTTCAATGAATTTGAGTATTCTTTAAAGCTTGACGAATCAGGCTTTGTAGATTTTGAATTCGAGATTAAGAAGAGCGGTTTTTATACTCTTTCTCTTGATTTCTACAACGTTAAGTCCAAAAATTCAAGTATAAGGAGGGCAATATTCTTAGACGGAAAGCTGCCATATAATGAACTTGCCAATATTGAACTTAAGCGTATGTGGATTAATAATCCAAAAGCATATGAGAAAGATGACAAGGGATTTCCGGTATTAGATACGAATGGCAATATCAACTGGAATTCCGATAATACAGGCAATGATCTTAAGGTTTCACAGCTTGAGGTGCATGACTGGCAGCGTTCTTCGGTTTATGACAGTCAGGGATATTATCCCGGTGTTCTTTCCTTATATCTTGAGGAAGGAAAGCATATAATTACTCTTTACTCAATTACAGAAGCAATGGTGCTTTATGGTATAAATTTTGAATATGTTAATGAAGTGCCAAGCTATAAGGATTATTTAAAACAGCATGATTCGCTTGCGGATAATGCTAAGGATACCGTAATAATCAATGCTGAAAATGCAAGCGTTAAATCATCTCAGATGCTTTATCCTCAGCAGGATCAGTCATCAGCTGTAGTAAGCCCATACAGCGCAAGATATCTTCTTAACAACGTAATCGGCGGTAACTCCTGGAGACTTATCGGTGATTGGCTTGAGTGGGATTTTGATGTGTCGGAAGACGGTTATTATAATATAGAGCTTCTTTGCAAGCAAAATTTCACAAAGGGCGTATACGTTTCACGTAAGATTACTATTGACGGTGAAGTTCCTTTCGAAGAGTTTAATCAGTACGGCTTTGAATATGAAAGTACATGGTTCTATGAAACATTGGGAACTAAAGAAGGCAAGAATAAAGAGCCATACAAGATTTACCTTAAAAAAGGAAGTCACAAGATACGTATGCAGGTTGTTCTCGGTGAATTCGGTGATATTGTAGGACGTGTGTCTGATGTTACCGATGATCTTAACAAGATTTATCGTGAAGTAATTTGCGTAACAGGTGTAGCTCCCGATGCATGGCGTGATTATCAGGTTGAAAGTACACTTCCTAATCTTACTGCTGAATTACAGGATGCTTACGATAAGCTCGATTCCATTATTAAAGACTTTGAGGCTCTTGTAGGTGAAGGCTCGGAAAAGGAAAGAGCTCTTACTACAATGCGTACGCAGGTTAAACAGCTTATTAAGGATAATGAGTATTTTGTAAAGGTAGTTGCAGATTACAGAAGCAACGTTCGTGCCTGTGGTACATGGATTACAGAGGTTATCGATCAGCCTCTTGCAATTGACCAGATTGTAATTGTTCCTGCAGGAGAGAAGACTAAGCATAAGTCAAATAATTTCTGGATTAAATTAATTCATGAGCTTAAAAGACTTTTCTATTCATTTATTGTTGACTATGATATCGTAGGTGATGTTTCAGACCCTAATGAAAAAATTCCTGAGCTTGTTCTCTGGATAGGTACCGGACGTGACCAGTCATCTGTTATTAAGTCAATGATTTCTGAACAGTTTACAAGTACATACGGTATTAATGTAACGGTAATGCTTGTTGATATCGGAACCCTTTTACAGGCTACACTGGCCGGACAGGGACCTGATATTGCTCTTGAGGTTAACTATGATCTTCCTGTAAACTATGGTTTACGTGGCGCGGTATATGATCTTGCAAACTTCAGTGACCTCGATGAGGTACTTACAAGATTTGATAAGAGCTCTTATGAGGCTTATCAATACGGCAATTCAACATATGCCCTTCCTTGTACACAGACATTCCTCGTAATGTTTTACCGCAAGGATATCTTAAAGGAGCTTGGGCTTGATATTCCTGAAACATGGGATGATATGATTACGGCACTTACCGTAATGAGTCAGAACAAGATGGATCTCGGTATGCTTCCGGGAGAAGAAGTTTTCCTTATGTACTTACTTCAGAACGGAGCTGAGTACTATAATGAGGACGGTTCAAAGACAATACTTGATACAGAAGAAGCAATTAATGCTTTTACAAAATATTGCGAGATTTATACTGATTATGGTGTAGATAAGACAACAAACGTAGAACAGAGATTCAGAACTGGTGAAGCTCCTCTTATCATTACCAATTTTGGCTATTATAACAACTTACAGGTTTCAGCGCCTGATATTAATGGTCTGTGGGGTGTTACTCAGGTTCCGGGTACGGTCAGATATAACAGCTCGGGCGATAAGATTATTGACAATACTATTGCAAGTGTTGGTAATGCCTGCGTAATTATGTCGGCCTGCAAGGACAAGGAATCTGCGTGGAAGTTCCTCAAATGGTGGACAGAAACCGATACACAGGTTCAGTATTCGCATGAAATGGAATCAATCAACGGTGCTTCCGCAAAGGTTCCTACTGCTAATAAGGAAGCATTCAAGCAGATTGGTTATCCGGTAGATTTTACTAATACAATTAATACTCAGCGTGAAAATATCCGCGGTATCAGACAGGTGGCAGGAAGCTACTTCACATACCGTTATATTAACAACGCATTCTATGCTGTTACGGCTGACAAGGATTCTTCAACACCTCGTGAGGAGTTGACAGACCGTATCACATACATAAATGACGAAATTGCATATAAGCGTCATGAATTACGATTAGATTAGGAGGTAAAATATGGAAGAATTAGCAAATTCAAACGAGCCGATTATTCATCGTCTGA
Source organism: Clostridiales bacterium (assembly GCA_029010495.1). Taxonomy (GTDB): domain Bacteria; phylum Bacillota; class Clostridia; order Lachnospirales; family Lachnospiraceae; genus UBA3775. The sequence continues at coordinate 38,033 of JAQXKO010000009.1, read as the reverse complement.
CTTTAAAGCAGAAGATGTATAGAAGCAGAGAAAGCTATTTTATGATAGCACCATATTTTATTCTCTTCTTCTTCTTTACAATTTTACCTGTAGTTGCCTCTATCGTCTTGAGTTTTACGTATTTCGATATGTTGAGCTTTCCAAAGTGGGTTGGCTTCAACAATTATGCAAGACTTTTCCTTGATGATGAGATTTTCCTTATAGCACTTAAAAACACACTTTTATTTGCTATTATTACAGGTCCGACTTCATATCTTATGTGCTTGTTATTTGCATGGATTATCAATGAGTTTCACGGAAAGCTCAGAGCTTTACTGACACTTATTTTCTATGCGCCTTCCATATGCGGTAACGCATATACGGTTTGGCTTCTTATCTTAAGCTCAGACAGATATGGTTATTTAAACGGTTTCCTCATTAAATGGGGATTCCTCAACAGTGCAGTATTATGGTTCCAGACCGAAAAGCTTGTAATGCCTTGTCTTATCGTGGTTCAGTTATGGCTTTCACTCGGTACCGGCTTTCTTTCATTTATCGCCGGTCTTCAGACAGTAGACAGATCCATGTATGAAGCAGCAGCAATGGATGGAGTTAAGAACCGTTGGCAGGAGTTATGGTATGTAACCCTGCCGGCCATGAAGCCACAGCTTATGTTCGGTGCCGTAATGCAGATTACACAATCATTTGCAGTAGGTGATATTTCAATAAACCTTGCAGGCAATCCGTCAGTTAACTATGCCGGTACAACAATTGTAACTCACCTTATTGACTATGGTACATTCAGATTTGAAATGGGTTATGCCTCAGCTATAGCAGTTATACTCTTCTTATTGATGGTAGGAACAAATAAGCTTGTACAGGCACTCCTCAGAAGGGTAGGTGCTTAATATGGCTAAGAACAAAGAGCGTGTAAAGAAAAAGTTTTTCCATCGTGAAAAACAACTTAACCGTTCAGCGGCAGGTAACGGAATTTTATTCTTCTTCATGTTTATCTGTGGTTTATTTATGGCATTACCTCTTGTAATTCTTGTAAATAATGCGCTGAAGCCACTTGATGAAATATTCCAGTATCCACCAAGTATCTTTGTAAGAAATCCTACTTTCAATAACTTTAAGGATCTCTTCGTTGTAATGAGTGACTCCTGGGTTCCTTTCTCAAGATATATTTTTAATACAATTATTATTACCGGTTTCGGTACTGTTGGACATGTTATTGTGGCATCACTTGCGGCTTATCCGCTTGCAAAGCATAAATTCCCGGGAAAAGACATTCTTTTCAGTATGGTTGTGCTTTCAATGATGTTCTCATACAATGTAACAATGATTCCGAACTATATGATTATTTCATATTTAGGTATTAATAATACATATCTGGCAATGATTCTTCCTGCATGGCAGTATGGTATGGGTCTTTTCCTTATGAAGCAGTTCATGGAGGAAATTCCTGATTCACTTATGGAATCTGCGAAGCTTGACGGTGCATCCGAATTTACCGTATTCTGGAAAATTTTCATGCCAAACGTTAAGCCGGCCTGGTTAACACTTGCCGTATTACAGTTCCAGCAGATGTGGGGTAATACGGGAAGTATGTACCTTAGAAGCGAGAAATTAAAGCCGATGCAGTTCGCACTTAATCAGATTGCCGGAGGCGGTGCGGCAAGACAGGGTGTAGCCATGGCTGTTGCATTCCTTATTGCACTTGTTCCGATTACATTTTTCCTGATTTGTCAGTCCCAGATTATTGAGACCATGACTTCGTCAGGTATGAAAGATTAGGAGGTTAATTATGAATTTAAAGCACAAATTCTTATCCAGATTCATCATTACTTTACTAATCGTATCATTAATGGTTGGATCTGTTGCATTTGCAGATACACTTCCTTATGTAACATATAACTATGATTACTGGGAAGATTATGTAATGACGCCTGCAGCTTATGTTCCGCACAGCACCATTTCAGGTCAGTCACTCGGACTTGACGGTGAGCTTGGTTCAATATATGACATATATGTTGATCCTGATTCAAAACGAATTTTCCTTTGTGACAACACAAACAATCAGATTGTAGTTGTTAACGGTTATGATTTTAGTCTTGTCACCGTTATTAAGGAATTTTATAATACTGAAACAGGTAATACAGATACCTTTAATAATCCGCAGGGCGTTTATCTCAGCCCTAAAAATGAATTATATGTCTGCGATACCGACAACGGACGATTTGTTAAATTTAAAACATTGGAAAATGGTGAATATGAATACATAAGTCATTTCGACGGTTCAATGATTATTTCAGACATACTTGCTGATGATTATACGTTTAAGCCTGTTAAAATATGCGTAGATTCTGCTGACAGAATTTATATTATTAATCTGAATGAGTTTCAGGGTATCCTTCAGCTTGAACAGAATGGCGTATTTAACGGATATTTCGGTACCATTACCGTTTCAATCAGTTTGTGGCAGAAATTCTGGAAAACAATTTCCACAAAGGCCCAGAGAGCAAAATCAACAATGTTCATCCCTACAGAATATACGGGTATAGATATTGATGATAACGGATTCCTTTTTGCAAGTTATATTGATAATAACGGTCAGCAGGCTGTTATGAGAATTAACTCAAAAGGCGGAGACGTAATCAGAAAGGGTGCCAACCAGAATGTCGGCGGTGATATTGCGGGAACACAATATTCAATGAATATCTATTGCGGTACCAGCAGGATTAAGGATGTTGTATATTGCGGTTCGGGTATGTATTCACTGCTTGATACACTACGCGGACGTATATTCACATATGACAGAGAAGGAAATCTTCTTTATATATATGGCGGTCAGGGTTCACAGGACGGTACATTCCAGTCGGCAAGTTCCATTGAAACTCTTGACAACTACAGACTTGTTTGTGATGTTAAGAGAAATGCCGTAAATGTATTCAGTCCTACCGAGTACGGTACTCTTATAAATGAAGCCGTTGCATGCAGATATGACGGAGACGAATCTCTTGCAGTTGACAAATGGAATCAGGTTTTAAGATTAAACGAAAACTTTGAGCAGGCTTATATTGGTATCGGTAAGGCTTATCTTAACGACGGACATTATAAGAAGGCAATGGATTATCTTGAGCTTGGTATGAGTAAGTCATATTATTCAATTGCCTATAAGAGATACAGAAATAATGTTTTAAAGCAGAATTTCAACGTTATTTTCGGCGTAGTTCTTGTTGCAATCGTTGGCTTTATTGGCTTTAAAATTTATAAAAAACGTAAAAATAAATCAGAATATTAGGAGGTAAATACATGAAAGATTTATTATCTAAAGAAAAATGGAAATATGTGTTTTACTGTATTTCACATCCTGCTGATGGTTTTTATGAAGTAAGACACAGAGGAAGAGGCAGCGTGGCAATTGCCTGGGCGATTGTACTGATGTTTGCGATTTCATATACCGTAAACCGTCTTTGCGCAAGCTTCCTTGTAAGTGAAGTAAATCCGCTTGATGTTAATACTTTACTTGAAATTCAGGGTGTATTGATATTGTTCCTTCTTTTATGTATATCAAACTGGTCGGTAACATGCCTGCTTAACGGTGAGGGCAGACTGTTTGATATAATGACGGTTGTGGGCTATTCATTTATGCCTTGTGTACTCATATATATACCGGCAACAATTATTTCACACTTTGTTGCTCAGAATGAAGAGGCATTTTATCTTATCCTTATGTCACTGGCAATGGCGTTTTCGTTAATTCTGATGCTTATCGGAATTATGACTGTCCATAACTATACACTCGGTAAGACATTGCTTACAGTGCTTTTGACATTCTTTGCAATGCTTGTCATTATCTTCGTTATAATGATGATTTACAGTCTTGTCGGACAGGTAATTACATTCTTTAAGAGTATATATCTTGAATTATACTTTAGGTAGGAGGAAAACATGAAAAAGAAAAGTACAGCAAAAAAAGTAATACTTTCCTGCATTGTAGTTGCTCTGGTTCTTGGTTTATCCTACCTGGCATATTATCTTGTAAACTACACATTTAATAAAGATTATAAAAATTATATTCTTCCGATTGAATATGCAGAGGGTTCAAAATTCTCGCCAAAGCAGGATGCAAACAGACCTGAAGAGTTGGCTGAGGGTTTTGTTCTTGCAGAAGAAAATGATTTATTGAAGCTTTATTATAACGAAACAACAACCGAAGTTGCTGTATACGAAAAGAATACAGGTAAGTTTACTTATTCAAACCCTCAGAATTTAGGACCTGAGGATTATATGAGTCCTGCATATTTTGAAGAAATGTCATCTCAGATTATTATTTATTATTATAATAAAAAGGGTGATACAAAGAAAAATAAGATGAACACATATGTAAATTGTGTTAACATCGAAAATGACGGTACTGTGGAAAAGGAAAAGCAGTATACCGTTGAAAAAATCCCTAATGGTATCAGAGTTTTGTATAATATCGGTGATTTATCAAGTGAAACAGGTATTGTTCCTAAATTTATTTCTGAAGATACATTAAAAACAGTACTTGACAAGCTTGCCAAGATAGATGAAGAGCAGAATACAAAACATGTAAAGAACATAAAAAACGTATATGTTGAGTCAAAGACAAAGAAAGGCTTCTATCAGCTTAATGACGGTGTAAATAAAAGACGACTTGAATTAATGCAGGAATCATTTCTCCTGATTGACTGGACAGAAGACGATTTCAAGAGGGAAATGGATGCTGCCAATGCTGAATATTCACTTCCGGTAAGCTTTGAAATCCCTCTTGAATATACACTTGACAATGACAAGTTAAATGTCAGCATTGCTACTGATCATATTAAGGAAAATGGCGGCGGTTCTATTATTTCCATGGATCTGCTTCCATATTTCGGCGCAACATATTATGCAAGCGAAGGAGATAATTATATTGGTTATTTTACTGATCTTTCCAATACGGAATTACTTGTAAATATACCTGAGTATAAGAATGATAAGCTTGTAATTAACGGCACGGGAGAAGATTTTACCTGTACAATTTCAAATGATATTATCGGCAAGTATGATTCTGCTGATTTTGAACTTCTTGCTCCTTCAAACAAACCGGCAACAGAAGCTGCTCCTGCTGAGGGAGAGGATGCTGAAAATAAAGATGAAGGAACAAATGAGGAGGAAAAGGAAGATAATAATGATCTAAGAGAAGGATATGAAACAGTATCTTCCTGGAATTCTTCTGAAGAATCACCTGCACTTAAGCTTGTTCCGGGAACAAAGTATAAGCTTGTTGCAGATATTAAAACAGGTGATAATACCGTAACAAAATCATTCCAGGTTGTTATAAGAAAAGAAATGATTGGTGCAGACGGATATTTCCTTGTTCCGAATGGTTCGGGTTCTCTTATTAATCTCAATTCCATAAACTGTGACAGTTATTCGGATTATACCGAAAGAATATATGGCGTTGATGATGTAATGTTTGATACTGACCAGAGAATACAGGAGGTTGTAACTTCCAAGCTTCCTGTTTTCGGTTTATCAACAGATACAACAGACAGGCTTTGCATTATTGCAAGAGGTGAGTCACTTGCTGAAGTACATGTTCAGACTGCAAACGATGTGACATGTAAGACGGGCACTTCGCTTACAAACTATAATACGGCATATTGCAAGTATTATTTAAGAGTTGAAAATGAAGTTGCAATGTCGGCTGCAGATAAGTTTATTGTATGGAGTGATGATTTATTTAAAACACAGATCATTCAGAAATACTGTTTCTTATCAGATGACAATAAGGGTTATTCGGGTATGGCTAATTATTACAGAGATTACCTTGCCTCAAATAATCTGCTTGCTCAAAATGCTGTTAAGGCAGAGTCAATCGGTCTCTATCTTGATATTATAGGCTCAGTTAAGGGCGATGCAACATTATTGGGCTTTAATTATGAAACTGTTATTCCTGCAACATCATTTAAGCAGGCAACATCAATTGTAGACAGCTTTTATAAAAATAACATCAATAATCTTGTAATTAATTATCAGGGTTGGATGAATGACGGTTATTATCATGAAACACCGGATAATATCAGCATTGTCCGTAAGCTTGGAAGCAAATCAGGGTACAATAAATTTGTAAAATATGTAACTGAAAAAGGCGGAAAGGTTTACGGCGACATGGCCATCGTAAATGTTTCATTTGCGGCAGAAGAGTTCCAGTATAATCAGGAGTCTTCAAGAACGTTCGGTACAGGCTATGTGGCTGCTTACGGTAAGACCGGTCCTTCAACATATTCAAATTCCGCATCCCTTGGATATCACGCAAATTTATATGACGTATGTTCTCCAAAATTCCTGATGAAATATATCAAGGGCTCTGTTGAAGAAATGAAGAAATTTGACTCCGGCATCTCTTACAGAGATCTCGGTAATGTCTTATATTCTGATATGAAGAAGACAAATATTATCAACAGAGAGCAGGCCAAGGAAATTGTTACTGCAGGACTTGAAATTGCAAAAAAATCAGGCAAAAATATTATGTTAAATGAAGCAAATGCATATGCACTTGCTTATGCTGATGACATAATTAATGTTCCTCTCGGTGATAATAATTATATTTATGTGGATTGTGAAGTACCTTTTTATCAGATGGTTATTCACGGAAGCATCAATTATGCATCTTCACCGATTAACCTTAGTGCCGATACTTCTACAATTGATAATATTCTTAATTGTATAGAATACGGTGCCGCACCACACTTTACTCTTTCATATGAGCCGTCAACCGCATTGAAGCATACAGCTCTTAATAATCTTTATGCTACAAATTATGTTAATTGGGTTGATGAAGCTACTACAATTTATAATGATGTAAATTCAGTGCTTTCCAAGGTTACTGATGCAAAGATAGTAAAACATGAAATATTGGATAAATATAATAAGGTTAAGAAGATTACTTATGATAACGGCGTTGTGATTTACGTTAATTATTCCGAGGATTCATTTAAGCTTGATAACGGAAGCGAATTAAAGGCTAAGTCATACAGTGTAGGAAATTAAAAAGGAGGTGGCTTTAAATGAAAAATAAAAAGAGATTAACTTTAGCAAAAAAAAGAGCCATCACCGGATACTTATTTATCCTGCCTTGGTTCATAGGCTTCTGCATGTTTTATATTAAAAGCTTATTTATGACAATTCAGTTTTCCTTATCTGATGTATCAACCAGTGCTGCTACAGGTTATACAACAAAGTTTACGGGATTGGAAAATCTGATTTACATTTTTACAAAGGATGCCAAGTTTAACCAGACGCTTATTTTATCAATAAAAGATATTGTAATTGACGTTCCGCTTATATTGACCTTTTCATTATTGATGGCTATGCTGCTTAATCAGAAGTTTACAGGCCGTACAATATTCAGAGCGATTTTCTTTATTCCTGTAATTATGGGAAGTGCAGCTATTGCAGATTCAATTGAATCTGCAAGACAGGCTGCTGTAGGCGGTATCAGCTCACAGTCTGCCGCAATTACGGAAGCATCATCTTCGGCGGTAAATCTTGACTATTATGTTGCCCTTTTTAAGGATATAGGTTTGCCGGCAGGAGTTATTGATTATGTAGTAGGAGCTGTCGGACGTATTTCAGACGTAATTGATTTATCAGGTATACAGATTGTAATCTTTATTGCAGCGCTTCAGTCAATTCCAAGCTCATTATATGAGGTTGCAAGAATAGAGGGTGCTACGGCATATGAAACATTCTGGAAAGTTACATTCCCTATGGTAATGCCTCATATTATCACATGTCTTGTATATACAGTCGTTGCAAGATTTGCAAACAGTGAAATAGTTGATTATTCCTATAAGGAAATTTTCAACAGAATCAACTATGACCTGGGCAGTGCCATGGCTCTTGTTAGTATGATTTGTGTTTGTGTGATTCTGTTTACTGTAGTTGCATTAATTCAGAAGAAGACATTCTACTATAACTAGGGAAGGGGGTAATGATATGAAGTTTATTAAAAAAGACGCTGAACTTGTTAAGCTTAAAGCAGAAGATCAGAATGCTTCAAGCGAAAAACTCAGAGTTATAAAAAGTATAAAAAGTATTATTTTATCCCTTTTTAGATTAGCAATACTGGTCGGTGTATCGTATGTAATTCTCAGTCCGCTGATTGAAATTGTATCAAATTCATTTTTCTCAGACAGTGATGCAACGGATCCGATGGTATATGTCATTCCAAAGGCTTTTACAATTGAAAAATATACTACAGTAATTTCAATTATGAAATATTGGAAGATTCTTTTTACTACTGTTTTGAGCGATGTATTGTTAATGGGAATTCAGGTTCTTATATGTTCAATGGTCGGATATGGCTTTGCAAGATTTAATTTCCCTTTTAAGAAATTATTATTTGCCTGTGTAGTCGTAATGATTGTCATTCCTGCACATGCCATTATGCTTCCTATTTACATTACTTTCAGAGATTTTGATATATTTGGAATCATATCACTCATATCCGGTAACGGACTTAATCTTATGAAGACGATGAAGCCTCTGTATATCATGACAATACTCGGTTGTGGTCTTAATTCAGGTATTTATATTTATATATTTAATCAGTTCTTCAGAGGATTGCCTAAAGAAATTGAGGAGGCTGCATTCGTAGACGGAGCAGGAATGTTCTATACATATTTCAGAATTATGCTTGTTAATGCAATGCCTTCTGTAATTACAGTTGCCGTATTCTCACTTGTATGGCAGTATAATGACTATTTCTTTACAAAGCTTTTTTCAATTGAATCATGGATGTCAATGAAGATTTCGGCACTTTATGATTCCGTGGCAAATGCTTTACAGCTCAATTCACCTACAATAACGCAGCTTTATTTTAATGCCGGTATTGTACTTGATCTTATCCCTGTATTATTAATGTATGTATTTCTTCAGAAATACTTCGTAGAGGGTGTTGAGCGAAGCGGTATTGTTGGTTAAATTTTTACTATTTATTACATTTGTTTTACACAAAAATTGTAATTTTCATTTTAAAAATATAACAACTATATTTTTTGTTAAAAATTAACAAAATTAGTTTAAATTTTGTTGATTTATTGGTAAAATTACTTTATAATATGATTATTAAAAACAAGATTTTTTTCTTGTACAAATATTTTAGGAGCATTGCTCCAAAGGAGGAAACTATGTTTAAGAAAAAATTAATAGCTTTAGGATTAACTTTGGCTATGATTGGTTCTATGGTTGCCTGTGGAAAGACTGAGACTAAGCCAAGCGGCGGTGATGCTCAGGTTACTCCTGCAGGCGAAAACGGTGCCGGTGTCGGTCAGACACCTAATTCTGAACTTGCCAGTGCAATTGACGATCACAGTTCTGTAGACAAAGGAAGTATCATCGATTTTGAAGATGGAAAATTTACTTTCTTAACTAAGAACGACACTGACTGGGCAAGAGATAAGGACACTGAAATTTCTGTTGCAGATAAGTTTAGTTCTAAGGTTTTATACCTTACAAGACCAAATGGTGCAGTTCCTGCATTTGCAATTGATGTTAACGGATTACTTGGTGATAAGTCAGGTGATTGTGTTGCCATTTCAGTTGATATCGGTGTAGATCCTAAAGACGGCAAGTTCGCAGCATGCGGTGGTTTTATTTCTGCTTTCGTAGGTGAATCAAGCACAAAGATTGAACAGAGATTTAACTTAATTACAGCATCTAAGTCATTTAAGACTGTTAAGATTGAACTCGGCGATCAGAGATTCGTTCAGGGTGCAAAGAACTATTTTGCAATTACAGGTGTTGAGGATACTGCTTCAACTCCTTCAAGCCTTTTTATCGATAACATTATCTTCCTTGATAAGGACGGTAAGGCAATTCCTGTTAATACAGCTTGTGAATTTGCAGTTAAGGGTGTAGGTGAATACGATTGGTCAAATGCTTGTAAGCAGCCTACAGATGAGAAGCTGTTATTTACAGGTGTTAAGACAGGTACAGGCTGGTGGCCTGATAACGGAAACTCTATTTCGTTTACAGATCCTGAGACAACAGATTTACATTATGTTGATTTAACTAAGGTTCCTTTCGGTAAGGGTGATGTACTTACAATTTATTATGAAGTGGCTGATCCTGATAAGCTTGCTGATTTTGCAAATAATGCATGGGCATTTTTCCCATTTGTCAGAATCCAGAACTGGAAAGAAGACGGTGTTGATGATGATAAATCAGGCTGGTACGGCGGTATAATTGACTGTGGTTACCATACAGGAAGCAATGAAGGCAAGGATGACATCTTTATCAAGGCTGAAAAGCTTAGAGGAGAAGACGGTATTATTGACGGTGATGTAGCTATCAATAAGTCATATACAATCGTTCAGTATTCATATGAATACATTGAGGCAGCAGCAAAGGCTTGCGGCGCAGGCGATGATTTTATTAAATATGCTGATTTCTTTGGAATTGCCGATATGGGTACAGCATTAAATATTAATGCGGTTACAATCGGTAAGGCAGCCCAGTAATTTACTATACTATTTTGATATCCTGCAGGTATCAGAGTTTCTGATACCTGTATGAATATATTAAAAATTATAAGGAGGTAAAGATGAACTATTTAAGAAAAACAGTAGCAATCATGCTTATGTTAGTTATGGTTGTTGGTCTTGTTGCTTGTGGTAAGAAAGAAGAAGCTCCTTCCGGAACAGAAATAAAGAAGTCTCCTCTCTATCAGGAAAAGACAAGAACACTTACGATTGGTTCATGGTATGAGCAGTACTATACATCTGCACATACTGATATTAATGCAAATCCTAAGGTTACTGATGTTGAAACAGCAGAAATGAACCTTAAGAACATGAGAACTATTGAACAGCGTTATAATATTTTATTATATTATAACAACCTTACATGGGATGGTGTTATTGAGTCAATCAATACAACAATCATGGCTGGTGCTCCTGACTGTGATGTATACATGGTAGACTTACAGTTTGGTATTCCTGCAGTTCTTAATGATTATGCTATGTCACTTGAATATATCCTTAAGGAAAGCGACAATGCTTCACTTATTGAAGATAAGTATAAGGATGTATTTTCAGAGAGCGGATCAAATGTTATCCAGACTCTTCAGTTTACACCTGACGGATTAACATATCTGTTTGGCGGCAAGGCTATCAACACAAATGGTTATGCACTCGGCTATAACAAAGAGCTTATTAAGCAGTACGGCTTAACAGATCCATACGAGTTATACATGAATAACAAGTGGGATTGGAATGAATGGTTAAAGGACATGAAAACTATCACAGCTGATACAGACGGTGATGGTGTTACTGATCAGTGGGGCTTTAGAGGTCCTTGGACAACATTATTACAGCAGTTACTTATGTCAAACAACGCTTCAATCGCATCTGTTAAAGCTGATGCAGACGGTAAGGTTACTGAAAAGTTAACTTCTAAGGAAACAACAGAAGTTCTTAACTTCTTCTATGACATGTATCAGACTCATAAGTTATCATTCTGGGATGCAGATTGTGATGCAGCATGGAATGACAACGTATACGCATTTGCAAAGGGTAATATCGGTTTCTGGATTGATGCTCTTTGGATTAACTCAGAAGCAGATGCTGATCAGAACATGTTAAAGACATTAGGTGTTGTTAACTGGCCTGTAGGTCCAAGCGGTGATGTAGCAAAGAATCCTTCACAGAATGCTACAACAGGTACGTATTTCTTTATTCCTGTTGGAACAGAAAATCCTGCACTTGTTTACTGTGTAATGTATGATTACTTCAACTGGTATAACGATGATCTTTCATATCGTGATGATCTTGAGTGGGCTACAAACTGGGCTTACACAAATGAAAACCTTGAAGTATTCAAGTCAATGGGTGATGAGACTCGTGACTTTACTACAGACTTATGGCAGATGATTACCTGGGCTGATGAAGCACAGCCACGTGGATTAATTGAAACTGGCGCTGATGCTGAAGCAATCACTGTTTCTGCTTTCCAGCAGGCAAACAAGCAGATTGTTCAGGACTATCTTGATATCAACTTCAACAAGTCCGGTAAATAATTTAAACTATAAAGGCGGTAATTAATTACCGCCTTTTTATATTATTACATAAGCATACAAGTTTTTGCCTATATTTTTATGTAATTATATAAATAGATATGATAATATTAAACAAATACTATTTTAAAAAATAATAAAAATATTATTGGAGGATTATTATGAATCGCTCGGATTTAGACAGAGGAATAATTAATATAGGAAATTTATACAGATTTAATAGAAAAATTGAAAAATTACAAAGAAACGAACCTGTTACAATAGCATTTATCGGCGGTTCAATAACCCAGGACTGTAACACTACAACTCATGAGCTTTGCTATGCATATCGTGTATATGATTGGTTCTTAAGACAATTTCCTTCATGTAAAATCAAATATATCAATGCCGGTATTGGAGCAACCGGGTCAGATTTTGGAATGGCAAGAGTTGAAGAGGATGTACTAAGCTATAATCCTGATATTATATTTGCTGAATTTTCTGTTAATGATGTAAATAATTATTTTTACAAAGAAACCTTTGAGCAGTTTATCAGAAAGATTTTAATTCATAAATGTGAACCTGCTTTATTTATGTTTAATAATGTTTTCTATGATTCCGGTTACAATGCACAGGAGGTTCATAATGAAATTGGTTTGTATTATGATTTGCCTATTGTAAGTATGAAGGATTCTGTTTATGAAGAAATTCTGCTTGGTAAGTTTGAATCAAAGAATATTACGACTGATAATCTTCATCCTAATAATACGGGTCACGGACTGTTGGCAGATGTTATTATAAATTTGCTGGAGATAATTATCGATAAATGCAGAGAAGGAAATGTTGAAACATCATATATTATAAAAGAAAAATATTTTACTTCCGACAAATACTGTAATATTAAAAGATACAGAAATGAAATATTCTTATCCTGCAAAACTGTATCAAGTAATTGTTTACTTGATGATTCCGAACAGTATGGCGTAAAAGACTGCTTTAAAAAAGGTATTATATTTGATAGTAATAATGCAATGCTTGAAACTGAGTTGGAGTTTAAAGGACTGTTTGTTCAATATAAAAGATACTGTGACAGAAAAGCTCCGAAATGTAATTTATATATAGATGAAAAGCTTGTTGATGTACTAGATGGTAATTTCGATGAAGATTGGGGAGACTGTCTGTACATGAAATTTATTGCTGAATATGCTGATAATAAAACACATAAGTTAAAATTTGAAATTGAACAGTTCGATAGTATTATAAATGACAGATTTTATCTTGTTTCTGTTATAACATATTAATAAATTTTTAATAACTTTTTTGTACGGATTATCTACATTATTATTTCTGTGCCTATAATTATATATGTACGAAATAATTCATATATCCGGCAATAATATTTGAAACTGATTATGTTTTAATCCGGTAATACTTTATTATCTTTTTTCTATATTAAGCTGATACTAATTTATTCATCTGATTATATATTAATCCGGCAATATTATCTTCGCATGATTCTATATTTTGCTGTTAAAAATGCATGCGCCTTATATAAAAAATAATATATTTGTTATATTAACAAATATATTTTGACAGTTAATTTTAGTATGTTTGTGGTACAATTATTATATCTATAAAAATAGATTTATAACATTTTTTATGAAAGGATAAGCAATGATTGCGGGTGGTTTACATGAATTGTCTTTCAGACAGAGCCAGAAAACATATATATGAAGTGATTTTACCATTTTGGGAAAAGCTTAAGGATGATAAATACGGCGGATATTATGGTCTTATGGATTTCGATTTGAATATTGATAAGAAGGCTGTTAAAGGCTGCATATTAAACAGCAGAATAATGTGGTTTTTCTCTAGTGCAGCATTAATTCTTAAAGATGCTTCATTAATTCCTTATGCGAAGCATGCATATGAATTTATGAAAAAATATTGCTTTGATAAGATTAACGGCGGAGTATACTGGTCATTAAATTATGACGGTACTCCATGTGATACAACAAAGCATACATATAATCAGGCTTTTGCGATATATGCATTATCCACATACTATGCATTGACGAAGGATGAGGAGGCAATAAGACTTGCAAATGAACTTTATGAGCTCATTGAATCAAAGATGACTGATGAGCTTGGTTATCTTGAAGCATTTACAATTGATTTTCTGCCTGAGTCAAATGAAAAGCTTTCTGAAAATGGCGTTATGGCAGAAAAAACCATGAATACGCTTCTTCATGTATTTGAAGCTTATACGGAATGTGTCAGGGTAAGCGGTCATGAGGGTATGCGAAAGCGTTTGTATTTCATGCTTGATGTTATTGAAAAGAAGATATATAATCCTTCACTTGAAAGACAGGAGGTCTTCTTTGACAGGGAATATAATTCTTTGATTGATTTACATTCATATGGTCATGACATAGAAACAGCCTGGCTTGTTGACAGATGTCTTGAGGTGCTTGATGAAAAGGAATGGTATGATAGAATCTCTCCTATTACAAGGGCATTGTCCAAGAAAATTTATGAAAGAGCTTATGTAAATCATTCACTTTACAATGAATGCGAAAAGGGAATTGATGATAAAACCAGAATATGGTGGGTACAGGCTGAGGCAATTGTCGGATTTTTCAATAATTATCAGAAAACAGGTGAATCCGTATATCTTGATGCTGCAACAGATATATATGATTTCGTCATGAATTATATTGTTGATAAGCGTGAGGGTTCAGAATGGTTTGAAAGCGTTGATGATAATTTTGAACCGTCAAACAGACATGAAATTGTTGAACCTTGGAAATGTCCTTATCATAACGGACGAATGTGTCTTGAATTAATTAATAGGGAAAGCAGGTGTTAATTATGATTCATAAAAAATATTTTGAGGAATTAAAAAAACAGGAAGCAATTATAACACGTAAAAACGTTGAAACGGAATTTTATAACGGAATTTATACAAAATATAAATATCCTGTTATTACAAGAGATTATATACCTCTTTTCTGGAAATATGATTTGGATGAAGAAACCAATCCGTTTTTCCTTGAAAGATTAGGCGTAAATGCGACTATGAACTCAGGAGCAATAAAATTAAACGGAAAATACTATCTTGTGGTTCGCGTTGAGGGAAATGACAGAAAATCATTTTTTGCAGTTGCTGAAAGCGACAATGGTATTGATAACTTCAGATTCTGGGATTATCCTGTCGTGCTTCCCGATACATGTCCCGAAGAAAC
Source organism: Clostridiales bacterium (assembly GCA_029010495.1). Classification (GTDB taxonomy): domain Bacteria; phylum Bacillota; class Clostridia; order Lachnospirales; family Lachnospiraceae; genus UBA3775. Next base: position 22,739 of record JAQXKO010000009.1, on the reverse strand, counting down.
AAATGTTTATGATATGAGACTTACACAGCATGAGGACGGTTATATATATGGTGTATTCTGTTCAGAAAGTAAGGATAATACAGTAAATGACCTGTCTGCAGCAGTAGCAGCGGCCGGTATTGTAAGAACAAAGGATTTAAAGACATGGGAAAGGCTTGATAATCTTACAACATTAAATTCTCCTCAACAGCGCAATGTTGTACTTCATCCTGAGTTTGTAAACGGAAAGTATGCTTTTTACACCAGACCGATGGACGATTTTATTGATACCGGCTCCGGCGGCGGAATCGGTTTCGGACTTTGTGATGATATCGAACATGCTGTTATTGATGAAGAAATTATTACAAGCAGCAGAAAATATCATACAATAACAGAAGTGAAAAACGGAGCCGGAGCAGTACCTATCAAAGGAAAGAAGGGCTGGCTTCATATTGCTCATGGCGTAAGAAATACTGCGGCAGGATTAAGATATGTTCTTTACTGTTTTGCAACTGATTTGAATAATCCTGCAAAGGTAATTGCTGAACCATCGGGAATGTTACTTGGACCGAGAGAAGAAGAACGTGTCGGCGATGTATCAAATGTTGTATTTACTAATGGCGCAATTACAGATGATAACGGTGATATTTATATTTATTATGCATCATCAGATACCAGGATGCACGTTGCCAAAACTAACATTGAAAAGCTTGAAGATTATATTTTCAATACTCCGACTGATCCGTTAAGAAGTCCTGACTGTGTTTTACAAAGATGTGAATTAATTAAACACAATTTGGAATTGCTTAATTCTGACAAATAGTTTATAATAATTTAATAATACATTTGGAGGTAAAATTATGGATTATATGGATACTTATAAGTTTTGGTGTGAAAACGATTATTTTGACGCCAAGACAAAAGAAGAGCTTTTAGCTATCAAAAATGACGAAAAGGAAATCAAAGAAAGATTTTACCGCGACCTTGAATTTGGTACAGGTGGTTTGAGAGGAATTATCGGTGCCGGTACAAATAGAATGAACCTTTATACTGTTCGTAAAGCTACACAGGGTCTTGCTAACTTTATTATTAAGGAAGGTGGTCAGGACAAGGGTGTTGCTATCGCATATGATTCAAGAAGAATGTCAATTGAATTTTCTGAAGAAGTTGCATTATGCTTATGTGCAAATGGTATTAAGGCTTACAGATTTGAATCATTAAGACCTACACCTGAGGTATCATTTGCACTTCGTGAGCTTGGCTGTATTGCCGGTGTAAATATTACCGCTTCACACAATCCAGCAGAATATAACGGCTACAAGGTTTACTGGGAGGATGGTGCTCAGATTACTCCTCCAAAGGATACAGAGATAATTAATGAGGTTAATGCTGTTACCGATTGGAATACAGTTAAAATTATGAGCCGTGAAGAGGCAGTTGAAAAAGGTCTTTATCATGTTATCGGCAAAGAAATTGACGATAAATATATGGAGGCCCTTAAGAAGCTTATTGTTATGCCTGAGCTTGTTAAGGAAGTCGGAAAGACGCTTAAGATTGTATATACTCCGCTTCACGGAACAGGTAATTTACCTGTAAGACGTATTCTTAAAGAAATCGGTTTCGAAAATGTATATGTTGTTAAGGAGCAGGAGCTTCCGGACGGAGATTTCCCTACCGTAGTAAGCCCTAACCCTGAAAATGCAAGTGCATTTGAGCTGGCACTTAAGCTTGCAGATGAAGTTGGTGCGGATCTTGTACTTGCTACCGACCCTGACGCAGACAGACTCGGTGTTTATGCAAAGGACAGCACGACAGGTGAATATAAGTCATTTACAGGTAATATGTCAGGAATGATTATCTGTGAGTATCTTCTCAGCATGAAGCAGGCTAAAAACGAACTTAAGGATGACAGCTTTATTGTTAAGACAATTGTATCTACTAATATGGCTGATAAGGTTGCCGAGGCTTATAATGTAGAGCTTAAGGAATGTCTTACAGGCTTTAAGTTTATCGGAGAGCTTATTAAGATAGCTGAGGATACAAATCATGGTACATATGAGTTTGGCTTTGAAGAGTCATATGGTTGTCTGGTTGGTACTCATGCTCGTGATAAGGATGCCGTTGTTGCAGTTATGGCACTTTGTGAGGCTGCAGCATATTATCATACAAAGGGTCTCACGCTTTGGGATCAGATGATGGAAATCTATAAGAAGTACGGTTACTTCAGAGAAGGTCTTGAGACACTTACTCTTAAGGGAATAGAAGGCGCAGAGAAGATTAAATCCATGATGGAGTCTATTCGTAACAATCCGCCTAAAAAACTTGGTGACTATGATGTGGTATCCTTTAGGGATTATGCCTGTGATACCATAACCGATATAGCAACAGGTGATGTTAAATCAACAGGTCTTAGAAAGAGCAACGTATTATACTTTGATCTTGCTAATGATGCCTGGGTATGTGTAAGACCTTCAGGAACAGAACCAAAAATTAAATTCTATATTGGTGTTAAGGGAACAAGCTTCGAAGATGCAGATAAATTGCTTGGCACATTAACAGAAAGCCTTATGGAGCTTGCAAAATAATTTGGAGTTTATATGAAAAAAATAGTAAATTTACTGGTGGTAGTTGTTTTGATTATTTGTCTGACTGCCTGTGGTAAACAATATGATCCAAATATAGATCCGGATTTAAATTCAGTAGCGTCTTTAACTAAAGGCGCTACTAATTCTAAAGAGGAAAGTGAGTCAAATCCTGTGTATGAAATAATAGGAAACAGAGCAACTGATTACAGCTTTGAAAATATTACGGGTATTGAATTTGTTAAATATCTCGGTATCGGATGGAATCTCGGTAACACACTTGATGCAACGGGCGGAAACGGTAAAGACCCTGTTTCTCAGGAAACAAGCTGGGGAAATCCTGAGGTTACAAGAGAGCTGATTAAGACTGTTGCAAGTTATGGATTTACTACAATACGCATTCCCGTAACCTGGACAAATTTTACTGACAGTAATACATATAAAATTGATGAGGCATTTTTATCAAGAGTAAAACAGATTGTTGACTGGTCATTGGAGGAAGGCTTATTTGTAATAATTAATACTCATCATGAATGTGATACATGGCTTATACCTACTGAAGCAAACTATGCAGATACATCTGCTCAGCTTGTTGAAATGTGGAAGCAGATAGGTACTGCATTTATGGATTATGATGAACGACTTATTTTTGAGGGCATGAATGAGCCGAGAACAAAAGATGAGGCAGAATGGGTCGGTAATGAAGAAACACATAAAATTGTCAATAAACTCGGACTTGATTTTGTAGAAGCAGTCAGAGGTCTTGGCGGATATAATTCTTCACGATTTCTTATGGTTCCGTGTTATGCGGCTTCTTCAGATTCAAATGTTTGGAAAAAATATAAAATGCCCGAAAATGATAATCGGGTAATTTTGAGTGTACATGCATACGTACCTTATAACTTTGCATTAAACGTTAAGGGAACTTCTTCGTGGGATTCGAATAATAAGTGGGATACAAAGGATATTGATTCTTTATTTTTGAATATTCATACTTACCTTCTTAACAGAGACATACCATGTATTATCGGTGAGATGGGATGTATGTCCAAAAATAATATTGATGCGCGTGTGGCTAATGTTAAATATTTTACAACTAAAGCTTCATTTTACAAAATTCCGTTTATATGGTGGGACAACAATTCATTTACAAGCGGAGAAACGTTTGGTCTGATTAAACGTAATGAATTAAAATGTGCTTATCCGCAGATTATGGAGACTATGTTCAACACATGGTATAAATCAGATATTAAATTTAATAAATAGAGGTATATTATGGACTTGTTATTTTTAGAGCCGGTTTTTAAACAAATGATTTGGGGTGGTAATAAACTCAAAAGCTTCGGATATGATATTCCGGGTGAGAATACCGGTGAATGTTGGGCCATCAGTGCTCATCCAAATGGCGACTGCATCGTGAAAAACGGTGAATATAAGGGCATTTCATTATCAACATTGTGGAATGAACACAAAGAATTATTCGGTAATGTAAGCGGAGACAGATTTCCTCTGTTGATTAAAATAATTGACGCTGCAGACGATTTATCCATACAGGTTCATCCGGATGATACTTATGCTTCAATTAATGAAAACGGTTCATTAGGCAAGACAGAATGCTGGTATATAGTTGATTGTGATGAAAATGCTACAATTGTTATAGGTCATAATGCTAAAAATTCAGATGAAGTAGCAGATATGATTAACAACGGAAAATGGTCAGAGTTTATACGTGAAATTCCTATTAAAAAGGGTGACTTTTTCCAGATTAATCCGGGTTGTCTTCATGCGATAAAGGGCGGCACTGTCATACTTGAAACACAACAGAACAGTGACATTACATACAGGGTATATGATTATGACAGGCTTCAGAACGGCAAAAAAAGAGAGCTTCACGTAAAGCAGAGTATTGAAGTTATAAAAGCTCCATTTAAGGAAGATAATGAGTGTAAACCAGTCATCAGCGATCTCGGAAGCTGCATAATAACTCATTTTATCACCTGCAAATATTATTCAGTTGAAAAGCTTGAGATAAACGGACCAATTTGCTTTGATATGGAGGATCCTTTTATGAATGTAAGTATTATTGAAGGAGAAGGCTCTATCAATAATATTCCGTTAAAAAAGGGAGACCATTTCATTATTCCTGCAAATTACGGCGAGTATACGCTTGACGGAAATATGGAACTGATAAGAAGCTATATTTAGTATGTGATTTCGTACAAATATAAAGGCTTGTATTCGGAATGTATTTTATCTGATAATGTTTATTGCTTTGCATGGTAATAAAATTCATAGGAAGCACTTTGTGCCGGAGTAATTAAGATACTCTTGTTCAATTTTTTGTTCAGACATTTAATTATGTATAATAAAAGGGAGGATGATTTGACATCCTCCCTTATTTTTGCTGATTATATTAATAATTCATGCCTTTTTGTCTCTTATTCTGTTAAGGAGCGGTAATACCTCGGAAGGTTTATCAACAATATAATCGCAATTAATATTTTCGAGAAATTCTCTGCCTCTGAAGCCCCAGGATACTCCGATGCATTTCATATTGCTGTTATGAGCCGTCAACAGATCTACGTCGGTATCGCCGATATAGATAGCCTCATCCGGGCATGAATTGATATCCTTCAGACACATAAAAACTCCTGTGGGATCAGGTTTTTTTGCATCAGGCGGAGCACCGATTGCCGAATCGGTCAGACCATTAAAGAAAAGCTTGTCAAGCTCTTTGACAGCCGGATCCAGCTTGTTTGATACAATTCCGGTCAGAAAACCTGCTGCCTTTATTTCACGCATCATATCAATTACACCATCATAAGCACGCGTGTTATCATACATATGTTTAAGATAATGAGGCTTAAATACATTCATCATTTCTTTTAATGTTTCTTCATCGGTACCTGTTGGAGCAGATCTTTTTAACAGAACTGCAACACCGTTTCCGATAAATTGTCTGATTTCATCAAGTGTTCTTTCGGGACAATTAAAATATCTCATAGTATGATTTACACTGTTCATCAAATCCTCTAATGTATAAAGCAAAGTACCATCCAGATCATAAATAACAGATTTTAACATATAATTCTCCAAATCAGATATTTTTTTATAAAATTAATATTTTACACTTTAAAGTTTTTCTGTAAAGTGATATTATATACTAAGAATATTATAGGGAAATTATGTTCTGATTTCAAGTATATATTTATTTTTTCGGAGGTTATTAATGAAGACAGATATTCAAATTGCTCAGGAAGCTAATATGTTACCGATAAAGGAGGTTGCAGCTAAAATCGGTCTTTCTGAGGAAGATTTAGAATTATTCGGTAAATATAAAGCAAAAATTTCTAATGAATATATAAAATCAATTAAAGGAAACGAAAACGGAAAGCTTGTTCTGGTTACGGCTATTAATCCTACACCTGCAGGAGAGGGCAAGACTACAATTACCGTTGGTCTGGGACAGGCCTTCGGTAAATTAGGTGTTAATTCAATAATTGCACTCAGAGAACCTTCTCTGGGACCTTGCTTCGGTATTAAGGGCGGCGCGGCAGGCGGAGGCTATTCGCAGGTAGTGCCAATGGAGGATTTGAATCTTCATTTTACAGGTGATTTTCATGCGATAACATCAGCAAACAATCTTCTTGCTGCAATGATTGACAATCATATCCATCAGGGAAATGAACTTAATATTGATACAAAAAACATTACATGGAAGCGTTGTGTTGATATGAATGACAGAGCCTTACGTGATATTATTATTGGTCTTGGTTCAAAGGCTAACGGAGTTGTAAGGCAGGATCATTTTATCATTACGGTTGCATCGGAAATCATGGCTATTCTTTGCCTTGCTAATGACCTTGATGATTTGAGAGACAAGCTTTCCAATATTATTGTTGCATATAATACTTCGGGAGAGCCTGTTACTGCTAAGGATTTAAATGCGGTAGGAGCAATGACGGCTCTTCTTAAAGATGCCATCAAGCCTAACCTTGTTCAGACTCTTGAGAATACACCGGCAATTGTTCATGGCGGACCGTTTGCCAATATTGCTCATGGCTGTAATTCGCTTATCGCTACTAAAACTGCATTAAAAATGTGCGATGTTGTTATTACGGAAGCAGGATTCGGAGCAGACCTCGGCGCAGAAAAATTCCTTGACATTAAATGTCGTAAGGGTGATTTGAAGCCTGACTGTATTGTTCTTGTTGCTACGGTAAGGGCATTGAAATACAACGGAGGTGTACCAAAGACAGAGCTTAAAAAAGAAAATCTTGATGCTCTTAAGTTAGGAATTGTTAACCTTGAAAAGCATATCGAAAACCTTCAGAAATTTAAGGTTCCGGTAGTAGTAACTCTTAACAGATTTGAGGATGATACAGATAATGAATTGAATTATATAAAAGAGTTTTGTGAAAACAAAGGCGCCCGTTTTGCTCTTTCGGAAGTATTTGCAAAAGGTGGAGAGGGCGGTTTGGAGCTTGCAAGGACTGTTCAGAATGTTTTGGACAGTGTACCTTCAGAATTTGAATGTCTTTATGGTCTTGAGCTTTCCATCAAAGAAAAAATAGAAAAATTATGTACTGAAATATATGGAGCTGAGGATGTTAATTATACGCCCGCAGTAGAAAAAACAATTGCACGGCTCACTGAGCTTGGATTTGACAAGCTTCCGATATGCATGGCAAAAAATCAGTATTCATTGTCTGATGACCCTGCCAAGCTTGGACGTCCAACCGGTTTTACCATGAATATCAGTGATATGTATGTAAGTGCCGGCGCCGGCTTTATTGTTGTATTAACAGGTAATATTATGACTATGCCGGGTCTTCCAAAGGTACCTGCGGCTCATAATGTTGATGTTGTTGATGATAAGATTGTCGGTCTTTTCTGATATGCTACTTTAAAAGTAATCATTATTATTAATATTATGGTAATAATGATTACTTTATATTTACTATTTATTTTTTGGGGTTTATATGTATTCTAGTTTTAAAAAAATATTATCAGGTATTCTTTTTATTATTTTATCGCTAAGTCTTTGTGGCTGCAATTTACCAACTAAGCTAAAAAACAAAGCAGCTCTTGCATTAAAAACAGAAGATACTTCAGCATTTGCTTTTATTACGGCTGAACGCGGTGATGTTATTTTGTCAACCGATATTCCCGTTCATTACAAAAAACAGATTATAAACAGTATATATTATCCGATTGCTGATAAATATAAAATCGTAAAAACATATGTAAATGTCGGTGATACGGTAAAAGAGGGTGACTTACTCATGGAATGTGCCCCTGTAGATAATTATAATAACGAACTTATTTCTGTTGAAGATGAATTAAAGAAGATTAATGACAGTCTTAATGAGATAATGCTTGAGTATGATTACAACAGAAAAATGGCTGACAGTGAAAAGCAGCGAATTCAGCATCTCGGAATAACTGATTCAGAAAATGAACATGTAAAAGCTGCATTAAAATATGAGGAGTCGTCAAGTCAGTATGAAAAAGAAATCAGGCTTCTGAATTCCAGAAAAAAAGAGCTTGAAAGTACCGGTCAATATCGTCTGGTTTATGCAACTAAATCAGGTACAATCAGCTATATAGCCAAATCAGGCAAATGGCGTACATATTTAAAGACCGATATTTGTGCATCAATTGTTGAAAATTCATTTTCTATTAATGCCAGTACAACAAATCATGATTTATTTGAAGTTGGTAAAGAGTACACAGCGTTATTTAATGTTTTGGAAAATGAAAATGCCCTGGATGAAAACGGTAAGCTTAAAGAGGGAGTTGAGTATAACTATGTCGAAAAGCCTGCCACGCTGATATGTAAAAGTATAGAAGTGGTTAATTCTGATTCTAATGTCGGTGAAATTAAATTTTTGTTTGCAAACAATTCAAATATTGAGACAAATTTAAAATCAATTAACGGTAAAATTCAATTTATTTCAGAAATAGCTGAAAACGTAATAAGAGTTCCGAATTATTGTGTAATTTCTAATGAAGAGGCAAGTATTATTCTTGTTCTTAATGAGAAGGGTGAACGTGAACTGCGCAAGGTAAAAGTAGGACTGGTAGGAAATACATATACCGAGATAACAGAGGGGTTAAAGGTCGGTGATAAGGTCATTACGGGCAGCTATGTAAATGGAGAAAAGTAAGATGAATATAATTTGTAAAAAAATTGCATCAATATTTCTTATTTTTGTAATGATGGCAGAAATTACGGCGTGCGGTAAGACAAAGGTGCCGGAGCTGATTAAACCTTTATCTGTTTCAAAGATTTATATTAATCCGGGGCAAGGCAGTATAAACGATAAAATTGTATCAGACGGTTACATCATACCTGAAACTGTTGAGGTCATGGCGATGTCATCAGGTAAATCTTATAATGTAAACTACAAACTCGGTGATGTTGTTAAAAAGGGAGATTTAATTTTTTCCGTCAACGAAAAATATGACGAAGAGGTAAAGCTTGCTAAAAGTAATCTTGATATTAAAAAACAATTAAATGACTATTATAAATCGACTAATAAAAAGAAATTAGCTGAGATGAATGTTAAATTAAATTCATTAAGCGGCAATGATTATTCTTCTTATAAATATGATATCGAGCAGGCTGTAATTAAATATGAATATGAAGAAAAAATCAATGAACTTGAATATAAAAAGCTTGAGGAAACATATAATGAGCTTGTAAATCAGAAGGAATATCTTAATTATTATTCTCCGATTGACGGAGTTATTTCGTATACCGCTTCCCCTGTAGAAAACAGTGATATTCAAAAAAATACCGTTGCAATTAAGATAACCGATGAATCAAAAAAATATGTCACGAGTAAATTTATCAGCGAAGAAATTTTAAATGAAAAGTCCAAAGTTTTAATTCAGATTAACGGTAAAAATTATGATGATTATGAATTAGTACATTATTCTGCTGATGAATTATCGGAAATTGAGACATACGGTCTGGAAAAAAATACAAGATTTTTAATACATAATTTATCTGAGGATGTTGATTTCGGTGATTATGCCGCAATAACCATCGAATACAATAAAACAGATGATTGTATTTATTTACCTAAGGAAGCAATTAAAACAAACCGCGAATCAAATGTAAAATATGTTGTCGCTCTTGATGAAAAGGGAGATGAAATCTTAAAAGAGATTACAACAGGAAATCATACTGAATATTATTACGAAATCACATCGGGTCTTACCGTCCATGATAAAGTATATTTGTGTGATAATGAAATAACCTATGGTTCAAAGCTTAGTGAGTCTAAGGCTGAAACAGGAGATTACTCTATTACAAATCGTTATTATGGTGCTTATAAGAGCTCGGATATCAATCATAATATATCATTTGATTTCAACTTTAAGCTTCATAAGCTTGTAATACCAATGAATAATGAAATTGAAATTAAAGCCGGCGACGTTATATGTCAGGTGATTCCGATTCTATCCGAAAGTGAGACAGAACAGATAAAAATTGATTATGATAAGGCCTATAAAGAAAGCACTTCCGGCAAGGCGGATTACAAAAAAAGGATGGATAATGCACTAAAGCTTTCATTATCAGGGGCTGATACCGAAGAAAAGCTTAATGCAAGGTATGAATATAACAAGCTTTTATCAGGCTATGAGGATTATTGTAAATCTGTAGATAAACAGCTTGAAAAGGCACGTATCAATTATGAGCTTATAGAATATGCAAAAAATGAAAAACCATATGATATAAAGTCAAAATACGACGGTCTTTTTAAATATAATTATTCGTCTGACAATATTATCCTTGAAGGTAAGGAATATGATGCAAATTCAAAACTTGGCGTTATTTCCGATATAAAATATTACAATCTTTACGTTAAAGATACTATTGATGAAAAGAGCTGTAATATCAGGTATAAAAGTCAGGTTGAAATTATTTCCGGAGATAATAAATTTAACGGTACGGCAATTACCGTCAACTCTAATCCTGATGACAAGGATGAGGTAGTTATAAAGCTTTCGTCAGCTGAGGATTATATATTAATTGATAATGAAAATACTTCCGTTATTGATGAAGAAATATCTGTTAATGACGTGGTTCTTATAAATTCAGATTACGTATATACAGATGATTACGGTAAATATTATGTTTATATAAAAACAGATGATATGGCTTATAAAAGATATGTTACCATTGGCGGTAAAATGCGCCTGGATGTTGAAAAAGTTTGGATAAAATCTGGCCTGGAAGCCGGCGAAATATGCGTATGCTTTTAGGAGGTAGAAATGTTTAGGTTTATTATACAGAAAATTATAAATAAAAAATGGCTTATTTTCTGCCTTTTAATCGGCTCCATGCTTCTTATCGCTATTTCATGCTGCAATCCGATGTATACAAGCGCGGCACTTCAGAAGATGCTTACGGACGAGCTTGATTCACAGATGAATAAGACCGGTACATATCCTGCAATTGCAAAATTGTCAGGAACCATAAACAAAAATCAATTTTCAGACAATAAAAAGGTGTCGTCAATATTTACCGATCCTTTTAGCAATGCAGAAACACTTGCCGACTTATATCCGATAAAACCGATGCATACTGTTACATCCTTTGAAAGCAATGAGATAAACGGAAGTCTGTCAGTCAACAGGGCCGGAGTTTCTACCTTTAAATTTAAGGTTAATGCTCTTTCTTCAATGAAGGAGCATATTAATATCATTTACGGAGATTATTGCTCCGACAAACCCGTTGACGGTGTATATGAATGTATTATTTCGGAGAGAATTGTAACAAATTTAAAGCTTGTTACCGGTGATGAAATTAATTCCGGTTTTATTGTTAACGGTGAACCTGTCGTGTTTAGAATTTCGGGTATATTCAGAACGGCAGAATCAGAGGATACATATTGGATTAAGGATCCGCTTGATTATGAAAACAGTCTTTTCATGGATATGGAGCTTTATAAACAGCTTTTTGTTAACGGTAACAAAATGCAGGAAAATATTAAAGCAAAATATTATTGTGTATTTGATTATCAGAAGATTAAAACTGATATGATAAATGACTTTATCATTGCTGACAATAAAATCAGATATGATTCCAATGAATATAATGTTTTTGAAGGCTCCTTTAATTATGAAGACAGCTTCAAAACATACAGAAAGGGCAGCAATAAGGTTACGGTAACGATGTGGATTTTTCAGACGCCTGTACTTATTCTTCTGTGTGTTTTTATATTTATGGTTTCAAACCAGATAATAAATATTGAACAAAGTGAAATAGCAATGCTTAAAAGCAGAGGCGTAAGTAAAGGACAGCTGATTTTAAGTTATCTTTTTCAAAGCTTTTTGATTTCGTTTGCTGCACTTTTAATCGGTTATCCGCTTGGATTTGTATTTTGTAAGCTGTTCGGCTCTACCAGATCTTTCCTTGAATTTTCAATACTTACAACTATTGATGTTCATTTTACTTTTAAAGCTCTGCTTTATGCAATTTTTGCTTCTGCAGTATCGGTATTGATTATGACAGTACCTGTATTAAAATATGCCAATTTCAGTATTGTAGAGCAGAAAGTAAATAAAAAGAAAAAGAAGACTCCGCTGTGGCAGAAAATGGGTCTGGATATTATCTTACTTGTAATATCAGTTTACGGTCTGTATTCTTCAAATAAAAACAAAGCAACAATAATAAAGGAAATACAGGAGGGTGGAAGCCTTGACCCCGTAATTTATTTTTCTTCTACCGTATTTCTGCTGGCATTTGCACTTCTTCTGCTAAGAATACTGCCATTATTATCCGGAATCAGCTATAGATTTATCTGCAAAAAGTGTAAACCGTCGACTTTTGCCGGCTTTTTACAGATTAATAAAAATATTAAAAATCAGAGTTTTATTATTGTGTTCCTGGTGCTTACACTGGCACTTGGTATTTTTAACGCTACAGCAGCCAGATCAATAACTTCAAATGAAGAAATAAGAAATAAATACAGAGTAGGTACTACCTTTGTAATGACTGAAAAGTGGGAGGATAATTCCGCTGCCATCAGACAGGGGTATGCTGAAAAGCTTGAATATATTGAGCCTTCATTCTCTAAATATACTGAGCTTAAGGGCAAAACCGAAATGCTTACAAGGGTATTAAGAGATGAACATGCCGGTATGGGCGTCGGAACCGATGTGCTTGAGGACAGTGCGACTTTTATGGGGATAATAACCGACGAGTTTGGTAAAACCGCATATTTACCTGAAGATTCAACAAAGTTTCATATAAACTATTATCTTAATGCACTTGCAAAAAATCCTAACGGAGTAATTATCAGCAGAAATTTTGCGCAACAGAAAAACGTCGGTGTTGGAGATAAGGTAAGCATTTGCCGCAAGGATAAGCTGCTTAATCCGCTTCCTACACTTCTTGTTGAGGTGGTTGCAATAGTTGACGCATGGCCTACTTATGAATCAAAGATTTACAAGAAAGGTTCAAATGGCGAAATATCGGTTGTTGATAATTATCTGTGCGTAGTAAATTTCAACTCGGCTTATTCACTTTTTGATACTGAACCGTATGAAATATGGGTTAAGACAAATAATACTGCTGACATATACGATTTCATATCAGATAAAAAAATCAAAGCATCAGAAATTGATGATACAGTAATTCAGGCAGAAGAGATAAAGGAAGATCCTTTTTTCCAGATTACAAGCGGTATGCTTACAATAACTTTTATTATTGTTTTAATACTGAGTATCATAGGCTTTATGATTTATTGGATAACCTCAATTAAATCACGTGAGCTTATTTTCGGCATATATCGTGCAATGGGACTTTCTATGCGTGAAATAGCCAATATGCTTTTAATTGAGCATACATTCGGCTCTGTATTACCTATTCTTTTTGGTATATTTACAGGAGTGTTTTCGGCCAGATTATTTGTTCCGCTTATTTTACTTGCTTATTCACCAAGCTATTCAACATTAAAAACCGTAATTATAACAAGCGGTCTGGATATGATTAGAATCGGATTATGTGTTATTGTTATGCTCATATTATGTTTTATGGTAATAAGGCATATTCTGAGTACAATGAAGATTGCACAGGCACTTAAGCTCGGAGAGGACTAACAATGGATGATTTTATAATTAAAGCCGAAAACATAAAAAAGGTATTTAAGGTTGCGGGTGAAGATTTTTATGCTGTTAAGGGTATAAATATTGATGTTCCGAAGAGCAGTCTGACAATTCTTAAAGGACGTTCCGGCTCCGGTAAAACCACACTTCTTAATATTCTCGGATGTCTTGATAAACAGACGGAAGGCAGTTTATACGTGAATGGTGAAAATGTAACAAAATATGATATGAATAAGCTTGAAAAAATCAGGAGAAACCAGCTTGGTTTTATATTTCAGTCAGTTGCTCTTATACCTGTAATGAATGCATATCAGAATATTGAATTTTCACTAAGAATCTCAGACTATAAGGGTGATTATGCCGAAAGAGTAAATGAGTGTCTGGAAATGGTTAATCTTTCAAAGCGTGCCACCCATATGCCTGAGGAATTATCAGGCGGCGAGCAGCAGAGAGTTGCAATAGCAAGGGCACTTGCACATAAACCGACGGTAATTTTTGCAGATGAACCTACCGGTGAGCTGGATTCATATACCAGTCTTAAGGTTATTACGTTGTTTAAGGAAATTATCCGTAAGGAGGGAATAACAATAGTAATGACAACACATGACCCTAAAATGATGGAATATGGCGATTATGTATATGAAATACTGGATGGTCAGATAATAAGCTTTACCGATAACAAGAAGGAGGTCGCTCCTTGAACATGACGGAAAATAATAAATATACTCATAACTATGATGAAGCCAAGGATGCTTATCTGTCAACATACAGAGCCTCAACAGACAAGAAGCTGGAAGATGATTTAAATGATGATGTAATGATTCTTTGTGAGAATCTTGTAAAGATTTATAAAACTGCCGATACAGAAGTGCTTGCTCTTCAAGGTCTTGAGCTAAAGGTTGAAAAAGGAGAATTCGTTGCAATTATAGGCAGCTCCGGCTCAGGCAAATCTACATTTTTAAATCTTATAGGAGGACTGGACAGACCTTCTGCGGGCAAGCTGTATGTAGATGGATTGGATTTGTTTAAATTAAATGAAAAGCAGTATGTTAAATATAAACAGGAAACAGTCGGCTTTGTCTGGCAGAATAATGCCAGAAACCTTTTTCCTTATCTGACCGCAATTGAAAATGTATGTCTTCCGATGCTTTTTAATAAAACGAAGGAAGATAAACAGAAAAAAGCTCTTGATTTGTTAAAGCTTGTAGGAATGGAGCACAGAAAGGATTCAAAACTTAATCAGCTCTCCGGAGGCGAACAGCAGAGGATAGCTATTGCAATTGCTCTGGCAAACTCACCTAAATTACTGCTGGCTGATGAACCGACAGGTTCGGTTGATCAAAAAACCTCTGATGACATTTTGGAAGTATTCAGGAAGCTTAACAGGGAGCTTGGTACAACAATTATTATTGTTACTCATGATGTTAATCTTGCAGAAAAGGTTAACCGTGTCATAATGATAAGGGACGGCAAGACAAGCAGTGAAAGAGTAATTAAAAGTGAAGCATATACAAAAGTGGTACAAAACAGTGATTCTGTATCAGGTATAATTGAAAAGCATGAACATGATGAATATGTTATTCTTGACAGAGTCGGTCGTCTTCAGCTGCCCAGAGAAGCTCTTGAAGCAATCGGGATAACAGGCAACAGAGTCAGACTGGAGGTCAAAGAAGATAAGATAATAATAACCAAGCCATAAAATAAGCGTAGCAATTATTATAATTGCTACGCTTTTAAATTTTATTATATTTAAGGTTTTTCTTTATATTTCATGTCGCAATATACACATCTGTAAATCTTTTTTTCCGGATCAGTAAGCTTAAATTTATGAGGTAATTCCTGCTCGATTGAAGTTATACATCTCGGATTATGACATTTAATGATATTCTCAACCATTTCCGGCATTCTCACATGACGCTTTTCGACAATCTTATCATTTTTAATGATATTAAATGTAATGTTAGGATCCAATACACCAAGCATATCGAGGTCAACATTTGCAGGACCTTCAAATTTTAATATATCCTTACGTCCCATTTTTTTACTAGTGGCATTTTTTATTATAGCTATCTGAGTGTCCCATTTATCCATCTGAAGATAATTATAAATCTGTGTGGCACCGCCTGCTTTAATATGATCAATTACAACACCTTCAGATAATCCGCCTATATTCAACATATTGCCTCCTGTTTCAATTAAAATTCAACAACCTTATCAAGTCCTAAGAGTATAAGAATAAGTGCCATTCTTACATATACACCGTTCTGAACCTGCTTAAAATAAGCTGCACGTTCGTCATTGTCTACCTCAACGGCAATTTCATTTACACGTGGCAGAGGATGAAGTACATAACAGTCCTTTTTAGCAAGATTAAGTTTTTTGGAATCAAGAATAAAACTGTTTTTAAGTCTTATATATTCCTCTTCGTTAAAGAAACGTTCTTTCTGAACTCTTGTCATATAGAGGATATCAAGCTCGCCCATTACTTCCTCTAATTGTCTTACTTCTTTAAATTTAAAATTTCCTGCGATTAATTCCTCTTTTAAATATTGAGGAATAGCAAGTTCTTCGGGTGATATAAGTATGAAAGTGACATTATCATATCTTTTCATGGCATTTATCAATGAATGAACAGTACGTCCGAATTTCAAGTCTCCGCAGAAACCTATTGTCATATTGTCAAGTCTGCCCTTTAATTCAAGGATTGTCAGTAAATCGGTAAATGTCTGAGTTGGATGATTGTGACCGCCGTCGCCTGCATTTATAACAGGAATACCTGAATATAATGATGCTACCATAGGAGCACCTTCCTTTGGATGACGCATTGCCGCAATATCCGCATAACAGGATATTACTCTGATTGTATCAGCAACACTTTCGCCTTTTGATGCAGAAGAAGAATCAGCGGATTGAAATCCAAGCGTCTTGCCGCCGAGATTTAACATAGCTGCTTCAAAGCTGAGTCTTGTTCTTGTACTTGGCTCATAGAAGAGTGTTGCAAGTTTTTTTCCTTCACAAACATGTGAATATTTTTCCGGATTGTTCTTAATATTCTGTGCAAGCTTTAGCATATATTGAACTTCATCTACGGAAAAATCTAATGGATTTAACAAATGTCGCATAATAAATCCTCCGGTATAATTTATAGTGGCTATTATCCTAAAAATCATAACCGAAATTATTATACAATAAGTTACCGATATTAACAAGTATATTTTAAATTTTTGTTGAAAGACATCGATTGATGTGTTATACTATATGTGGTATAAAAATGATATGTTAATTCTATTTTTTGTTGTTTTTATATTTTATGGAGGTATTTATGGATTTAGAAATCAAAACTGTAATGGACAGGGCCTTTGAACCTTACGGACGTATCCTTTATGGATATAATTTCAGTGATTTAATTGAAAATCTCAAAACAAAGACTGAAGCAAAAAAAGATGCCGTAGAGTATGTTCCGGGTACGGAAATACTTGAAAATACAGCTGCATATAAAGAGCTTTCCGATAATGTATATGGCGGCATGCCTGTACAGATTGGTTATTGCAACGGAACTAATACAAAACTTAACTGTTTGGAGTATCACAGGGATTCGGAAATTAATATCGGTGCTACTGATTTTATTTTACTTCTTGCAAAGCAGCAGGATTGTATGACAAGAGAAATCGATACACTTGAGGTTGAAGCATTTTTTGTTCCGGCAGGTACTGCAGTTGAAGTATATGCCACAACGCTTCATTATGCTCCATGCTCTGCAAGGCTTGGTGAGCAATTTAAGGTTGCTGTTGTTTTACCAAAAGGAACTAATCTTAAAAAGCCTGATATTGAAATCAGGTCAGAAGAAGATAAGAGATTGTTCGCTGCCAATAAATGGCTTATTGCACATCCTGAGGCTGATGAGGTTAAGTCAGGCGCTGTTATCGGAATTTGTGGAGACAATATAGATATTTCTTCATTAATATAATTTACTAAAGGAGCATGCTTATGAAGTGTCCGTTTTGTGGAGATGAAAATACAAAGGTAATTGATTCAAGACCTGCTGACGATAATGCTTCAATCAGAAGAAGACGTCAGTGCGATATGTGCAACAAGCGCTTTACTACATATGAAAAGATTGAAACAATTCCGCTTGTCGTAATTAAAAAGGATAATGTCAGAGAGCCTTATGACAGAGAAAAGATTGAAAAAGGTGTATTCAGAGCCTGTCATAAAAGATCAATTTCAGTTGAACAGATTAGTGAACTTGTTGATAATGTAGAAAACAAGATATTTAATCTTGAATGCAAAGAAATCAAGTCAAATACAATCGGTGAAATTGTAATGGACTGCTTAAAGGATCTCGATGATGTTGCATATGTCAGATTTGCATCAGTTTATCGTGAATTTAAAGATGTTAATACATTTATGGACGAATTAAAGTCTATGCTTAATCACAAATAAATTATTTGTTTCAACATAGGTATAATGCCTGTGTTGAAACATTTTTTATCTTTTCAAATGTTCTGACAATAATATTTGAAAGGATGTAAAAAAATGTTAAGTATCACAAACAGTGCATCTGTTCAGGGAATAGATGCATATCCCGTCAGAATCGAAACTGACATCAGTAACGGCCTTCCGGGAATCGAAATGGTCGGCTATCTTTCTTCTGAAGTCAAGGAGGCCAAGGAGCGTGTCAAAATCGCCATAAAAAACTCCGGTTATGACTTTATCAATCGTAAAATCACAGTTAATTTATCACCCGCAGATTTAAAAAAATCAGGAACACAATATGATCTTGCAATAGCTGTAGGTATGCTTGTATGCGAGGATGTTGTCAGGAATAACAATGATGATATTATGATACTCGGTGAGTTAAAATTTGACGGAATGGTCAGCAGGGTAAACGGTGTTCTGTCGTGCACGATTATGGCTGTCAATAATAATTTTAAACGTATCATTGTACCTTATGATAATTATGAAGAGGCACATGTTATAAGCGGTATTGAGGTTATTCCGATAAGAAACTTAATTGAATGTGTCAATTATCTTAATAATATATATACACCTTCTCGTCCAACTATTAAACAAAATTCTGAAGGAACAAATACCGAGCTTGATTTTTCTGATGTAAAGGGTCAGTTTATGGCAAGACGCGCAGCAGAGATTACTGCCGCCGGTATGCATAATCTTTTAATGGCAGGACCTCCCGGGGCCGGAAAAACAATGATTGCAAGACGTATACCTACCATTATGCCCGAGCTGACTTATGAAGAGCAGATTGAACTGACAAGAATATATTCAATAGCGGGTAAGCTTAATGAAGGCAGACTTATGAACCGGCGCCCTTTCAGGGATCCACATCATTCAATTACAAAGACTGCTCTTATCGGTGGCGGACATACGCCTATGCCCGGCGAAATCAGTTATGCAAATTTCGGAATACTATTTATGGATGAGCTTCCTGAATTTAACAGAGATAATATTGAAGTATTAAGGCAGCCGCTTGAAGAACATCGTATTGTTATAAACAGGATTAATAATTCCGTTATTTATCCGGCTGATTTTACTCTTGTTGCAGCATTAAATAAAGTACCATACTATTTTAGAACAAAAAATATATCATAAAAATAACGAAAGGAGAGTGAGTTGATACAATGTGCTAACAAAAATCAGAAAAATATACGCACAAAGAAGCTATAAATACAAAATTGTACCTGCAATAATACTTAAAGGTAAATTTTTAAGAGAATACGGGTTTTTAGAAAACTCTAGTATTGAGGTCATATATAAAAAGAACAAAATTATTATAAAAAGGAGGCAATAATATGATATATGTTACTGGTGATGTTCATGGTGGCATTAATATGTCAAAATTAACAAGATTTTGGAAAGAAAACGAAATTACAGAAAATGATTATATCATTCTACTTGGTGATTTCGGTTTTCCATTTTTGGAATCAGATAGGTTCCTTGAAAAAATGGGAGAGAGACAAGAAGAGTATTGGTTTTGGCTTAATACCATGAAAAGTAAACCTTGTACTTTTTTATGGATAGATGGAAATCACGAAAATCATTATTTTTGGAATAAAATAAAAACAACTCAAATGTTTGGCGGAAAAGTTCAGGTTCATCCAGATGCAAACAATATTATTCACCTCATGAGAGGAGAGTATTATACTATTGAAGGTAAGACCTTTTGGACAATGGGCGGAGCTACATCAATTGATAAAGAAACTAGAATTAAAGATGTTACTTGGTGGGAAGCAGAACTTCCAACCACCGCTGAATATAATCATGGTCTTGAAACATTAGAAAAACATAATAATGAAGTTGATTATATTTTAACACATGCTATGCCAAAGATAATTGAGAATGAGTTTGGATTCTTAGATGTTAATGATAGTCTTGGAAAATATTTTAATAATATAATGAACGATATTAAATACAAGTATTGGCTTTGTGGCCATTATCATATTGATAGAAAAGTCAAAGATATTAATTTGATTATTTATTATGATATTGTAGAAAAATTACCTGAATAACAATAAATGCCATCACAAATATTGTGGTGGCATTTTTATATTGTTTTCTTATAAATATTTATATAATCATCTTTAGTTACGAATTTCTATATGTGTTTCTAATATATGCATAAATTTCAGCTTCATCATAATTTTTATAATGAACAACCTTTAAATTCTTTTTATCACAATACTTTTTAGCAGCAATATAAATATCTTTTGGAAGATAATTGTTTAAAAAGATTACTAAATCAGCATTGTCTGAAATTTCCTTTTCGTTTGTTGCAATTATAGAATTAGGAAACATCTGATTAGTTTTTTCAATCATTCTACTTACATTTAAACCAACAAAAACATATTTCTTATCAATATTTTTAACCATTCTATCAATAAAGTCTTTTGTCATACAACAATTAGTTTCATATATGTCTTTATAATATGATTCTAATTCCTGCATTTCTTTAGACATATCTTTGATTTTCTGTTCAGCGTTTGAAAGCTGAGTCTTTGTTGATCTTAAAGCTTCATTTGCCTTTTTAAGGTCATTAAAAGCATTAGAAGACTTCCCTTTGTATTTATCAGAAATAATATTCTTTAAAGAAGCTATTTCCTTATCCTTTTCTTCAAGTTTAGAAATATCACTTATCTCTATATTTTTGTACTTTTCAATAGTTTCTTCTAATTCTTTTAATTTGTCTACCGTATCATCTGTTTTTTCATTCTCATTATTATCTTTAACACTTGCCGAACTTAATATCGCAGCCAACAAAGTATTCATCATAATACCAAGAACATATTCCAACAAATCATGAACAATAGGAACTAATTCTATATAAGACGTTGGAATTGAATCAACATACGATTCTTTAACAATATTCTTTTTTAAAGCTGTTCTTCTAATATGTTTTTCAAAAGTTGCCTCAACAGCACTGTCTACAATTTTATCAAAAATAAAATCGTCTTTTTCATTGTTAATTATACTCATTAATATATCTTGTATTTTTTCATATATTTCAGGTCTATCATTATTAGGTTTAAGAAGATTAGGAATACACACCGAAAAGTCTCCAGGAAACGGCTCTCTTTTTATTATTTGTTTCATATAACAATAACAAAAATCGGTAACAGGTTCCTTGCTCGCTGCACACGCAACATCTTCGACAACTCTAAACCCATCAACTTCAGTTGTACATAAAAAATGAGATACTAAAAATTGACCAATTGCCTCTCTAAATTTATTTTTAAATTTCGTATACAACTTCACATTAATATTAGGATCAGTTAAAAAACCAATATAATTATTAACACAATAATGTTCGTTTTTAGCGGCCGCTTGTATGGCTTCTTGAGATAAAAAATTATTCATAAAAAATAACCCCTTTCTGATTTTATATAATAATTATGAATCATTTAGAAAAAGAGTAAATTTTCACATAAATATTTTTATAAATATTAATCATATTTAATATGTAAAAATGTATGATGAAAGGAGCATTATATGGATACATTTAAGAAAATTTACAAAGAGGTCTATAAATTAGGTCTTGAAACAGTCTCTGCAAAATCTTGGGGAGATGCTGAATGGGAATCTTGTATGAATAAAGCAAGAGCATTGAATAAAGAAAAAAACGATAATGAATATTGTTTGAAAATTCTTCTTTCTACAATTAAGATTGCTGAATATATTGCAAGAGGAAATATTGTAACAAACAAAAAAGAAATAAAAGATTTTTATGTCAATTATTTCTTATTGGTTACAGGAGAAATAACTCCAGAAGAAGCTTTTTTAAAGATTTTACCTAAGTTTCATCCACAATTAGAACCAATATTAGCCATTAATAATAATAGAAAAATTGTTATTAAAAAGGGATTTAGTGGCGGATTTAGCATGGAAGATTTTAAAACAATTGCAGAAGAATTCGTAGATGAATCTTTTGATTTCATTAATCAGGGTGAAGAAGAATATGATAAAGCAATTGAAGAATATCTTTCTCAAAAATCTGAATTCGATTGGAGAATGGATCCCAGAGTTGTTGCTTTGGCTAAAAAAAGTTCAAATTATGAAATTTGCGATTATGTCAAAGACGCAACTGATGCAAAGATTTATAGTTATGATGGTGACGAATCATTCATAATTGTAATAAAAGGTAAAATTAAAGAAAATTACAAAAAGGAGGAAAAAGTGCATGATTAAAGATTCAGGAGATCGCACTAAGTTCGAGACAGGAGCCGTTAGAGACATGAGAGTAGGAAAGGGTAGATGTGACCTTTTACCGCTTGATATCGTTGCTTCTGTATTATCTGAAAAGGAAACTGCAAATAAGGTTATTAGATATCACCCTTCTACAAATATTAAGTCTAGGGGAGTGCTGTTCTTTCTTAAAGATTTAAAATATTTTACCACTCCCTTACAACAGGCGATCAATATTATCAAAATAGTTATATATTTTTATATAATTTTTTTGAGCATATTGCTCGAATTAGGAAGATTTTTTCAAATCTTTCATAATTAAAATGAGACTTGATATACTTTTAGGCCATATAAGCC
>JAQXKO010000008.1 GCA_029010495.1 Clostridiales bacterium | reverse complement strand
AGAATCGAATTATAAAAATATGAGCGACCCTGTTGTTGCAATTGTTGATGATTTGATTAAGAGGAGATAATGATTATCTCCTGCCGATTGCAGACTTAAAAATGAATACGTTTTATTTACCCCGTTGGAGTATAAATATTAATCCGATTGGGTTTTATCATTTTAGCTGATTATAGTTTTTGTTTAAATTAATTAATGATTATTATATTCTGATAATAATTGATATTAAAATTCCGCTTACGGAACTGCAAAATAATAAATGTCTTTTTGTGAAAAAATTCCATCTGGTCATATAATTTATTCTAAAACTGACTATTTTTATATGGTCAGTTTTGTTGTATCTTCTATGTATCGAATTTATGATTTGCTATTAGGAGGTTGATTTATGAAAAAGAATAATTTTATTACCATGATTTATGCAGCCATGCTTGCGGCATTAACCTGTATCGCTACAATGGTTATTAAGGTACCTACACTCGGTACAAACGGATATGTTAATATAGGTGACACCATAGTTTTATTTGCGGCATGGACTCTCGGCAATCCTTACGGCGCTCTTGCTGCCGGTATTGGTTCGGGTCTTGCTGACCTTCTGGCCGGTTACGGAAGCTATGTGCCGGGTACTACCGTTATCAAATTTGTTATGGCATTTGTTGCCTGCATCGTTTTCAAGGGTCTTAATAAGGTGAATTCTCCAAAGCCTGTTGCATATATTGCAGGCGGCGTTGCGGCAGAGACGGTTATGGTTGTCGGCTACTTTGTATATGAGGCCACATTACTTGGTTACGGTATGGCTGCTGCGGCTTCAATTATCAGCAATATGATTCAGGGTATCACCTGCCTTGTATTCGGCGTGGTACTTACAATCGCTGTTAAGAAGCTGCCTGCATTTAACGCAATGCTCGTCAAGGCCAGATAAGCCGGCAGACGTTTTTAAGACTGATTCACAGACAGACTGTTTTCCTGCAGAAACGGTCTGTCTTTTTTATGTTGAATTTGATTTGTATATATGTTATAATATATCATGATTTTACTATGTAAAAATACTTTTTTGTTATCATCTCTGTTACTTTGGGAACGGAGCATGGGAGGGTTTATGGATACAACATTGCTTATTATGGCAGCCGGTATCGGTTCGCGCTTCGGCACAGGCATTAAGCAGCTTGCCGAGGTTGACGGCTGTGGTCATATAATTATGGATTATTCCGTTCATGATGCCGTTGAAGCGGGCTTTAACAATATTGTTTTTATTATCAGAAAAGATATTGAGGACGAGTTTAAGGAGGTTATCGGCAACCGTATAGAAAAGATGTGCGCCAAACATTCGGTAGGAGTTTTCTATGCTTTTCAGAGCATTGACAATATTCCGGGTGAGCTGCCTGAGGGGCGTACGAAGCCATGGGGCACGGGTCAGGCGGTTCTTGCCGCAAAGGAATTTATCAATACTCCTTTTGCAGTGATTAATGCCGATGACTATTATGGCAGGGAAGCCTACAGGACTATGCATGACTGGCTTGTGGAGAGCCATGAGCCAAATGCTTACGCAATGGCAGGTTTTATCCTTAAAAATACATTATCCGACAACGGCGGAGTGACCAGAGGCGTATGTACAGTTGAGGACGGTCATACACATGTGGTCGACGTCGTTGAGACGCGCAATATTATCAAAACTGCCGAAGGCGCGGAGGCTGATGGCGTGAAGCTTGATACTGAAAGCTTTGTTTCCATGAATTTCTGGGGATTCCCCGGCAATCCTCCGAAGTTTCTTGAGGTTCTTGAAGACGGCTTTGCCGAATTCTTCAAGACGCAGGTGCCTGACTGTCCGCTCAAATCCGAGTATCTGCTGCCTACCGTTATCGGCGGTATGTTAAGAGCCGGAAAGTGCACCGTTAAGGTTCTGCCTACCAATGACACATGGTATGGTATGACCTATAAGGAGGACGTGGCAGCCGTTAAGGAGGCGTTTGCAAAGCTTATTGCAGGCGGTGTGTACAGTGAGGGGTTGTTTGATGATCTGTAAAGATTATAAGTTCAGCCGTCAACACTCCCGCTTTTAACATTACTTATGTGAAATTGAATTATGATGTTTGAATTATTAAGCCCTCCGGCTTTTAAAGCAGGGGGCTTATTTTATGCAATATATTCTATTGGGTTCATACTTTTGTCACAAACATCTTAATAATGCATTAAAAACCGTGTAAAAGGTTGCAAATATCTGCTTATGACACTATAATGTCAGTTTGGATGACATTTTTGGTAAAAATGGTGTATACTATTATTATGACTGATTTTAAACGCATAATAAGATTTGGAAAGCCGGAAATTTATTATATTATATGCTGCGGCCGGTATGCGGCAGAATGGAGATTTCTATGGATAGGAAAATGTCGAAGGGTAATAAATTGAGATATGCAGGAATTGTAATTTTCGGTATTGAGGTTATAGGCGCATTATTTTTAACGTTTATTCTTATAAAATTTCCTGTTTTGCCTGCCAGATTTATGGCGCTCTATATTTTGATATGCGGTCTGCTTCTTGGCGTTACGGGTTATTTTCTCATAAGCAGGAAGGGTTTTAAAAGAAAAATTGTATGTATGAATGTGGCTGTGCTGGCAGCCATCTGCTTTTTTGTGTCCTTCGGATATCTCGAGAAGACAAGGAAGACGTTAAACTCCATTACAGGAGACACAGGGGATAATCCTCCCGATAAGATTGCCGTTATGGTTCTTGAATCAGACCCTGCGACAGTGCTTAAGGATGCTCTCGGTTATAAATTCGGCTTACAGAATTCGATTGAATATGAAAAATCACTTGAGGCTGCAGGAAAGATTAACAACACTTATTCCGTTAAGCTTGACCTGACTGCGTACAATACTTATTCGGAGCTTGCAATTGCTCTTCTTAAGGGTGAAGTCGGAGCGATTATTATTGATTCGTCTTTTGTAGAGCTTGTTGAGACTTATGAGGAGGGCTTTGCCGACAAGACAAGGATTTTGACGGAGCTTGAGCTGAATGGTACGGCCTACGGCATTGTTTTGACACCTACGCCGTCGCCTACGCTTCCTCCGAATGTCACACCAACGCCTACTCCTGAGCCTGTTCCTTCGGGCTCTGCGGAGTTAAGACCTGTTGTGATGCCTCCAAGAGACAGTAAGACTGAGATTGCGAAAAATTATTTTACGGTTTATTTCAGCGGTATTGATACCTACGGACCGATTAACAGGAAGAGCAGGAGCGATGTTAATATTGTTATGACTGTCAATCCAAAGACTAAAAAGATTCTTCTTGTGTCTATTCCGCGAGATGCATATGCACCGATTCCGGGAGTCAGCGGCGGCAGCTACGACAAGCTTACGCATGCGGGTTTATACGGAATTGATAAATCCATGAATACGCTCCGGAATATCTACGGCGTCGAGCTTGATTATTATGTGAGGGTTAACTTTTCAAGCGTTGAGAAATTTGTTGATATTCTCGGCGGCATAACTGTTAATTCACCTGCGAATTTTAAGACAGGGGGCTATACGTTTAAGAAGGGACCTAATTTTGTGGACGGCAAAAAGGCTCTTACTTTTGCCAGAGAGCGTTATTCCTTTGCTTCGGGGGACGTTCAGCGAGGCAAGAACCAGATGGAGGTTATCAGAGCCGTTATTAATAAAATGATGAGTCCTGCCCTCCTTACGAACTTTGGAGATATCATGAATGCGGTAAGCGGCAATTTCCAGACAAATCTGACAATGGATCAGCTTACCTCTCTGGTAAGGATGCAGCTTGACGACGGCGCTGTCTGGAATATTGAAACATATACGGTAGCTACAAAGGGCGGCATGAATTACTGTTATTCATACCGCGGCTCGAAGCTTTATGTTGCATACATTGACGAAAAGTCTGCCGATGAGGCAGGCAGTAAAATGCGTGAGATAATGGAAGGCAGATAATTATGGCGAAAAAGAGAAAGAAAAAAGAATCTAAGGCACTAAAGATGCTCGGATGGGTCATTTTAAGCATTGAAGTGATTGCGATGATGGTGCTGACGTTTACCCTGCTGCGCTTCCCTGTGCTTCCGGGTAAATACTGGGTGGTTTACGGAGCGGTAAGTGTTTTGCTTTTGGGAATAAGCACTCTGATTTTGATGAAGCAGACGGGCTTTGCGCGTTTTGTCCTGGGCATGCTTTTTGCCCTTGTGATTTCCTGTCTGTATCTGCTCGGCTTTATGTATCTTGAAAAAACGAGAGGTACGCTTAATAATATTTCCGGGCAGGATTCCACACAGTATATTGTAAGCCAGATGGCGGTTATCGTAAGGGAAGAAGATGATGCAACACGCGTGGATGATATTCTCGGTGACCTGTTTGGCGTACAGAAATCGGTTGATTATGATAACTCCAGAGCAATGGTAGAGTTTATTAACAATCATTTTAAAGCTAATATTTCCACTTCGATTTATGATGATTACAGCCAGCTTGCCACGGCACTTCTCCAAAAGCAGGTAAGGGCAATTATTGTCGAAAAGTCGTATGTGGAGACAATGGAGGAATACGAACAGGGCTTTGCGGAGGGAACCAGGGTGCTTGGTGAATTCGAATTTACTTCCGCAGTTCCGAACGTGCAGCTTAACAACAGCAATAATGATTCCGCGTCCATGCCTGAACGAGGCGATAAAATTGACGTCACAAAGGATTACTTTACTGTTTATCTGAGCGGTATTGATACCTACGGAAGCATAAACGTAAAGAGCCGCAGCGATGTAAATATCGTTATGGTTGTCAATCCTAAGACTCATAAGATTCTGCTTGTCAATATTCCGCGTGACGCTTTTGTAATTATTCCGGGAGTTTCCGGCGATAAGTATGACAAGCTTACTCATGCCGGCACTCATGGCGTTAAGACCTCCATGGCTACGCTTGAAAACATCTATGGCATTAAGCTTGACTATTACCTGAGAGTTAATTTCTCCAGTGTGGAGAAGTTTGTAGACGTGCTTGGCGGTGTTGATGTGGAATCACCGATTGCGTTTACCTCTCTTCATACAAAGCATCACTTTAAGCAGGGAATTAATCATATGGACGGCAAAATGGCACTTGAATTTGTACGTGAGCGTTATGCTTTTGCGGCCGGCGATGTTCAGCGAGGCAAGAACCAGATGGCTATGATTCGGGCAGTAATCGACAAGATGAAGAGCCCTGTAATGCTTATGAAGTTTAACGATATAATGAATGCGGTCAACGGAAACTTCCAGACCGACCTTACCATGGACCAGCTGACATCTCTTGTGAGGATGCAGCTTGATGAAGCTCCTGACTGGAAGATTGACACCTATACTGTCGAAACCGCCGGAGCATTTGAATACTGCTATTCCTACAGGGGAAGCAAGCTTTATGTAGGAAAGATAAATCAGGCATCTCTTAAAGAGGCTTCTGACAGGATGAAAGCAGTTATGGAAGGTAAAAATTGACAAAACTGATAAAAAATGGTAAAATTGTGAAAATATACGTCAGTAATGCATGAGCTTTACAGTCATGCATTGGCTGCTGTATTTTGAGTTTTGAAAAACGGGCTGCGGCATTGCCCGGTCTTTGTTGAGGTGCTTTTTATGTACAGAAAAAGTTCACAGGGATGGTTAAAGCATTTTGATTTTATACTTCTTGACATTATATGTCTGCAGGCTGCCTTTATCCTTTCTTATGTGTTTAGATTCGGCACATTAAATCCCTATAAGGTTGTGCTATACAGAAATTTTGCGATAGTTATTTTATTTATCAGTCTTTCGTCAATTATTTTTATTGAAACATTTAAGGATGTTCTGAAAAGAGATGCCTGGCAGGAGCTGGTTGCAACCTTAAAGCAGTCTGTCATGGTTCTTGTTATTTCCACCTTATATCTGTTTGCGGTAAAGGAGGGAGAGGATTATTCAAGAGCCGTTACCTTCCTCACATGTATTTTATATTTTGTGATTTCTTATATTGTCAGACTGGCATGGAAGTCCTTTTTTACAAACAGACGCAGTACACGCGGTAAGCGCTCGCTGCTTATTATTACCCAGGAATCAATGATAGAAAACTGTCTGTCCAATATTCTTGAGGCTAATTACCAGGGCTTCAGAATTGCCGGCATGGTAATCATGGACAAGGATTTAAAGGGAAAGAGATATGATAATTATATCGATGTGGTTGCCAATAAGATGGAGCTTATCGACTACCTTTCAAGCGAATGGATTGATGAGGTGCTTATCAATGTCAAGGATGATTCCCTGATTCCAAAACGTCTTGTTGAAAAAATATGCGGAATGGGTATCGTGCTTCATACCTGCATTGCAAGGGAACGCGACAGATACGGCAGAAAGCAGTTTGTTGAAACAGTCGGAAAATATACTGTACTTACAACAAGTATAAACTACGCATCAACGGGAAAGCTTGTTATTAAGCGAATCATAGATATAATCGGCGGTATTGTGGGGTGCGCGATTACCGGTGTGTTGTTCCTGATTATTGCACCTGTAATTATGATTCAGTCGCCGGGTCCCGTATTTTTCTCACAGGTCCGTGTAGGTAAAAACGGCAAAAAATTTAAGATTTACAAATTCAGAACAATGTATCTCGATGCCGAGGAGCGCAAAAAGGAGCTTATGGAGCAGAACCGTATTAAGGACGGTCTTATGTTTAAGATTGACTTTGATCCGCGAATTATCGGCAACAAGGTACTTCCTGACGGCACTCAGAAGTCCGGCTTTATGGATATGTGTCGACGTATGAGTATTGATGAGTTTCCTCAGTTCTTTAATGTTCTGAAGGGAGATATGTCGCTTGTCGGCACCAGACCGCCGACCGAACAGGAGGTTCAGCTTTATTCTCCTCATCATCATGCCCGTCTTGCTGCAAAGCCGGGTATTACAGGTATGTGGCAGGTCAGCGGCCGCTCCAATATTACTGATTTCGAGGAAGTTGTAAGACTTGACAGGAAATATATCAGTGAATGGAGTCTGAGGCTTGATTTTATTATTTTATTTAAGACCATTGCGGTTGTATTCAAAAGGGAAGGATCAATGTAGGTATGGAGGATTATTCAACGGATCTTGTAATTGACATCAAACAGTTTGTTGCTTACATTATGCGTAAATGGTTTGTTATTATATTGTTTATGATTGCCTTCGGAGGCCTGCTTGCTTTGTACGGTAAGGGCAGGGTCGGTAACGAAACAGTTGTTGCGGATTATGAGACAGAGGGCAAGATAGAGTCCTATGCGGCCGAGATTACAAAACGTGAAAACCAGATAAAGAATATTGATGAAAAAATCAGCCGTATTAATGATTCTGTTGATGATTATACGAAAAAACTCGAAGAGCTGAGCGGCAGACAGGAGCCTGAAATCCAGGAGGCTGTAATTGCCGTATGTACAAAAATTGATTCTTTAAATATGGATTTATCGGGCTTGGATCTTCAGAAGAAAAACGTTGAGGTCGAGATAAACAATTATAACAGCATGATTGAACGTGTTAAGGGACAGTTTGAGGATTTAAGAGGCATGAGCTATGAAGAATACCTCGATAAAAAAGGCAAACCGGAAAGCATGTCTTCATCTCCTGTGAAGAAAGCCGTAAAATACGGTATCGTCGGTATTATTGTGGGTGCCTTTCTTGCAATTGTTTTAATCTGCATCAGATATTTTACTGACGGTAAGCTTAAGGATGTCGACAGATTTAAATATGGCTACAATGTTTCTGTTATTCGTATGGTTTATCCTTATTGCGGCAAGAAGCGCGGATTTTATAACAGAGTAATTGATAAGTTGGAAGGGTATCGCAATCCTAAGGCAACCCTTGAGGAGGAATATGAAATAGTGGCAGGCAGGCTGTCGCTCCTTGCAGGAGACGGTGAAGAGCTTATAATTACCGGTACTGTAGGCGGCAATGAGCTTGAGTCAGCGGCTGACAATATCAAAAAGGCTGCCGCATCAAAGGAGTATAAGCTTGTAAAAATCGAAAACCCTGCGGAAAATGCGGTTGATGCCGACATGTTAAAAAACAAAAAGGTTATACTTGTTGAAAAGCGCGGAAGTATTCCGGTTAAGCAGATTGAGGAGCTCATTTCACTGTTAAGACTTGCATCGTGCGAGATTGTCGGAGTGGTGCTTATATAAAGACTTTTTTAGCCTTCGGAGCGGTCCGGAGGCTATTGTTTTATTACAAATAGTCAGACAATTCAGATAATGTCGACATGATACGACAAACAATTCACAAAAAAACTTAAAATAATTTGAAAATAAGTGTTGACATATATGAATTGATGTGTTATATTAGAGTCAACAAAAACAAAGAGCACATAAAACTCTTTAGAAAAGGGGTACAGTCCAATGGCATAGTTAATTTTAACCAAGACTTATGATAATGAAACAGAGGTACAGACCAATGGCTTAAGTAGTTTAACATTTAAAAACTATAATTAAGAAATCGAGGTACAGTCCAATGGCTTAACAAGTGAAGATCAATCCATAACAATGATCGAGGTACATTCCGATGGACATTCAGATAAGAAGATAAAATGAGATTTATGATATATATTATATGAGAAAGAGGTAAGGTCCGATGGGAACTTAAATTTCAGACTCAAAACTATAAATTACAGGCGGTATGGTCCAATGAAAATTTAAATCATTTCTTAAAACTATAATTTTTAAAGGCGGTATAGTCCAATGAAAACATAAGTTTTATTTTATATAGATTAAATTTATGAAAGGCGGTACAGACCAACAAAAACTTGAATTTTCTTCAATAGATATGACTTTATGAAAGGCAGGTACGGTCCAAAGAAGACTTAAATTTTAATCTTAAATAAATATTACGAAAGGCGGTACAGACCACCAGAAACTTAAATTTTTAATCGGTTTTAATTATATTTTATGAAAGGCGGTACAAACCACCAGAAACTTAAAATTACATAATAAATTCTAAAAGGTGTTATCCATAGGATGACGCCTTTTTTGCTTATTATATATTGTGTCTTGTCACTAACATTGACAAATGATGATAAGTGTTGTAAAATAGCCCAACAAAAGCTACTGACGGAGGTTATGTTAATGAAAGACGGTATAAAAGCTTTTTTGAAAAGAAAGGATATTGTATTTTCGGCAAAAAGATATGGTGTTGACGCACTTGGCGCCATGGCACAGGGTCTTTTCTGCTCTCTTTTGATCGGTACGATAATTAATACAATCGGAACCCAGTTTGATATTGAGTGTCTGACTAAGTCGGTGGCAACAGTTAACGGTATCAATTATACCGTAGGCGGACTTGCTTCGGCTATGAGCGGTCCTGCAATGGCTGTGGCTATCGGTTATGCTTTAAAAACACCGCCGCTTGTTTTGTTTTCGCTTATTACTGTGGGCTTTGCCTCTAATGCACTTGGCGGCGCAGGCGGACCTCTTGCAGTATTATTTGTAGCTGTTATTGCCTCTGAGCTCGGAAAGGCTGTTTCAAAGGAAACAAAGGTGGATATTCTTGTGACACCGCTTGTTACCATCGGGGCCGGTGTGGCATTATCGGCATGGTGGGCGCCGGCTCTTGGTAAGGCGGCTTTGAAGTTTGGTGAGATTATCATGTGGGCTACCGATTTGCAGCCGTTTTTAATGGGTGTTGTCGTATCCGTGCTTGTAGGTATTGCCCTGACCCTTCCTATTTCATCGGCAGCCATCTGTGCGGCCCTTGGACTTACGGGACTTGCCGGAGGTGCTGCTCTTGCAGGCTGCTCGGCACAGATGATCGGCTTTGCCGTTATTTCATTTAAAGAGAACAGATGGGGCGGACTTGTTTCACAGGGTATTGGTACATCAATGCTTCAGATGGGCAACATCATAAAGAATCCCCGCATCTGGATAGCGCCTATAATGGCCTCGGCTGTTACGGGACCTGTCGCAACATGTATATTTAAGCTTAAAATGAACGGACCGGCAGTTTCATCAGGTATGGGTACGTGCGGTCTGGTCGGTCAGATAGGCGTATATACAGGCTGGGTCAACGATGTGGCAAACGGCTTGAAGTCGTCCATCACTTCCATGGATTATGTCGGTCTTGTTCTTGTTTCCTTCATACTTCCTGCAATTATAGCTCTTGCTGTAAATGCGGTTCTTAAAAAGATTGGCTGGGTTAAGGAAGGCGATATGAAGCTCGAATAGTTTTTGGATTAATAACTTCTGAATCGGGATATTTAAGGCATCAGCAGATAAAAAGTCTGTTGCTGCCTTTTTTCATAATAATGTTATTAAATTATTGCGGTTTTTTATTAGGTGTTGCAAAGACTCATAAAATGAGTTATAGTATAGTCAGATGATATAATGGGTGGAACTATATGGAAAAGACAAACGTTATGAGAGTCCTTGACTCCAAAAAAATCAAATATAATGCTTATGACTATACCGATTGCTGTACAACGGTCGGTATTGAGGTGGCACTTAATCTCGGACAGAATCCGGCAAGGGTTTTTAAAACTCTGGTGACTGAGTCAAAAAGCAACAAATATTATGTGTTTGTCATACCCGTTGCCTGCTCTCTTGACCTTAAGAAAGCCGCAAAGGCGGTTGGGGAAAAGTCAGTTGAGATGCTTAAGCAGAAGGATTTACTCCCGCTTACGGGCTATGTCCATGGAGGCTGTTCACCTATTGGCATGAAAAAATTTTTCACAACTACATTTCATAAGACGCTTAATGATTTTGATATGGTTATTTTCTCTGCGGGGAAAATCGGTTATCAGGTTGAAGTGCCTGTGGAATCGCTTTCAAAGGTTATCAGATATCAGACTGCTGATATCATAAAGGATGAGAAAATAGACGAGAACATTTAACAATGGAAAACGGAGGTAAATCTTGGATAATTTTAAGAACAATAACAGACCGGGACGTCCTGTAGGAGTACCTACGGGAGCGAGACGTCCTTCTGACAGACCGACGGGAGCAGGACGCTCTTCTGACAGACCTGCAGGAGCAGGAAGAACTGACGGAACAATGGTAAAAAGACCTACGGGAGCAAGGCGTGCCGGCGAAGGCGCGGCCGGTAAGGCGGCAGATGGTACAA
Source organism: Clostridiales bacterium (assembly GCA_029010495.1). Classification (GTDB taxonomy): domain Bacteria; phylum Bacillota; class Clostridia; order Lachnospirales; family Lachnospiraceae; genus UBA3775. The sequence goes on along the minus strand of JAQXKO010000008.1, from coordinate 27,802 downwards.
GACGTGCGGCAAACAGACCGGACAGTACACGACCAAACGGAGCAAGACGTCCTGAGGGAACGGCAAATGTAAGACGTACCGGAGAGCGGCCTGTGTCAGGCAGAAGACCTACGGGTAATTCACCTCGTCCTGATGGCAGACCTGCGGGAAGAAAACCGCAGCCAAACGATAAAAAGACTGAAATGATGAAGCTTAGGGCAAAGCGCCGCAAGCAGAAAAAGACGGTTATTTTCGTATGCTGCATACTTATAGCGCTTTTACTTGTAGTCGGTATAGTTTCAAGTATATGTAAAGCTTTGGATGGTGATGAGAAGAAGCCGGCAAACGGAACTCCGACAGTGACAACTTCTCCGTCGGGAGACAGCAATCAGGGCGGAGGGGACAATACGGAACCCACAAAGACTCCTGAGGCAACTCCGACTCCTACGGTAGTTCCGTCCCAGGCAACTCTTGTTGCTTTCGGTGATGACCTTGTTCATACAGGTGTATTCAGAGCCGGTCACAAGTCTGACGGTACATATGATTATTCTGTTTTGTTTAAGGGCGTTAAGCCTTTGGTTGAGGCGGCAGATATTTCAATTCTCAACCAGGAAACGATTTTTGGAGGAGACGACAAGGGACCAAGCTCGTATCCGAAGTTTAATACTCCTACCGCTATCGGAGATGCGGCTGCAGAAGCCGGCTTTAATGTTATTACTCATGCTACCAACCACGCATTGGATATGGATCTGAAGGGACTTCTTAATGCAGTTAAGTTTTGGAAGGAAAAACATCCCGATGTTACGATGGTCGGAATTTATGAAACTGCAGAGGAACAGAAGAATATTGCGGTAATGGAAGTTAATGGCATTAAGATTGCCATTCTGAATTATACCTACAGTCACAACTGGGAGACCTTCTCTACATCTGCCGAGGGTCATCTTAATATGCTTTGCGCATATGATGAAAAGACAAGAAAAATTGATTTCAATACTATAAATCCTCAGGTAATCGAGGATATTAAGAAGGCTGAGGAAATCGCCGAGTTCACTATTGTATGTCCTCACTGGGGTATTGAATATGTTCACAATCCTACGGAGCAGGAAAAGAACTTTGCCAAGCTTATGACAGAGGCGGGTGCGGACCTTATCCTCGGAACACATCCTCATGTTATTCAGCCGGTTGACTGGGTAACCTCGGATAACGGCAACAAGTGCCTTGTTTATTATTCACTCGGAAACTTCACATCCACACAGGATGAATGGGAACGTATCCTTGGAGGTATGGCCCAGCTCACAATCAAAAAGGATAACAACGGTGTGTATATTGATCCTGAGAGCGTCAAGGCGGTGCCTGTTGTAACACATTATGTATATCCGGGCTGGAATGGTGCCACTGTTGTGGATTCTACATATTTACTTAAGGATTATACAACAGAGATGGCTGCAAAGCATGGTCTTAAGAACCGCTGCGGCATTACCGTAACAAGGGATAATCTCGTTAAGCTTTCGCAGAAGGTATTTGGAGATTACTGCTCAGAATTATAAGAAATAACAAATCGTTTTAACTGAAAGCCGCAGAGCATATCTCTACGGCTTTTATTTTTTGAAAATACCATAACTTGTGGTTTTTAAGCCGTTTTTATATGAATTCATCACATATTTTGTAAATTATGCTTGAAACTTCGTTTTATATCATCTATAATGACATTAATATGTCTTAGTATGAGGAGCAGTGTGCACTTTGTCTCTCTTCACAATATATCTGAGACAAATTAATTATGAAAAGAGGATACCTATGAACAAAGTAGATATTACTAGAGAGCTTTCGGAAAATACTTATCCCGGAAGAGGAATCATTATCGGTAAGTCAAAGGACGGTAAGTATGCGGTAACGGCATATTTCATTATGGGCAGATCCGGCAATTCGAGAAACCGTGTATTCGTAACTGAGGGTGAGGGCATCAGAACACAGGCCTTTGATCCATCAAAGCTTGAGGATCCGAGTCTTATTATTTATGCACCTGTACGCGTGCTCGGTAATTCGACAATCGTCACAAATGGCGACCAGACAGATACAATTTATGACCTTATGAAAGAGGGCAGGACATTTGAAGAGTCATTAAGAACAAGGGAGTTTGAGCCTGATGCTCCAAACTTTACTCCGAGAATCAGCGGCATTTTGAATATTGCCGACGGTAAGTTTGATTTTATGATGTCTATTCTTAAAAGTGATGACGGAGATCCTTCGGCGTGCAACCGCTTTACATATGCTTACGAAAATCCTGCGGCAGGCGTCGGAAGATTTATCCACACATATATGACAGACGGTAATCCGCTCCCAAGCTATTGCGGAGAGCCTACAACTGTTGAACTTGAGGGCAATATTGACGAGCTTACGGATATTATCTGGAATTCCCTCAACGAGGACAATAAGGTAAGCCTTTTTGTAAGATATATTGATATTGCCACAGGCACATATGAAACACGAATTGTTAATAAAAATAAATAATATACGAGGTTTTGAATATGAAAGAATTAGAGCTTAAGTATGGTTGCAATCCCAACCAGAAGCCTTCAAGAATTTTCATGGAGGAGGGCGAGCTTCCTATAACGGTGCTTAACGGAAAGCCGGGTTATATTAATTTCCTGGATGCATTTAACGGCTGGCAGCTTGTAAGTGAGCTTAAGAAGGCGACAGGTCTTCCTGCAGCCACATCTTTTAAGCATGTATCTCCTGCAGGTGCGGCAGTAGGTCTTCCTCTTACGGATGTCCTTAAAAAGATTTACTGGGTAGAGGATCTCGGAGAGCTTTCGCCGCTTGCATGTGCTTACGCAAGAGCACGAGGAGCAGACAGAATGTCTTCATTTGGCGATTTTATTGCTTTGTCGGATGTATGTGATGTGTCCACAGCCTTAATGATTAAGCGTGAGGTTTCTGATGGTGTTATTGCTCCGGGCTATGAGCCTGAGGCACTTGAAATCTTAAAGGGAAAGAAAAAAGGCAACTATAATGTTATTCAGATAGATGCCGGTTATGTTCCAAAGCCGCTTGAGCGCAAGGAGGTTTTCGGTATCACATTTGAACAGGGACGCAACGAGCTTGTAATTGACGACAATCTTTTTGCAAATATTCCTACAGTCAACAAGGAAATTCCTGAGCAGGCTAAGATTGACCTTATCATTTCACTTATTACACTTAAATATACACAGAGTAATTCGGTTTGCTTTGCAAAGGGAGGTCAGGCAATAGGTATAGGAGCAGGTCAGCAGTCCAGAATCCATTGTACACGCCTTGCAGGCTCAAAGGCAGACAACTGGTGGTTACGTCAGTGTCCAAAGGTTCTTGAGCTTGAATTCCTTGACTCAATAGGAAGAGCCGACAGAGATAATGCAATCGACCTCTATATCGGCGAGGATTACATGGATGTATTAGCCGACGGCAGATGGCAGAATATCTTCGCTAAGAAGCCTGAGGTATTTACGGCAGAGGAAAAGAGAGCATGGCTTGATAAGAATACGGATGTGGCTCTCGGTTCTGATGCATTCTTCCCATTCAGCGACAATATTGAGCGTGGCTACAGAAGCGGTGCAAGATATATTGCTCAGCCCGGAGGTTCCATAAGAGATGACCTTGTTATCAAGGCGTGCGATGAGAAGAATATTGTTATGGCGTTTACGGGTATAAGACTTTTCCATCATTAATCGGGTGGCAGCTATATAATGAAAGAGATTAGGATTGTGAGGTCTGTGTGGCATTCACCGGACCTTGCAGAACCTTTTCTGCAGTAACATATACATTGGAGAATTAACATGGCAAGATTATGTGACAATTGTGGCGAAAAGTTATTTCCTACAGATACTTTCTGTGGTTTTTGCGGTGAGCCGGTAAAAGATGCAATTGTGAACATTAAAAATGATCTACGTGCGCCAAGACCTATTGTAGGAGAGGGCGCTATCTCTTACGAAGAGAGAAGAAGAGTTGATCTGGAAAAGAGAAGGGCCCAGAGAGAAATCGATGCCAGAATGGCTGCAACATACGAGAGAAGAAGAAAAGCGGCAGGGTCTGTTTCGAAAAAAGAGGACCGGGAAATGTTGGAAAAAAAGCGCGCCCGGTTTTTGGCTGAAAAGGCAGCAAGAGAAGAGACCGACAGAAAGACTTCCCCGGAAGCTTGCGCAGCGGAGGCAGAAACAGAGACAGCAGTTAATACTTCAGAAGAAGCTGAAGCTTGCGCAGCTGTAACGGAAGCTTCAGCTGATACAGTCTGCCCTGAGGAAATAGTAAATGATGCAGCTAAGACTGCCGGTACTGAAGCAGACATAACAACTCCGGAAGAAGAAAACACGTCAGATGATGACATCAGTTCACTGATAAAGAAATCAGAGGCTGTATTTGCCATGGATGAGACATCAGAGGATACCTCAAAAACTCCTTATGAGGAGATGGATCTGGAGGCTGTAATCAAAGCTAAGATTGCAAGTTGTACCGAAGATGATTATAGGGAAGCTTTTGGATTAGATTTGTCAGACTTTGAAATACATTTTGATAATGAGCAGCCTAAGGCAGAAATTATTGAAGAAAAAGAAGAGGAAACAGACATTAATGTTGTCGCAGAAGAGGAAACAGACAGCATTATTGCCTTTGATGAGGAAACAATCAGTAAAACTGCTGATAATAATAAAACAGACAATGCTGATGCCGTAAAGCTGGCAAGACTTGAAGCTATTAAGAAGCTTGCAGAGCAGGTAGCAAAGGAGGAGGCTTTAATTCAGGGCTTTGATGAAGAGGAAACTAAGGCCTTTGAAGAGGAAATCCTTGCAGCTGAGCTTGAACGCGAGGCTATGCGCATTGCCGACGAGGAGCAGGCCTCGGAATATGAGCAGAGCAGTGCATCTGATCTTGAGGAAACAGATAAGGATGACACTATCGGACAGACTGTAGAATATGAGCAGAGCAGTGCATCCAATCTTGAGGAAACAGATAAGGATGACACTAACGGACAGACTGTAGAATATGAACAGAGCGGCTTATCTGATCTTGAGGAAACAGATAAGGATGATACTAACGGGCAGACTTTAGAATATGAGCAGAGCAGTGCATCCGATCCTGAGGAGATAGAGGAGGATGATACTGAGGAGCTGCTTAAGCTTGACGGCGCTGCCGGGGATTTTTTAGAGACTGTTAACGATGAGGAAGAACAGGAAGAGGAATCAGCCGAAGATATTCAGGGTGATGATTCAGACTATATAATAAACTTTGGCGATAATGAACATGATGATTCTTATGAAGAGGAATATGAGCTTGAGGATGATGTCTGGGGCGATGATTCTTTCCTGAATTACGGTGATGCTAAGGATCATAAATCACGTATTCTTGCCGCGGAGGAACGCGCGAAGGAAAGTCAGCGTGCTGAAAACAGAATTAACAGAAAGAGAAAAATTGAAGATAAGCCAAAGCATTTTGTGAGGGATATAATTATACTTCTTGCGGCTATTGCTGTTCTGGTTGCTTTATTTATTTATATACTTAAGGATGATATTAAGGACATAAAGGGTAATGACGCCTTTAATACTCCTGATATATCCAGCGAAAATGCTGTGGGAGGGGATTATAAACCTGAGAATAAGCTTCCTGAGAATTATATTCCTTCCGATTATGATAAAGAGTGGGACGGAAGCACGGCACTGGGTTTTATAGAGGGTGAAGGAAGCAGTACTTCACCCTATATTATTAAATGCGGCAGTGAGCTGGCTTATATTGCAGAGACGGTTAACAGCGGCAACAGCCTTAAGGGAGTTTATTTCAGACTCGGGAAGGATATTAATCTTGCCGGTCTTGAGTGGACACCGATAGGTTATTTCATGAACAAAGATGAAAAAAATGTCGTATATCCTTTCTCGGGTATTTTTGACGGAGGGGGTTTTAAGATTACAAATCTCACCATCAGTACACTTGAAGGAGTTAATAAGCTTGCAAATCATTCCGACAATATTACATGCGGTCTTTTTGGTGCGGTTATGGGGGCTGAAATTAAAAAGCTTACTCTTGAGGCAGTAAATATTGAGACCCAAATTGAGACCGGCGAAATAGTGGCAGGAGCACTTGCGGGAAGCTGTATTAACAGTACGATAGCAGATGTTGCCGCAGGCTTTGCGATTACGGCAACCGGTGATAAAAAAGTATGTGCAGGCGGTATATTTGGTATAATTACAGGCGGAAGCCTTACAAATATTGATATAAACGGTGTTATGTATGCTTCATCGGAGCGCGGAAATGTGGACGCTTCACTGGCACTCGGTTACGCAAAGAATGTCAAATGCGATAATATTACCGTAAAGGGAGAGCTTGCCGTAAATGCTGAAAACGACGGTTATGCGGGCGGATTTGCAGGCTATGCGGATACTGTAGAGGCAGGTAAGATAAATGCCTCGGTTAAATTAACATATGAGTCAAAGAGCAATAATACAAGCTGTGCCGTGGGTGGTCTTGCGGGATATGTGTCAGGCGGCTCGTATAAAGACATTACTGTTGATAAAGGCTCTGTAATAATCAACTGCACCGGTACTGACAGTGCGATTCTTTCTGCAATGCTTGCAGGCTTTGTGGTAAATGAAACGGTTTTTTCGACTGCGAAGGTATCGGGAGCGTTGGAAACCAGCTGTGTATTTGATAATCATACTTCAGGCCTTTTCGGAGTATTCAGAAATTCAAAGGCGTCTGATTTTGAATCGGATGTTTCTGTTAAGGCGACTGCAACCGATACCAAAAAGGGAAATGTTATTGCAAGCGGCGTTGCTTCAAATGCAGATATTTCGGAGCTGAAAAACATCAATACTTCCGGTAGGATAGAGGTCATCTCTTCATATAATGGTTATGCGGGAGGTGTGTACGGTCAGGTTGACGCCGGCAAGGCAGAAAATGTTAAGAGCGGTAATGAAATAGTTAATAATTCCAAGTCGGGCGTCAGCTCCGGCGGTATTGCGGGATATATTGTTACAAAGCCTGAGCTTACGGGAGTAACAGGCGCAGCAAAGAGGACGAATAAGGGTAAAAATGTTTATGATGATGCCGAGTATGGCATTGTTCTTAAATAAAATATATTATGGTGCTTCAGACGGAAAATACTGACTGAGGCTTGTATGGAGGTCTTATGGTACAGACTATGTCACAGAATTCAGGTAATTACGCCGAGGATGAGAGAAAAATCAGGCAGCTTGAAGGTAATCTTGACGTCCTTGATAAGAAGGTTAAGGACTATGAGCGCATTGAAACCGGCTTAAAGGGAGAGTTTGACAGGAATGTAAAAAACGTTGCAAAATTTACGGCAGTCCAGAATGAACTCCTTAAGCGAAGCCTGAAAAATTTCTGGTTAAAGCTTATTAAAAAATATGATAAGCTTTACGAAGAGAATAATAAAAATTTGGATAAGGCCCAGGATGAGCTCGACAAAATCAAATACAGGCTTTCCGACACAAGGGGGCGTCTTAGGGATGTTAAATCCGATTATGACAATTTTAAAAAGCAATATGACGCCCAGCGTGATTATATGAAGAGGCAGTATACCGAGTTTAATGCTTATGAAAAGCAGATTGTCGACGAGAGGGCAAAGCTCAGTGCCATGATTAAGGAAATTGACGAAGCCTCCGTTGCGGTTGACGAGGTAAAGGGTATTGCCGTTCTTGCACTTGATAAATATAAAAAAGCAGAGGGCTGGGGCTATGCTGACATTATGATTGGCGGTATGATGTCGGATATTGTAAAATATAATCAGATTAACAGTGCCGAGAGTTATATTTATACGTTGAATGCATCAATTGCGCGTATGAATAAAGAGCTTAATGATGTCAACAATGTTTATGGAGTTTACTGTCAGCAGTTTGGCGGCAGTCTCCAGTTTGCAGATATATGCTTTGACAATATATTTGCCGATGCGGCAGTACTACGCCGAATACAGCTTAATATTCAGAGCCTGACAAATTTTATATCACAGCTTGATATGGTAAAGGAGAATCTTGCGGCAAACAAAAGACAGGTTCTTCAAAAGCTTCAATAATTAACGTCGGTTTTTTGGAGTTAATATGACTAATTTTAATAAGCAGCGCATTTGCCTGTCTGCCGTGATTATGTGTCTGGCGTTTACCGCATGCGGCGGTACAAATAATAAAACCGATAATATATCGGGAACAGAAATACCTGTAGTAAGTACAACTCCCGCACCTTCCGGCTTGTCTGATGAAATCGTAAGCAATGATTTCGTTTACTTAATCAATTATGATGACAGGGAAATAAAGCTGACAGGCTTTTGCGGCACGGATAAGAAAATTGATGTCCCTGCCATGCTTGACAATATGCCGGTAGTTGAGCTGGCCGGGGATATATTTGCACAATCAGATGTTGAAGAGATAAACATATCAGCCAATATAAGGGTTATTGACCCCGATATTTTCAGAAGCTGTGAACATCTGAAAGCAATAAATGCAGCTGAAAATAATAAGTATTTCTGTTCCGTTGGAGGAGTACTTTACAGCAAGGATTTAAAGCAGCTGATTTTTTATCCCAAAGGACGTACCGATTCGGAATTTGTCGTTCCTGACAGTGTGGAGAAAATTGCGAGGAAAGCCTTTGACGGAGCATATAATCTCGAAAAGATTGTCATCGGGGAAAATGTAACGTCCCTTGTGGCTGAAACGATTTACGAATGTCCGAATCTGACATGTATTATCCTGCCGGAGAAGCTTACATCATTTTCGTCTTTATCGGCAGCAAAATGCGGCAGGTTAAAATGCGTTACTGCTCACAAAAATTCCAGGTCGTTTGTTAATTTCGGCAACGGGCTGTACAATATTTCGCTTACAAGACTGATAATTTACCCGGCGGGCAATAAGTCTGATATGGTAAGTCTGCCTGACACACTTGAGGAAATATCAGGATATGCATTCTGCGGCAACAGTGAAATCAGTGAGATTATTATACCTGAAAGTGTGACAGCCATAGGCTGCGGAGCATTTATGAATACGGGAATCACAAGGATTTACGTACCGGATAAGGTCAGCGGGCTTGGAGCACATGCCTTCGAAAACTGTAAAAAACTCGTCAGTGCGGAATTGCCGGACGGGCTGACCGTTATAGAGGATTCATTGTTTGAAAACTGCATATCACTTACTGATGTAAAGCTTGGAAATAACATTACCGAGATTGGCTGTAAAGCCTTTAAAAATGCGACGGCTGTTGAGGAGCTTACATTACCGCCCACCGTCAATAAAATCGGTGATGAGGCTTTTTCCGGAATGAAAAAGCTTAAATCAATCTGTCTTGCCTGCACGGGAAAAGGGTCTGTCGGGGAGGCGGCCTTTAAAAATTGTGAGGCACTTGAAGCGGCAGATATTAAGCTTGGCATTAAAACACTTGAGGATGAGCTTTTCTGCGGGTGCCTAAGGCTTAAGGAATTCAATATTCCGGATAGTGTGACAAAGATAGATGATAAGTCCTTTATGGGATGTGCTTCACTTGAAAAAATTGATATTCCCGACAGTGTCCTGCTTATCAGAAGTAAATCTTTTAGCGGCTGCAGCTCCCTGAAAGAGGTAAATGTAGGTAAAAATTGTAAATATATACACAAAAATGCCTTTAAAATATGTAATTCGCTAAATCGCTTTATTTTAGAGGATAAAACTGTTAGAATAGATGAGGCTGCATTTGACAAAGAAAACAAAATAGAGTTTATTTTCAGAAAACAGTAAAGTATACGACTGTCGGACGTATGTTGATTTAATTACCCCGGGGGGAAACTTAAGGGGTTTGTAAGGAGGATAAAATGGTAGCAACAACAAGAAATGGTAAAAAAACGGTTTATGGAAAGCATGGTGCATTAAGTGTTAAAGGCAACAGGCTTGTAGGTAAGGACGGTAAGCCCGTAAGGTTAAAGGGTATCAGCACTCATAATATGAACAGCTTCCCTGAGTATGTAAATAATGACGCTATAGAATACATGGCTGACAACTGGGGTATGGAGCTTTTCAGACTTGCAATGTATTCTGCTCAGGCAGACGGTGATATGGGTTATTCCGACGGCTCCGACGAGCACAGGGAATTTCTGGAGGAAATCATTTTAAGAAGTGTAGAAAAGTGTGCCGAGATTGGAATTTACTGTATTGTTGACTGGCATATTTTATTTGATTATAATCCAAATATGAATAAGGATATGGCTATTAAATTCTTTGATAAAATATCCGCAGCACTTAAGGATTATGACAATGTTATTTATGAAATCTGTAATGAGCCGAACCAGTACTGCGAATGGAATCAGATTCTTGAGCTTGCAACTCTGCCTGACGGTTCTGACAGAGGCGATGATGTATGCACATGGGATGACATCAGAAATTATGCCAACGAAGTTATTCCGGTAATCAGGAAGAATGTGCCTGATTCTGTCATTGTATGCGGTACACCTATATGGTCACAGAGAGTTGATGAGGCTGCAAATGCACCTCTTGAATTTGACAATGTGGTATACGCACTTCATTTTTATGCGTCTACACACAAGCAGAGCCTCAGGGATGTCATAAGCGAGGCACTTGACAAGGGTATTGCGGTATTTGTCACAGAGTATGGAATTACGGATGCATCAGGTGACGGTGAGATAGATTATGAGGAGACAGACAGATGGCTTTCGTTTTTGAAGGAAAATGATATCAGCTATACTCTGTGGAATCTTTCAAACAAGGCTGAAAATTCGGCAATGATAAAGCCTGACTGCGACAAGATTACTGCCTGGGACTATGATGAGCTTACTGAGTGCGGCAGATGGTTCGTAGGTCTTAACGAATAATAATATAATATATAAACAGTAGGGGGCAGATTTTCTGTCTCCTACTTATTTGACTTTATAAAGGGGCAATATTATGAATGTAAAAGGACATTTTCTGACTATTACAAAACATAAGATAGAAGTGGCAAAAAACTGCTTCAGGTCAGGTCTTTACTGGCAGGGAATTACGCATGATTTGTCAAAATATATGCCCTCTGAGTTTTTAAGAGGCGTAAAGTATTATCAGGGCGACCGTTCGCCAAATGATGCCGAACGACGCATAAAGGGCGTCAGCAGGGCATGGCTCCATCATAAGGGACGCAACAGGCATCATATGGAATATTGGATTGATTACGATATAAAAAACGGAACGAACATGGCAGGGATGAAGATGCCGGCAAGGTATCTTGTAGAAATGGTCTGCGACCGTATTGCGGCCTGCAAAATATATCTTGGGGATAAATATACCGACTCTGCACCGCTTGATTACTATAACAAATCCGTGGGCCACTATATGATTCACGAAAAAACCTCTAAGCAGCTTAAATACCTTCTGTCAATGCTTGCTCAAAAGGGTGAGGATTATACGTTTAATTATATTAAAAATGAGATTGTAAAAAAACAGTGCCGTAAAGAGATACTTAAGGCCTATGCTGATGCCGGCGATGAGGTTGTAAAGCTGATTAAGGGCTTTGTAAAAAGAGGATAACAGGACGTCAATATACGCTTGTGAGGCGTATCTTATGATGAACAGTACTGACTAAATAATAAAGGAATAAATTATGCTTTGGATATTACTGGTGCTTGCTTATGGGGTGCTTAAGGGAGCCAGGGAAATTGCCAAGAAAAAGGCTTTGCAGAAAAATACCGTAATTGAGGTGCTGGTGTTTTACACATTTCTGTCCTTTGCTATGGTTATTCCGGATGCAGGCAACGCCATCGGCATAGAAAAAAAGCTTCTGTTACCGATTGCCTTCAAATCCTTCGTGATATTTGTGGCCTGGATCTGCAGCTTTATTGCCATCAAGAAAATGCCTATTTCGGTTGTAGGTATTCTTGATATGTCAAGGGTTATTTTTGCGACGTTAATCGGATATCTGCTTCTTCACGAGGAGCCCTCGGCACAAAAAATAACCGGTCTTGTATTTGTGTGTGCAGGTCTTTTACTCCTGAAATGGGCCGGTTCAAAGGGGAAAAACAATGATAAAAGCAGGGACGAGCATATTGAAATCAAATATGTTATAATGGTATTTATTTCATGTATTTTTAATGCAATGTCCGGCGTTCTTGATAAGCTTCTTATGAAGCATACCAGCTCAAGCGAGCTTCAGTTCTGGTATATGCTTTTTCTTGTATGCTTTTATCTTTTGTATGTAATTATTACAAAGACGTCATTAAACGTGAAAAGTCTGATTAAAAATTATTGGATTTGGCTGTTGAGCATTATATTTGTGGTTGCTGACAGATGCCTGTTTATTGCAAACGGCATACCTGAAAGTAAAGTTACGGTTATGACTCTTATTAAGCAGTCGGGCTGTATCATTACTATTCTTGGAGGACGTTTTGTATTTCATGAGAAAAATATCGGCAGAAAACTCATGTGTGCAGGACTGATAATAGCAGGTATAGTTATTGCAGTATTATAATATTGAGGGAGAATAAGATGGAGGATAAGATTACAGTTAAAACAGTTTATGACACAGCCTGTAAAAAGGAGCTCGCCGGTGTAACATATAAAAATTCCGTGGATACCGTTAAAAAGGGCGACCGCATAGATACACTTGCGCTTATAACCGGCTGGATTGCCCTGGTATGTGCTTTGGTAATTTTCTATTTAGGCGTCACGGGATATTTTTCCATGACTATGAAATATCTTTTGGTAATATATATGCTGATAATCGTCTGGTGCTTTGTAAAACCGGTTCCGCAGCTTGTTTCAAAATGTATGTGGAGGGCGGGCTTTAAGAAGCGTTTTCCTGTCAATAAGGGTGCAGATGAAAATATTGTGCTTGACAGGGAGTGTATGATTTACAAAAAGAACGGTGAAGAGATCATTCTTATGTATGATAATATGTATCATATATACGATACAGCAAATTACGTTGTACTTCACAATAACGATAAAGAGATATTTGCGATTAAAAAATCTGAGCTTGAAGAGCTTGATGTGGCAGGACATGTTTATGAGCTCTTGTCTGATAAGCCTGAGGCGTCTGAGGCTGCAAAGGTCGATGACATGCCTGCGCAAGAGGCGGCTTGGGATGATGATGAAGCCGTGGAGTACGATTCGTATGAAAGTGAAGCAGAGTATGTAACGGATATAAAGTCAGAATAACGAATCACGTATTATATAGCTTTGACGGACAGATGTCCGGGAGAGGTATTATATCGAATAATTTATTAAAATGGAGGATAAATAAATGTCAATGAAATTAACAAAGATTCACACAGAAAACGCTCCTGCAGCTATCGGACCGTATTCTCAGGCTGTAATTGCCGGGGACATGATTTTTACATCAGGCCAGATTGCCCTGGATCCGGCTACCGGAACAGTAGCAGGTGATGACATTAAGGAGCAGACAAAGAGAGTATGCGAAAATCTTAAGGCAGTACTTGAGGCAGCGGGCAGCGGCCTTGACAGTGTTGTAAAGACAACATGCTTCCTTGCCGATATGGCTGATTTTGCAGAGTTTAACGAGGTATACGGACAGTATTTTACAGGTAAGCCTGCACGTTCCTGCGTGGCTGTCAAGGCACTTCCGAAGAATGTTTTATGCGAGGTTGAGGTCATCGCTGCAATTACCTGCAAATGATAAATATAAATCAATGAGATAAATAACTAATTTGAATAAGGCTGATTAAAGTATAACAGTTTGATAAATAAGTCCTGACTGAATATAAACAAAAAACCAACCCCGACTGAAGGATATACGGGTTTAAAGGTGCGTATATCGATTTGGTTAAGGTTGGTTTTATTATTTTAATATTATTTGTGCAATTATCGGCTTTTACAGAGCTGTTATCACATACAGATAAGCCATGCAGATTGCCGTTGCGATAATTGTAAATCTGTATACCGTCTGTGTATCAGACCAGCCGATTTTTTTACGCGCATGGTCGTGAAGCGGTGTTCGCGTATTCTTAAGAATACGGATTTTTAAGAAACGGAGCAGTGCAACCTTGATAAGTCCGAGTCCGCCATCCATTATAAATACAAAGGCCAGAGGGATGAACAGGAGAGGACGTCCGCTTTTTAGTGAAAGAATTGCAATGAACAGTCCGATTGCTCGTGAGCCTGCATCTCCCATTAACAGCTTTGAAGGGCTTGCGTTGTACCAGAGGTAACCGATAAGGCAGAGCACAAATGACAGTATTACCGCACAGTAAAGTAAGTTGCCGCAAATCCTTGAGAACACAACATAAAATGATATGAGTGTTACGATTGCAAGTGTTCCTGACAGCCCGTCTACACCATCTGTACAATTGACAACATTTATCGAAGCCCAGATAAGTATAACGGCCAGAACAACATATACCGCGGGATGAAGAGTAATTGAAGCACCGTTTATTGCAATTACAAGCTTTGTTGAGTTGAAATTGACATAAGTAAGTGATACCACGAGCGCTATGATAAAATCTATTATTCCCTTTTTGTATTCGCCCCAAGGGGTTTTTGACGCATCATCGAGATAGCCTGAAAGCATGGCTGCAAGAAGCATAATCATGTATATGATAAGCTCCCTGTCAACAGGTAACAATACAAGAACAACTAATATGTGTACAAGAATAAAAACTATACCTGCGCCTCTTGGTTTGCCCTGTGAAAGGGCACCGTTTACGGCAAAGGCACGTCCGCCGTCTTTTGGAAGGGAGGCCTGAAGCACCTTTAATAATACAACGGTAAGAAGAAATGAACAGGTAAGACATAATAACACTAAATAACGATATGCATCCGCATCTGAACCAAGTAGATAAGATATCATATTTTCCTCCGAATCATATTTGTGATAATTTTTAACTCGATAACCGTAATTTTTTTAAAATTTCTTATATTTTACTATAAGAGATTCATATTTTCAAGTGTACAGTTCGGTAGTTTTATGATATAATTAGTCAGAATGAGCTAAAAGGGTGTGTTATGCCCTTTTGTCAAAAGCCGATCAACGGTTATCCGATAAGTAATGGCATCGCCTTTATCTTTATATTAAGCAATACTTTACACGGAGGATTAGTAATTTATGAGTAAGGTAAAAAGAATCTATGTTGAGAAAAAAGCACCTTATGCAGTAAGAGCAAAAGAACTTTTAGAGGAAATTTCAGGTTATCTCGGAATTAAAACATTAAAAGCAGTTCGTGTTCTTATAAGATATGATGTTGAAAATGTGGATGATGAAACATATCAGCGTGCAATCAACACGGTTTTCTCAGAGCCGCCTGTTGATGATGTTTATCAGGAAAGCATCACTGTAAATGAGGGAGAGAGAGTATTTTCGGTTGCTTATCTTCCGGGACAGTTCGATCAGAGAGCCGACTCTGCGGAGCAGTGTGTTCAGCTGTTAAATGAAAAGGTTAAGCCTGTTATAAACACGGCAACAACATATGTACTCTGCGGTGACATTACCGATGAAGAGTTTGAGAGCATTAAGTCATATTGCATCAACCCTGTTGATTCATCGCTTACAGACGAGGTTAAGCCTGAAACGCTTGTCAGGGAATTTGACGTGCCTGCGGATGTGGCTGTTATTGACGGCTTTAAGTCGATGAAGGAGTCTGATTTAAAGAGTCTTTATGATTCCTTAAATCTCGCCATGACATTTGCTGATTTTAAATTTATCCAAAGCTACTTTGACGGGGAAGAGAAAAGAGATCCTTCCATGACTGAAATAAGGGTTCTTGATACCTACTGGTCAGATCACTGCCGTCATACAACATTCAGTACCGAGCTTACAAATGTATCCTTTAAGGACGGCTACTACAGAAAGCCTATCGAGGATACCTTCAATAAATATAAGGCTGACAGACAGATTCTCTATAAGGACAGAAATGACAAGTTCATCTGTCTTATGGATCTTGCGATTCTCGGCATGAAGAAGCTTCGTGCGGAGGGTAAGCTTGATGATATGGAGGTTTCTGATGAAATAAATGCCTGCTCAATCATCGTTCCGGTTACAATTGAGAAAGAGGAGGGTCCGGTAACAGAGGAGTGGCTTATTTTCTTCAAAAATGAGACACATAACCATCCTACCGAAATCGAACCTTTCGGTGGTGCTGCGACATGTCTTGGCGGTGCCATCCGTGATCCGCTCAGCGGCCGAGGCTATGTATATCAGGCAATGCGTGTTACAGGTGCTGCCGACCCGACAGTATCATTAAAGGATACATTACCGGGCAAGCTCCCACAGCGTAAGCTTACAACGGGTGCAGCCAAGGGCTACAGCTCATACGGTAACCAGATTGGTCTTGCGACCGGTCTTGTAGATGAAATATATCATCCGAACTATGTTGCAAAGAGAATGGAAATCGGTGCGGTTATGGGTGCTGCACCTCGTAAAAATGTTATTCGTGAGAATTCGGATCCGGGAGATATCATCATCCTTATGGGCGGCCGTACAGGACGTGACGGCTGTGGCGGTGCAACAGGTTCCTCTAAGAAGCACACAACAGAGTCCATCAACACATGCGGAGCCGAGGTTCAGAAGGGTAATCCTCCGACAGAGAGAAAGCTTCAGAGACTTTTCAGAAGAGAAGAGGTTGCAAGGCTTATTAAGAAATGTAATGACTTTGGTGCAGGCGGTGTGTCCGTAGCTATCGGTGAGCTTGCTGCAGGTCTTTCAATTGATCTTGACAGGGTTCCAAAGAAGTATGCGGGTCTTGACGGTACAGAGCTTGCCATTTCCGAGTCACAGGAGCGTATGGCTGTCGTGGTTGATCCTTCCAATGTTGACAAAATGCTTGCATTTGCCGAGGAGGAAAACCTTGAGGCAGTTGTGGTGGCGACAGTTACTGAGTCTCCTAGACTTGTTATGAAGTGGAGAGATAAGACTATCGTTGATATCAGCAGGGCATTCCTTGATACAAACGGTGCTCACCAGGAACAGAATGCAGTAGTACCTATGCCTTCTGAGGCAGATAACTATTTTAAAAACGGTGCTTCATATGTAGCTAATGCCACAAAGAAGCTCGGAAATACAGTCGGAGCAACTGAGTTTGACGAGGATACTCCTGAGAACAGGGCAAAGGCCTGGATGGCAGCACTTGCAGACCTTAACAGCTGCGGCAAGAAGGGTCTCGTTGAAATGTTTGACTCCTCCATCGGAGCCGCTTCCGTTACAATGCCTTATGGCGGAAAGTATCAGCTTACACCTGTTCAGACAATGATTGCAAAGCTTCCTATGTCGACAGGAAAGTGTGATACCGTTACAATGATGAGCTACGGCTATGATCCTTTCCTTTCAAGCTGGAGCCCATATCACGGTGCGGTTTATGCAGTAATGGATTCCGTTGCTAAGATTGTTGCGGCAGGAGGAGATTACAGAAAGATAAGATTTACATTCCAGGAATATTTCAAGCGTCTCGGCAATGATCCGGAAAGATGGGGGGCTCCTCTCGCTGCTTTACTCGGTGCTTACAGTGCGCAGATTAATCTCGGCTTACCAAGTATTGGCGGCAAAGATTCAATGTCAGGTTCGTTTAACGACATTGACGTACCTCCTACACTCTGCTCCTTCGCTGTAGATGTTGCAAAGGAAAGCGATGTCGTAACGGGCGAATTTAAAAAGACTGATTCAACACTTATTGTCTTCAATATGCCAAGAGACGAGTATGATCTGCCTGATTTTGCCAAGGCATGTGAAATGTATGACATCATCGCTAAGCTTAAGGGGGAGAACAAGCTTTTATCCATGTATGCTCTTGGCTCAAAGGGTATCGTAGAGGCTGTTTCCAAGATGGCTTTTGGTAATAAGATTGGTGTCAAAATCTGCAAGAAGTTTGATATAAAGTCAGCATTTGCACCTTCATACGGCTCAATTATCGCTGAGGTTAACAATGATGACGTTAACCATATTCTCAATATGTGCAGCTTTGCCGTTAAGGCAGGCCATACAACTGATAAGGCTACATTTGCATGGTGTGACGGCAACGGCGGCGAGTGTGTAAGCATTGCAATCGAGGATGCGATAAAGACATGGATGAATCCTCTTGAAAAGGTATTCCCAACGCGTTCGGCAATGCAGGAAATCACAATCAAAGAAGAGGTTAAGACGCTTAACTTTGATGCCGGCACGATATATGTTGCTAAAAATAAGATTGCCAGACCTAAGGTATTTATACCGGTATTTCCGGGTACAAACTGCGAATACGATTCGGCAAAGGCATTTATGAATGCAGGTGCAGAGGTTGAAACAGTTGTTTTCAAAAATATGACTGAGGCAAACATACGTGATTCCGTTGATGCTTTTGAAAGGGCAATTAAAGATTCACAGATTATTATGTTCCCGGGCGGTTTCTCGGCAGGTGACGAGCCTGACGGTTCAGGCAAATTTATTGCTACCGCATTTAAGAATCCGCGCCTTTCGGATGCCGTAAATGATCTTCTTAAGAACAGGGACGGTCTTGCACTTGGTATCTGTAACGGTTTCCAGGCTCTTATAAAGCTCGGGCTTGTACCATACGGTGAGGTTACCACACTTACAGCGGATTCACCGACACTTGCAATGAACAATATAGGTCGCCATGTAAGCAAGTCCGTTTATACAAAGGTTGTATCAAACAAGAGCCCATGGCTGATGGGTGCGCAGCTCGGCGGTGTATATTCAATTCCTGCATCGCATGGTGAAGGACGTTTTGTGGCAAACAAGGAGTGGTTAGACAGACTTGTTAAAAACGGACAGGTTGCAACACAGTATGTTGATATCGACGGCAATGCCACAATGGATGAAGATTATAATATCAACGGTTCATATATGGCTATTGAGGGTATCACATCTCCTGACGGACGCGTGCTCGGCAAGATGGCACATTCGGAGCGTAGAGGTCAGGGCGTTGCTCTTAACATCTATGGCGACCAGAACCAGCACATATTTGAGTCGGGTGTCAGGTACTTCAGCTAAATCGGTTATGAACGGATTTGAAACGGAGATATTTTAAATATGACTGAGTATAACAAAAGTCGGTAAATAATATTTATAAAATAGGTCGTAAGTAAACTTGCGGCCTATTATTAAATGGGAGGATATAATGAGTAGAAAGCTATTATCGGTTGTGGTTCCCTGCTACAATGAAGAAAATGTGCTTATGCAGTTCTATGATGACTGTATAAATGCTTTGGACGGTCTGTCCGAGGAGCTTGACCATGAGTTTATTTTTGTAGATGACGGCTCGACGGACGGTACGCTTGATATTATGCGTGAATTAAGCGCGATGGATACTACGGTAAAATATATATCCTTCTCTAGAAATTTCGGTAAGGAAGCCGGTATATATGCCGGACTTACAGAGGCAAAGGGAGATTTTGTGGTTCTTCTTGACGCAGATTTACAGCATCCTCCGAAGTATATTAAAAATATGTATCAATATGTGGCTGACGGAGAATATGACAGCGTTGCCATGAAAAGAACTGACAGAAGGGGCGAGGGCAGAATACGTTCCTTTTTCTCAAAAAAATTTTACAGACTTATGCAGAAACTTTCAAACACCGATATTCCGCAGGGTGCAACTGATTTCAGAATTATGACAAGGCAGTTTGTGGATTCGGTTTTGTCCATGAGTGAGTACAACCGTTTTACAAAGGGAATATTCGGCTGGGTAGGCTTCAGGACAATGTGGATGTCGTATCCTAATACGGAAAGGGCCGGCGGTGAGTCGAAATGGTCATTTATGTCACTGGTAAGATATTCACTGGACGGAATAGTGGCTTTTTCAACAAAGCCTCTTATTTTATCGGCAGTATTGGGTACAATAATATGTCTGATTTCATTTATTATGATTGTTTTTACAGTTGTTAAGACTATCATTTGGGGCGACCCTGTTGCGGGATATCCTACTTTGATTACGGTAATATTACTTATGAGCGGTCTTCAGCTTCTGTTCCTTGGTATAATAGGACAATATTTTGCCAAGGCTTATATGGAGGTTAAAAAAAGACCTGTGTATATAGCTAAGGAGAAACATGTCTAATCCGGTAAAAGCAGATATTTCAGTCAGAGAATTAGTTGAGTTTATCCTAAGAAGCGGAGACCTGGATAACAGGAAGCAGAGAGTATCGCAAAAGGCAATGGCTGAGGGTATAAGACTTCATCAGAAGATTCAGGGAAGTATGCCTGCGAGCTACAGCTCTGAGGTTCGTTTTGTACAAGAATTAACCACGTATTATAAGGATAAAGAATTTATTATTGCGCTTGACGGCAGGGCGGATGGCATCATTCACCTGACCGGCACCGAGGAACGGCTTGATTATCCCAATACGGAGCTGCTCTTTACGGAAGCCGAATATGTGGTGGATGAAATCAAATGTATGTATGCGGACGTAATGAAATTTGATGAGCCGGCAGGAATTCATCTTGCACAGGCAAAATGCTACGCATATATGATTATGACTGATTACGGGCTTGACAGGGTGGCAGTACAGCTTACCTACTGTAATATTGATTCAGAGGAGATAAGGTATTTTACTTGTGAATTCAGTAGTGAAGAGCTGATGGAGTTTATGGCTGATTTGCTGAAATCATATGCAAAATGGCTCTATTGGGAACAGGATCATAAGCGGCAGCGTGATGAATCGGTTAAGTCTCTTCAGTTTCCTTTTAATTACAGACAGGGGCAGAAAAAGCTTGTTACTGATGTGTATCTGTCGATTCTCAGAAAAAAGAAGGTTTATATAGAAGCACCTACGGGAGTCGGAAAGACTATTTCGACAATGTTTCCGGCCGTCAAGGCTATGGGTGAGGGACTTTGCAGCAAGGTTTTTTATGTTACCTCAAAGACGATTACGAGAACGGTTGCAAACGATGCCGCTGCAATAATGATTAACGCCGGAGCTAAGCTTATCCCGATAACACTGACGGCAAAGGAAAAGCTTTGTGTACTTGAAAAGCCGGACTGCAATCCTGCGGCTTGTGAGCGCGCCAAGGGTCATGAGGACAGGGTAAATGATGCTGTTTATGATCTGATATGTCATGAAAACAATATTTCAAGAGATATTATCAGACAATATGCCGACAAACATATGGTATGTCCCTTCGAGTTTTCACTGGATGTTTCATTATGGTGCGATATAATAATCGGTGACTATAATTATGTGTTTGATCCCGACGTGTCGCTTAAGAGATTTTTTAATGATTCTCATTCCGGAAGCTATATGCTTCTTGTTGATGAGGCCCATAATCTTGTGGACCGGGCAAGAGAAATGTATTCTGCTTCCCTGTCAAAAGAAGATGTACTTGCAATACGTCACCATTTTGTCGAAAGGGAGGATATTAAGAAGCTTTTTTCTTCACTTAACAGAAAGCTTCTGCTTCTTAAGAAAACCTGCGATAAAGAGCTTACCGTAATTGATTATGAGGAAAACATTAATCTGTTTTCTTTGGCGGAAAAGCTTTACACTAAGCTTTCGTCATATATTTCCGACCGGAAGGTAAAGGTGCCCGATGAGGTGCTTGATTTTTATTTTAAATTGAGAACCTTTGTCATGACAATGGGTTATTATAATATAAACTATAATGCAACGGCTGTAATGACGGATGATGATTTTTGCGTATCGCTTAACTGCATGAATCCGTCGGAGAGACTGGCAGAATTCTACCAATACCACAGAAGTGTGGCGTTTTTCTCTGCGACGCTTCTGCCCGTACAGTATTATATGGACCAGCTGGGCGGCAGCGAAGAGGATTATGCAGTATATGCACCCTCTTCCTTTGACCCGTCAAAGAGAGGTATTTTTCTGGCTACCGATGTGTCCTGTAAATATTCGAGAAGAACTGCGGAGGAGTTTGAAAAAACAGCCGAATACATTATTGATATGGCTGAGTCCAAAACAGGAAATTATCTTGTGTTTTTCCCGTCCTATAAAGTTATGAACGAGGTAATCGGTTACCTTGAAGGCAGAGTTGACATGGTAGTCCAGAAAAGCTTTATGACGGAAGAGGAAAGAGAAGCTTTCCTTGATGAATTTATTGCAGGACCGGATACGTCAAAGGTCGGCATGTGCGTAATGGGCGGGATTTTTTCCGAGGGAATAGACCTTAAGGAGGACAGGCTCATTGGAGTAGCCATCGTGGGTACGGGGCTGCCGCTCGTATGTGAACAGACAAAAATGATGCAGGCGTATTTTGACGAAATCAACGGACACGGATTCGAATATTCTTACCTTTATCCGGGCATGAATAAGGTGCTTCAGGCCGGAGGAAGAGTCATACGTACTGCAGGAGACGTGGGCATCATACTTCTTCTTGATGAACGCTTCAGAACAAATACGTATAAAAAGCTTTTTCCTATTGAATGGAATGGCTGTAAACTTGTAAATAAAAATAATGCCAGGAAGACCTTCGGGGATTTTTGGCAGCGAATGGAGGACCAAAATGGCTGATTACGACAAAAAATTAAGCGACAACGATCAAATGACACTTTATCTTGACGATGGAAGTGAGCTTGTATGTGATGTAATATCTGTATTTAACTGTAATGAAAGAGATTATATCGCACTTCTTCCCGCAGATGCAGACGAAGATGCAGATGTGTATCTTTACAGATTCATCATGGAGGATGATGATTTTGACAATATCACGCTTGAAAACATTGAGGATGATGAAGAATTTGAAGAGGTATGCGAGGTATTTGAAAATCAGATAAATCTTGATGACATTCTTGATGAAGATTAATTAACATTAAGCTCGCTTATAAATCTTGACGGCTTTATCTCTTTTCTGCCGTCCTTCAGACTATAGGTTATGGTAAGTCCTGTAACGGCTCTTGTTACAGCCACATAAAACATGCGGCGTTCCTCCTCGATTTCCTCGGGGCCGGTACTGAGTCTGAAGGGCGTTACGCCTTCGAGAACATTTGGCAGAAAAACATATTTATATTCTAAACCCTTGCAACCATGATATGTCAGTATGTTTACGGCAGACTGCATATTATCGGTTGCTTTTTTATTTGTCACCTCCCTGTACTCCCTGATGTAATCAAGCAGCTCATTTATGCATTTATAATTTGCGCAGATACTCAGAAAATCATCAATTGCCGACAAGGCCTCCTCATATTCGGCGGTGCTTTGACAGCCTTCTTTTTCAAGGTACTTTCCGTAGCCCACCACATCCATTATGTATCTGACTGCATAAGCGGGTGTCAGCTCTGCGATAACCTTAAGATGATTGTTAAGAACGAGAAGATTTGTTGCTGCATATTCCTTGCCGTCCCTGCTGTATTTTCTCTGAAGAGACATAATATCAACCTTAATGTCTGATAATGACGCTCTTGTTATGTAGCGCACGGGCTTGTTGCAGAATTTCAAAAATGTTTCACGCATATTGTCGCCTGTCGCAAAGCGAAGCATTGCTATTACCGGGGTCAGATGGATATTGTCAAATATGCAGGGGATGAAAGTCTTTGTCCTGAAGGGAATTTGATTGCGGATAAATGTGTGAAGAATTTTGCCTATATCGGAATTTGTACGATAAAGAATTGCTATATCATTTTCATTTGTGCCTTTATCAATAAGTGATTTTATCGCACCGGCAATATATTCATGCTCCTCGGAATGTGAGCCGAATTTTCTTATTTTTATGTTTTCGGAAGGGTCTTTCGTTGCATAAAGTATCTTTGGAAATCGGTTTATGTTGTGCTTTACAAGATTTGACGCAGCATTTACGATGTTCGCCTGACTTCTGTAATTTGCTGAAATATATATTATTTTACAGTTCTCAAAATGATTCGGAAAATCAATCATCATACCGGGCTTTGCACCTCTGAAGGCATATATCGACTGGTCGTCATCACCGACCGCGAACAGATTGTTATGAGGGTATGCGAGCATTTTGATTATGTTAAACTGAATGGGATTGATGTCCTGAAACTCATCAATAAGTATATATTTGAAACGGTTCTGCCAGTACATAAGAAAAGCCGGCTTTGATAAGAAAAGCTCATATGTCTTTAATAGTATATCTTCAAAATCAATAAGTCTGTATTCTGAAAGATAAGCGGAATATTCAGTATAAATATTATAAAACTGTTCGCGGCTTAGTATGGAGGGATTGAATTCCGAAATGGGTATTAATGAACTTTTAAATTTAGAAATTTCGTGAAGAAGCTGTCTTAGTATGTCATTATTTGATGCAAGGATATTGTTTCTGCCCTGAAGAATTGTTTTCAGAATAACAAGTGCCTTTTCGTCGCTTAAGATAGTATGACCTTCAAAAGAAGAATCGGTTTTAAGCATATTGTAAAATATAGAATGAAATGTGGAAAATGTTATCGGCGTACTTTGACTGACTTTATGTGATGTGAAGCGCGATTGCATGTTTTGTGCGGCTTCCTTTGTGAAAGTAACCACGAGAATTGAGGATGGGCTTATTTTGTGATATTTTAACATATATCTAAGACGAGAGACTATGACGGTTGTTTTTCCGGAACCCGGACCGGCTATACAGATGGCCGGTCCGTTTATATGAGTTACTGCCTGTAACTGTTCCGGATTAAGCTTGCTGAATTCGTTATGCATTTACCGCTGACCTGAGTTTCTCGATTCCGATTCTGATTCGGTTAAGGCTTTCTTCCTTGCCGAGAATAGCCATTATTTCATAAGCGCCGCCGGGTGTTGACTGCTTGCCGGATACTGCTGTACGGATTGGCCAGAGAACGATTCCGTTCTTGCATTCCTTCTTTGCCACAAGATTCATACAGATTTTTTCGATGTTTTCGATTGTATAATCATCAAGCTCCTCAAAGGCAGGAAGAATCTCGGTTAAGACCTCCAGAGCTGTTTCGGAATTTGTTTTCATCTTTTTATGAGTATACATTGCAACATCATAATCAGGCAATTCGTCAAAAAAGTCAATCTTTTCCGGAATATCAAGAAATGTTTCGATTCTTGTCTTTACAAGATCGGCAATGGCATATTTGTTACAATCTCTCCTGACAGCTTCATTTATAATCGGAAGAACGGAAGCATAGTATTTTTCATTGTCCATGGCTTTAATGTATTCGCTGTTCATCCAACGGAGCTTCTGCATGTCAAATACTGCAGGAGACTTAGAAATATGGTTATAGTCAAAATTCTTAATTAATTCGTCAAGACTGAAAATTTCAGTATTGTCAACAGGACTCCAGCCGAGAAGTGCAATAAAGTTGACAACTGCTTCAGCCACAAAGCCCTGCTCGATTAAATCTTCAAATGAGGAATGACCGCATCTTTTGCTGAGCTTCTGGTGCTCTTCGTTGGTAATGAGAGGACAGTGGATATATACCGGCTCCTCCCAGCCGAAGGCATTGTAAAGTCTTGTATATTTAGGTGTAGAGGAAAGATATTCGTTACCTCTTACAACATGTGTGATTTCCATAAGGTGGTCGTCAATGACGTTTGCAAAATTATAGGTAGGATATCCGTCGCTTTTAATAAGAATCATATCATCAAGCTCTGCATTTTCCACTGTGATTTCGCCATATATTGCATCCCTGAATGTTGTGGTGCCTGTTGCAGGAATGTTCTGTCTGATAACGTAAGGCATTCCCGCTGCGAGGTTTGCTTCAATCTCCTCCTTTGAAAGATGAAGGCAATGCTTGTCGTATTTTGTGATTTCTTTGCCGGATTCGCCGTTTGCAACAGTCTTTAATGATTCAAGTCTTTCCTGATCGCAGAAGCAGTAATATGCTTCGCCTTTTTCAATAAGCTTTTTGGCATATTCAAGATACAAACCGCTTTTTACACGCTCGGACTGAACGTATGGACCGAAGCCCTTGTCCTTGTCCGGACCCTCGTCATAGGTAAGACCTGTCTGCTCCATGGTACGCTTGATTATATCGACTGCACCCTCTACATAACGTTCCCTGTCCGTATCCTCAATTCGGAAAATAAAATCGCCGCCCTCATGCTTTGCTATCAAAAACTCATAAAGAGCAGTACGAAGATTTCCTACGTGCATTCGTCCGGTAGGGCTTGGTGCATATCTGGTTCTGATTTTCATAAATGATACCTGTCCTTTCTTATATATAATTATTTGTATTATTAACAGTGGTACTCAGCCCACATTATAATGTTTCAAAATCCTTTAACAGCTTAATTCTTGAAGGGTGCTTAAGCTTCCTGATAGCTTTGGCCTCAATCTGCCTGATACGTTCACGCGTTACATTAAATTCGTGACCGACTTCCTCGAGTGTATGTGTTCTTCCGTCGATTAGTCCGTAACGAAGCTGGATGACGCGCTTTTCCCTTTCTGAAAGAGTGTCGAGAAGTTCTGCAATCTGCTCTCTTAAAAGCTTGTATGTGGTTGCTTCTTCGGGACCGGGAGTCGAGTCATCCTTAATTGTATCGCCAAAATGTGAATCTTCCTCCTCGCCGATTGGCTTGTCAAGACTTACCGGGTCAACAGATATTCTGATAATTTCCCTGACCCTGGACAGCGGCAGCTCAAGCGCATCGGCAAGCTCCTGTTCGCTCGGTTCCCTGCCGAGTGTCTGCGTAAGCTGACGTGATATTTTGTGAGTTCGGTTTATGATTTCCGACATGTGCACAGGTATACGTATTGTCCTTGACTGGTCGGCAATTGCTCTGGTGATGGCCTGCCTTATCCACCAGGTTGCATAGGTGGAGAATTTATAGCCCTTGTCTGAGTCAAATTTGTCAACTGCCTTTATAAGCCCCAGGTTACCCTCCTGAATAAGGTCAAGGAATGTAAGACCGCGTCCGACATATCTTTTGGCAATACTTACAACAAGCCTCAGGTTTGATTCGGTAAGGCGGCGCTTGGCGTCCTCGTTACCTTCCTTATTTAATGTTGCAAGCCTAACCTCCTCATCGCCTGTGAGGAGAGGATAGTTTCCAATCTCTCTGAGGTACTGCCTTACGGGGTCATCCGTAACGGCATCAGAGAAGTCCTCAAGAGATTCCTTTGTATCAATATCATAATATTCGTCATCAAGGTCTAAGAGGTCATCCTCGGTTGGACCTTCATCTATCAGTTCATTATCTATTATTAGGATATCCTTTTTCTGAAGATAACCGTAAACCTGAAGTTTTTTATCCTTTGGAATGCCCATCTTTTCAAGAACCGGTTCGATTTGTGTTCCCTCCAAGGTGTTGTTGTTTGCAATTCCCAGCGCCACAAGCTCACTAAGCTTTTCTAAAAAATCATCCTGTTTTGTCATGTGGTTCCTCCGTTTTTACTTTATTAAAAAGCATACGACGTATATAATAACACAGCGAAAAATTAAAGTCAATTGCGGATGTGGCGTGTTTCACACTTTACTTTACAAAAATGTACCGTCACACCGATATTTCGCAGGAAATTATTGTTTGCATAATAATAATGAAAAATGTACGTAAAAACAGGTAAAGTAAAGAGTTAAGTGCGACAATCCCCAAAAAAATAGAATAAATGAAAATTAGTGTAGTGCGTTTGATAATATCAAGCGCACTATTTTTTTGCAAAATAATATCATAGGAGGATACTAAAATGAGAAAAGGTGGTAGGCGGTTGACTTATACTGACCGTCTTATGATTGAAAGAATGATCGCGGTGGGACAGTCTAATGAAATGATAGCTGCAACGTTAGGGTGCAGCGGAATGACAATCTACCGCGAGCTTAGACGCGGAGGAGGCCGTGAAAAATATACGGCTGATTACGCACAGCAACAATTAAAATAATTAAAAGGAGGATATTTTTATGAACAAAGTAATTTTAATGGGAAGATTAACAAGAGATCCCGAAGTTCGTTATGCTCAGGGCAGCAACACTGCTGTATGTCGTTATTCACTTGCGGTAGACCGCCGTTTTAAGAGAGACGGTGAACCGGATGCTGAT
>JAQXKO010000007.1 GCA_029010495.1 Clostridiales bacterium | reverse complement strand
GACCATGGCGTTCTTGTTGACGAGCAATTATAAAGATTATCGTTTCTATATAACGCTAATTATATTGCTTGCAATTGGAAAAATTGTTGAAGGACGGATAAACAAATAACAATATTTGAACTGACAGAGACCGTAAACTTTCAGGTTGTACCTGAGTTTATATAAAATGAATTGAATACAAATGACCTAAGAGCCATTGTAGAAATTGAAATCTACAGTGGCTTTTTTCATGCAACAAAATGAGGGGAATACTAAAAAGTCCTTGACATTTTGTTTCAGGTGGAACAGCCTGATTAATATTAATATTTTGTTAAGGTCTGTTAAGTGATATTGACTACCGAACGATAGGCAGGTATGATTCAAATATATTTATATAAAATAATACAAGGCTGCGGTCAGGGAGAAAACCAAGGGAGAATATTCAAAATGACACATGAGCAGTTTACGGAGAAGAAATTGTGTTAAGAATCGAGCGGACATTGTGACAGATATGTCTGAGTAAAGGAGACGCAATGAAGAAACTGATTATTATTTTTGTAATATGTGTAATTGTCATCGGCGGAGCGATTATGGCGGTAAAAAGCGGTAATTTAATTTTGCCGGTAGAAAAAAAAGAATCATTTTCAGCGGAAGCTATTGATAAATATCCGACCGCATTAAGTGTTGCCGGCAATAAGATTATTAATGCAGATAATAAAGAAATTGTGTTAAAGGGAATAATGGCTCCCGACCCACGTAAGATATTCCGGGATGGCAACTTTACGAAAGAATATTATGACGGTATTTTTTCATTCGGAGGTAATGTCATCAGAGTTCCGGTTCATCCCGATATGTATTTGGAGGATGAATACTATTTATGGCGATATCTCGATAAAATTGTCGGATGGGCAGGAGAAGCGGGACAATATGTTATCATTGACTGGCACTATATCGGCAATCCTGTTACCGGACAGGGCAATGAAATGCCTGATATAAAAAAGGATCATATGGAACTGACAAAACAATTCTGGGCGCAAACCGCATCCTATTTCAAGGATACGCCTAATGTAATATTTGAGATTTATAATGAGCCTTCATATATCAGCGCTGAAGAGTGGAAGGATATTTCTGCAGATATAACAAATGTCATCAGGTCAAGCGGGGCGAAGCAACTGATTATTGTTGGCAGTCCTGATTATTCTTATGATTTAAGCTGGATAAAAAAATCATCAGTCAAAGATACGAATGCTGCATACTCCGTTCATGTATTTCCAAACAGATCTCTTTGGGAGAAGAATTTATCTGAAATTAAGGATGAAGTCCCGCTCATTATTACAGAATGGGGATACACAGACTCAGATGTAAACGCAAAACAAAGCTACCTAATGGGAAGCAGAGACTCCTTTGGAGAGCCGTTTGCAGATTATCTGGCTGATAACAAAATAGGATGGGTTGCGTGCTGGTATGATGATGATTGGGAACCGCCTATGTTTTCGGATAAAAAAAACACACTTACAAGGTGGGGTGAATTTTTAAAGGAATATGCATTTAAAAAATAGCATACTTAGGGTTTTTGCAGCGCAAAGGCTTGAAACAGAGCAGATACATATCCTTATTTTTGATAATTATCTGAGATTGCGGGATGTTACGGCACTGTTCGGAAACAAATGATTCTTTTGCGACAAAACAGTATGGTTAATGCGGTTATGCTGCATAATATTTTGAACGTTTATTTGATATGTATATAAAAAATTTTTCGAAGGCGTCCGGACGTTTGACCGGGCGCTTTTTGTGTTAATTATTATTTTTAGATTAAGACTTGATTTTTTAGTTGAAATTGTGGTATACTATGCAACAGTTTTATTGTATGGCGGTGTAAATTTGTATTAAATTGTGATTGTGCAGAAATTGATTTTTCGATGTACTGATAAAAATTTAGTATTAATGAAGTATTTAAAATGAAATTCGGCAAAATACCCGAAAGAGTATGACGCAAAGCTATAGGGCCTGAAATATAGTATGGCAGCCAGTTGCATTAAGTAAGGGGGAAGGCATGTTGGTAGTAATCAAAGTGTCTTTTTTTATTGCCTGATTTTATATTAACAGCTTAAAATTCATTCTCTGGGAGAAATAATATTACATAAAGGAGCAGAATTATGAAGAAACTTGTTTGTATTTTAATGTCGTTAGTTATGGCGGCAACAGTTCTGACCGGCTGCGGAAAACGTAATGCTGACGGCGGAGCTGCCGGAAATAACTCTTTGGCGGGAAATAAGGAAAAGGTGGAAATTGCCTGTTGGGGCAATCAGATGCTGGACAGTTATACTCAGTATCTGTGCGAGAAGTTCCCTCAGGTAGAGTTTGAATTTGTACTGGTAACCAATTCCACTGATTACTATCGCTTCCGTGCGGAGCATAACGATATGCCCGATATTTTGACGGTACGCCGATTCGCCCTGAAGGACGCGGTGCTGCTTAAGGACTATCTGTATGATTTGAGCAATACCGATCTTGCCAATACATATTACGGCTCATATCTTGACAGCTATACTTATGATGACGGTTCGGTTAACTGGCTTCCTACATGTGCCGAGGTGGATGGCATTATCATCAACAAAACATTGTTTGAAGAGCATAATGTACCGATTCCGAAAGATTATGCAAGCTTTGTTGCAGCCTGCAAGGCTTTTGAAGAAGCAGGTATCCGTGGCTTTGTATCGGACTTTGCTGCAGATTATACATGTTTGGAGGTTTTACAGGGCGCGTCAATTCCGATGCTTCAAAGCATGGAGGGACGTAAGTGGCGCCAGCAGTATGAAAGCGGCGTCGCAAAGGAGCTTTCTGAAGAAATATGGCTTCCTATTTTTGAAAATTTTTTAGATTTTAAAGAAAAGGTAGGTCTTGGCGCTGAGGATGCAGCGTATCCAAACAGAACACCTAAGGAGATGTTTAGCGAGGGTAAAGCAGCCATGTTTCGCGGTACCGGAGCCGATGTAATATCATTCCCGGGTCGTGGTCAGGATGAGGTGCTGTTGTTGCCTTATTTTGGTCAGACAGAGAAGGATAACTGGTATCTGACATATCCTACTTTCCAGATTGCGGCATCTAACAAGGGAATGGATAACCCTGAGCGTGAAAAACTGATTCTGGATATTATGGACGCCATGATTAATCAGCAGGGTCAGGATCATATATCCTACGGCAAAAACATGGTGCCTTACAAGAAGGATGTAACGCTTGAGCTGATGCCGGAGATGGAGAACCTGAAGCCTTATGTTAAGCAGAATAAGCTGTATATCCGTCTGGCTTCAAATGAGATGTTCCGCATTTCCCACGATGTTGTTCAGATGATTCTGAACGATGAAGTTAAGACAGCAAAGGAAGCGATTGAAGCATTTAATAAAGAGCTGGCAGGAGAAGAGCCGGGCAATGAGACAGTTGCTCACATCAATACCGGCTACTCCAACGATTTTACCAAGGAACACGGCAATCAGGCAGCCTCTGCCGTTGCAAATACCATACGTTCATATTCGGGCGCAGACCTGGTATTTATGCAGTCCTGCTATGTTGCAAGTGATATTTACAGCGGTGATTATACCAAGAAGGATCTGGGTTATCTGGCAAAAAATGACGGCGGCTGGCCGGGGCTTATGGAGCTGACGGGTGCCCAAATCTACACACTTGTAGAAACGACACTTTCCATGACAGGAAACCGTGGTGCGGTATGTAATGACAGCACGCTTTATGTATCAAGCGGATTTACTATGGATATTACAAAGAAGGATGGCGGGTATACACTCAATGCACTGACAATAGACGGAAAGGAGCTTGATCGCAATGCGACATATTCCTTCCTGATATACGGTGAAAGAGACTGGTATATGTCCGAGATTATGGAGAAGATTGGAGTATCGGAGGTTGACATGACCGGACTAAATGCAGAGGGATACCTTAACAAGTGCCTGGTGGAAGAGAAAAAACAGCTGGAAGCACCTACAGATTACATAATCCTGCGATAAAAACAGGCAGTTGAAACACGGCGCATTTGAAAATTTTGGGAGAACACTTATATGCAGACAAAAAGAAGAAAAACTACATATATTTTGCCCGTTGCGATTGTAATTATTCTGGTCGTTGTCCTGGCGTTTGGCGTATTTTATATGAGTAAATCATTGATGAAGCTGACTATTGAGGAGCGTTCCGGTCAGTTGGAGGAAATGGTTACCCAGATTCAGGCAAATCTTGACTGCAGTCTTCATACCCATTGGAACATGGTGGAAGGACTTAATAATGCTTCGCAGGGAAAGCATTATGAAAGCATACAGGATTTATGCGACAATATCGCTCTGCTGGAAAATGTGTTCTGCACGGATATGTACGGAAGCCGGGTAATGTTTCTGGATGACCAGGGAACAGGGTATCTCAAAGAAGGCTCTGTGGGCATCTGGCATGATGTAAGCCATCTGACAGACGGAGATATTCGTCATACATTTGTTTCTGAAACTGATAATATTGACGGCAGCTTTCTTGTATTTTCGCATGAGCTGGACACCCCGGTTACAGTGGGAGAGGAAAATGTACGTTTTACCAATGTAGTTCTTTTGAAGGATATACACACGGTCAAACAGTATTATACAACTAAGACATACGGTGGTAAGGCGGCAACCTATATTATCAAAAAGAACGGAACACTTGCATATTTTGATGCGGAAAATGACGATGTTATCGGTGCCCGCAACATTTACAAGGCGCTAAAAGAAGTTGAATATGTGCAGGAGCAGACTTTTGACGAGGTCAAAGAGCAGCTGGACAGGAATGGTATTGCGTCTGCGAATATCAGGATGAATGGGAATGAGTATTATTATTGTCTTACGTCACTGGATGACTATGATATGACTCTGATGCTTCTGATTTCCGCGGACTGCGTTGCAATCAATACCATGAACATGATGAACTCTACCGTTCGTACACTTACGATATTCATGTCCATAATTGTACTGCTGATGCTGCTCGCATTCTTCAGTCTGATTAAGGTGCAGCGCAGTAAGCAGCTTGTAAAACTGGAGCAGGAGACAAATAAGGAATTGAATCAGCTGCGTTTGGTGGCAGAATCAGCTAATGAGGCAAAAAGTACTTTCCTGAACAACATGTCTCATGACATTCGTACGCCGATGAATGCCATTATCGGCTTTACCAATATTGCGATGAAGCATAATCCGTCGCACGAAATAAAGAGCTGTCTTAATAAAATCAGTGACAGCTCAGAGCATTTGCTTGCTCTTATCAATGATGTATTAGACATAAGCCGCATCGAAAGCGGTAAAATCAAATACGTGCCTTCGGCAGTTAATATTGCCGAAGTGACGGATTCGGTGCTGACCATAATGTACGGATATCTTGCTAATCGTAATATAAACTTTAATACCGAGTTTGATGAGCCGCCGGCTTCTTATGTGCTGACTGACGCGGTGCGTATCAGAGAGGTGCTGGTAAACATTCTCGGAAATGCGGTTAAATTTACGAATGACGGCGGAAGCATAACCTTTACGGTAAAATACAATTCCGGTGAAGATGATAGTCATATTAATGTACAATATCGAATAGCCGATACCGGAATTGGTATGGATGAAGGATATATCGAGCATATATTTGATGAGTTTTCACAGGAAGAGCGCGGTGCCCGGACGCAGTATAAGGGTACCGGATTAGGTATGGCAATCACAAAGCGTTATGTTGATCTTATGGGCGGAACTATTCTGGTGGAGAGCAAAAAGGGTGTCGGTTCAATTTTTACCATTGATCTGCCTATGGAGACTACGGATGCTTGTGAGATTAATAAAAAGAGTGTCTCGACCGCCAATATTGATTTGAACGGTTTGAATATACTTCTGGCTGAGGACAATGATCTGAATGCGGAAATCGCTATTGTTCAGCTGGAAGAACTGGGAATCCGAATTACAAGAGCTTCCGATGGCGATGAAGTCGTTAAAATATTTGAAGAAAATCCACAGGGTACATTCGATATGATTCTTATGGATGTTATGATGCCTAATAAAAACGGTTATGAAGCAACAAAGGCAATCCGAAGTATTCATAATCGTCCGGATGCCGTTACAATCCCAATTATTGCAATGACGGCAAATGCCTTTGCCGAGGATGTTCAGTCATCCCTGGAGGCCGGAATGGATGGGCATCTGTCAAAACCTATTGTAATTGACGAGGTCATCAAAACCATTGCGAGGAATCTCAACAGGTAAGTTATGTTTTATAAAAAGCCCCGCTTCATACATCAATACGCACATGAGCACTTAAGCGTTAGCCCACTCATGTGCTTAATTGAGTATATCGCGGGGCTTTTGATATTGGTATAAATAGATAGCCCCGCTTCACACATCAATACGCACATGAGCACTTAAGCGTTAGGACGCTTTGGTGCTTAATTGAGTATATCGCGGGGCTTTTGATATTGGGTTAAATAAACGGCCCCGCTTCACACATCAATACGCACATGAGCACTTAAGCGTTAGCCCACTTTGGTGCTTAACTGAGTGTATCGCGGGGCTTTTGATAT
>JAQXKO010000006.1 GCA_029010495.1 Clostridiales bacterium | reverse complement strand
TATTGTTCCATTTATCATTGATGATAATTTAAAACTTTTCTATTATCGTGGGCTGAAAGAATGGAACAATGAAAAGGGATATTTGACAGACACTTGTCTGGCGGCGCAGGATAAATATAAAGGGTATTTGGATTATTTTAGGATTGAATATTAATGTGTGTTATCACGCAGGAAGTTGATTTTTGGGAGAAGGTTAGGAACAGCAAGGGTTGTGGGAGTTTAGAAGGGGATTTTTGTACCGGATTTATATAAAAAATGTGAATTTGGGGCTGTGACATAGTGGAATATTTGTAGGTCGGAAAAGGACTGGCAAGGATGAAAGTAAAGTTTATACAGTGTGGAAAGGCAATTTCGAGGTGTTGGAGGACGGCTTGGGGTTGCCTTTTTGCGTAAAAAGAAATGAGAATAATTTCATGGGCATAGGATTTAGCAAATAGTAAAACGACTTTCTTGTTATTATATTAAGAAATTATGCCGAGAAAACAGATAAGTAATTTTATAGTAATGATAATTATGGCGGCGCTAAATTGTATATGTTAACTTGAAGTCACAATTTGTGATTCAATTTGAGAGGAGGAACAAAATGGATAAGAAACTAATACACATTTGTGAAGTATGCGGTAAGACAGAAATTCTGACACCGGAGGAAGCGTTTAATGAAGGCTGGGACTATCCGCCGAGAATGGGTGACTTTGGGATTGTAGGACCACGAACATGAGGAGATTGTCCTATAAATCTCACGGTATGGTGGGCATTGGTGGTTGAAAAGAAGAGGGTGTCGGAGTTGTCACAACAGCAAAGGGAAACAATTAAGAGGATTCAAGGAGAACCGGAAAGTATTATACCTGAGGAGGACTAGATCATGATACCAACACTATATGAACCATTAAGAATCCGAGCAAGGCAGAAGAGTCTTGGATGAGGATGATTGAACAGTATTGAAAAGCGTGAAATATCAATTGTGAAAAATATTGATGAAATATAAATGAATTTGTGATAGAATTGTTCATAGGACAGTCTTGTTAATTAAAACATTATGGAGGATTACTGCTTTGTTTGAAAATAAGTTCAATCACATTGTTAAAAGGCAAAAATCAGTTAAATTCCCTATATTGCTTTGCTTTATATATTTGTTTGCCGTTTTTCTTTCAGGATGCAGTGGCGACGAACCGCCCAATGCAGACACACCGGAGCCTGCCGCTCATAACGGCGTTTTTCGTTCCGTGGTTGGGAGCCTTACCTTTAACGGGGACGGCGAAAGCGTTATCGTCTGCTTTGAAGACGAATTTGCCGGCGATGCAGGTTTGCCGATTGGTGAACATGAAGGAAATTATGTTTTTAAATTTCAGCAAAAAGCTTATCGCTATGACAAAGCGGAATCTTTCTGTATATACATTGGCGATAAAGAGTATTCGTTCCAAAACATTTTTCAGGAAACAAATGAAAATGTTATCTCGGTTACTTCTCCGGTTGATGCGAAGAAAACACTGCAATTTAAAAAATAGAAGATTAGGGCAGAGGCTTTATTGGTTTTTGGCAGAATGAATAAGCTGAAATAATAACTTAACAGGGAGGCGGTTATGAATATTGGTATTTTGGGGGCAGGAAATATTGCTGAGGTGATGGCGAACACAATTAATGGCATGGAGGATGTCAACTTATATGCGGTTGCTTCGAGAACTTATGAAAAAGCGGCAGTATTTGCCCAAAA
This sequence comes from Clostridiales bacterium, assembly GCA_029010495.1. Lineage (GTDB taxonomy): Bacteria > Bacillota > Clostridia > Lachnospirales > Lachnospiraceae > UBA3775. The sequence goes on along the minus strand of JAQXKO010000006.1, from coordinate 19,202 downwards.
ACACGGTGCGGCCAGGGCTTACGGAAGCTATGAGGAGCTGGCAGAGGATGATAGTGTTGATTTAATATATATTGCTACGCCTCATTCGCATCATTTTCAGCATATGAAGCTTTGCATAGAGCATGGCAGAAATGTTTTGTGTGAAAAAGCGTTTACTGAAAATAGTTCTCAGGCTGAAGAAATCATTGCGATGGCAAAGGAAAAGAAGGTGTATCTTGCTGAAGCAATCTGGACGAGATATATGCCATCAAGACATATGATAAATGAGCTGATTGAATCAGATATTATCGGAAAAATAAAAACATTAAATTGCAATTTATCATATTCGATAGCGGACAAAGAACGTATAATTCGCCCTGAATTGGCCGGAGGAGCTCTTCTTGACCTTGGTGTGTACGGTATAAATTTCGTAATTATGCATTTTGGTAAAGATTTTATCGGACCGGAAGCCTCTGTTGTCATGACTGAAACAGGAGTAGACGGGCAGGAGACTATCATATTCAAATATCCTGACGGAAAGCTGGCAGTTTCAACACACAGTATATATGGGCGTTCGGACCGACGAGGAATTTTCTATGGTGAAAAGGGTTATATTGAGGTCGATAATATTAATAATCCGCACACAATTAAGGTATATGACTGTGGAGATGCATTGATAAAACAGCTGAATGTACCTGCGCAGATTACCGGATATGAATACGAAATAAGAGAGTCACTGGACATGATTCGACGTGGGAAAAAGGAAAGTGAATCAATGCCTTTGTCTGAGACCTTATATGTAATGGAGCTGATGGATAAACTGAGGAAGAGCTGGCTTTAATTAAGCATGTTTTATTCACATGTCTTTTTTATGGAGCAGCCGGCTGTCCATCGTTCCACTATCCCGCATGCAATCTTTTCTCCGGAATTTCCTGACGGCTGTGTGGAGGTGCATCAGTCATTTCACGGCTTATGGCGAAGGGATAGGGATAATTATGCATCAAGCACCAAATTATTGTTTTATATAATATATGACGTAAAAGATGTTCTGTTATATGTAATTATATTTTTTTATAAAAAAATACAAAACTTTATTTACGCGGAGCAAACTTTACGTAAGTGGCCAATTGACCATTATCCACGACCGAATAATTTTCATCATCCACTGCCATACATTCCCCGCCTGTCATTTCAATAGATTTTTTGTGATATAAAACCGTTTCAAGTGTTGATAAATTTATAACAATTGCCGGGTTTCCGTAAACCTCAAGCGTTACACCATTATCAACCATAATACAGCTTGGGCTTCCTTCACTTTTAAGGAAAATTCCTATATCGTCCGGTGCGTTACCGTTCTTATTTACGGTAAGTGTTCCCGAACCGGAAAATGTGACGCTTCCGGCATATCCGGCACCCCATACAACTATTTGATCAAGAAAATTGTCTCCTATGAGATTTATCTTAAAGCTGTTTCCCATAAGATTTACATCAAGTACTGAACCGGTAAAGTTTTCCAGCGTCAATGTATTTGTATCAGCATCGTAAGTTGCATTTGAAAGCTTTGATACTGTAAAAGGTATAAGATTCCCATTTTCATCATAGCTTCCTAATGAGCCCCATACGCTTCCCATTTCAAGGAAGGTCATATCTGTATTATCCGGATTATGAAACCTTACATATTCTTCAGAGCCGGCTCCGCTCCATGCGTATATACCGTCAAAATCAGGCTTTAGGTTTGATAATACAGGAAAGCTTTCATCATCGTCTTCATCAACATTATCAATAGGAGCAGGTGTAGGAATATGTGACGTAGTCGAATCGGTTATGTCTGCTGCCGGCGGCTGACTTATCACAGGTTTTTTATTGTCTGACAGAAAATCATTTCTGAGAGGGTCATAATTAAATGATGAAAAAACTATGGAAACGGTAGCTATGCCGGTAGCAATCGGCATAAAAATTAATTTTTTAAATTTGGAGTTTCCAGACCTGTTTTCCGGTCTTTCTTCCTGATAATGTTGGTTGAATTCGTCTTTTAGACATACAGAATCTGTGGGCTTGGGAAATTCCAGACCCATATTTACACTTTTTTCCACAGGATTTTGGAATTCCATATCATTTCTGATAAATTCGGGAGCATGGTCTTGTATTTCATTCATTCGTATTTTGGCCTCCCTTCATGAAAATAAATAAGCCATTATTCTTCCGAAGAATCATTATTATCCGGCTTCACATCCTTATCCATATGTACATCCAGCTGTGGGAAAGGACACTCAACACCAAGTTTTCTGAAACCGAGAAGAAGGTCGTGATTTAGAATACGTGTTCCCGAGAAAATATCTTTTTCGTCAACATCTGCAACAAAGCGCAATACAACTGCACTGTCAGAAAGAGACTGAACTCCGAGATATCTTGGAGGAGCTTTAAAGGTTTCACTTTGTTGCACATAGATGTCATTCATAAGATTTGGAAGCTGCGATTCAAGATTTTCAAGGTCGGTATTGTATGGAATACAGATATCGCTTACACTTCTTGAAAGCTTGTCAGAACGGTTAAGAATATTTTTCATAGCAGAATTATTGATGATTTTCACGTTATCTCCTGTATCGGTAATGCGTGTTGTCCTGATACCGATATTTGTAACTATGCCACGGAAACCGTCTACTTCAACGATATCACCGACATTGTACTGGTTTTCAAAAATCATAAATGCTCCTGTAACGACATCTGCAATCAGACTTTCTGCGCTAAAGCCGATAATGAGTGCAACTATTCCGACACTGGCTACTATAGTTGAGATATTTACTCCTATGATTGACAGACCCCAACAGAGAATAACAACTCCTGCAACATATTTTATAAGACTGCAGAAAATCGACAGAAGTGAACGGGTCCTGTGATTTTTTGGCTTAGGAAGACTGAGTAACAGGTTCAGCAGATTTGTAACCGCAAGTACTCCTGCTATCATAATTACCAGTTTTATAATAACTGATAAATCAATTACAATATTTTTTATCTGTTCAATGCTGAAGGTATCTGTAAGTATTCCGACCGGAACGGCAATACCCAGAATGATGATATAAATAATCAGTCCAATTAATTTTGGTTTTGCTTTATTTTCCATTTATAAACTCTCCTTTGTAGGTGTTTTTTTTAATTATAATTATTATGAGAGAAATTGTCTATACAAATAGGACCTGATATGTAAAACTTTTAGAAGTATTGTTGTATAATTTATTATAAGTATAATAATTAATCAAACAGTGTCGACAATTACGACATTGTCTTTATAATAGAATACTGCATTTATTCCGCAGACAACAGCCTTTGGCATAAACAGACATTTTCTCATTGCTTTATTTATGCAAACGGCAGACCTATTGCAGGTAAAAAGCATTTCCCGGGATTTGATAATGCTTAAGAGAAGCAGAAAAAGTAACGGTTAGTTCTATTTGCCTTATTGGAAATATAGTGAGAGGTTTTCACTTGTATAATTCAAAGTGATGTATATGTAAAAATAATTATATTATTTTCAGAATCATATAAAAATGTCAGAATAATATTATTGACAGTCAATCATCATAGTGTTATAATTTATACTATTATAAATCAGATAATGAGAAACTGACTGCGAAGGTGCATATGCCCGAGGGCATGTGCATTTTTTGTGTTGTTTCTAAAAATCAATTATAAGGAGACTGGTTATGAAAAAATTAACAAAGTATGTGTCATTAATCATTACTTTAGTATTGGCAATGTCTGTATTATCAGGCTGTGGCAGTTCAAAATCCGATAAGAAGAAATTGGTTATGGCCACAAATGCCACATTTCCGCCATATGAATACGTTGATGGTGAAAAATATGCAGGTATTGACGTAGAAATTGCAGAAGCAATTGCAAAGGAACTTGATATGGAATTACAGATTGAAGATGTAGAGTTTGGTTCCATCGTTTCAGGTGTACAGAGCGGTAAGTATGACATGGGTATGGCCGGAATGACAATTACGGAAGACAGAAAGAAGAGTGTCAGCTTTTCCGATACTTATGCAAAGGGTATTCAGTCCATTATCGTAGCTGAGAATTCTTCAATTAAGACTGCAGATGACCTTTCATCTGATATTAAGATTGGTGTTCAGCAGGATACAACAGGCGATATTTATGCTACAGAGGATTATGGCGAGAGCGCTATTACCAGATTTAAGTCAGGTGCTGATGCCGTTCAGGCTCTTAAGACGGGCAAGGTTGATTGCGTTATTATCGACAATGAGCCTGCAAAGGCATATGTATCAAAGAATGCCGGATTGAAAATTCTTGATACTTCATATGCTGACGAGGATTACGCAATCTGCTTCAGCAAGGATAATGAGGAGCTTTTAAATAAGGTTAACGATGCACTTAAAAAGTTAAAGGATGACGGCACAATTGATAAGATTGTTGCTAAATACATAAAATAGGATTGGGGAAATAACATGGACTGGTTTACAGCCTTTTGTGATAAATTCAAATTTGTATTTGTTGAAAATGATAGATATAAACTGATTCTTCAGGGATTAGGCAACACGCTTGAAATCACTTTTTTTGCAGCTCTTATTGGTATAGCCATTGGCGTGGTTATTGCTTCTATTCGTTCAACTTATGATAAAAACATTGAAATTATGCGTAAGCGCAAAGGCTTTGGTTTTATTTTTTTGACGATTCTGGATTTAATCGCAAGAATTTATCTTACGGTAATCCGCGGAACTCCAACGGTTGTTCAATTATTGATTGCGTATTTTATCATTTTTGAATCTGCCACAAACGGTGTACCTATTGCTATTTTTGCTTTTGGTATCAACTCCGGAGCTTATGTTGCAGAAATATTAAGAGGTGGTATTATGTCCATCTCAAACGGTCAGTTTGAGGCCAGCCGTTCTCTTGGATTTAATTATCTTCAGACCATGAGATATGTAATAGTTCCTCAGGTTTTCAAAAACGTTCTTCCTGCTTTATGTAATGAATTTATCGTGTTGATAAAGGAAACATCAGTTGCGGGCTATGTAGGTGTTCATGACCTTACCAAAGCCGGCGACCTGATAAGAGGACGAACATTTGAAGCAATGTTTCCTTTAATCGGTGTGGCATGCATCTATTTGGTTTTAGTTGTGATTCTGACGAGTCTTGTTGGTAAACTGGAGAGGAGGCTGAGAACTAATGAACGATAATATTTCGGATAAAATCATTTCAGTTAAAGGCCTGAAAAAGTACTATAAAGGTGAAACCATCAAGGCACTTGATGATGTGGATATTGACATCAACAAGGGCGAGGTAGTAGTAATTATCGGCCCGTCGGGTTCCGGCAAATCTACTTTGCTGCGTTCACTTAATCTCTTAGAAATTCCGACAGAGGGAAGCATCATTGTTGACGGAGTTGATATTACAGATTCAAAAATCGATATCAATAAATACAGGCAGAAAATGGGAATGGTATTCCAGCATTTCAATCTGTTTCCAAACATGAATATTTTAAAAAACATGACAATAGCGCCTGTTAAGCTTTTGGGAATGTCCGTCAAGGATGCCGAGGATAAGGCGATGGAGCTGCTTAGAAGAGTCAATCTTGCAGATCGTGCTTCCGGTTATCCAAGCCAGTTGTCGGGCGGTCAGAAGCAGAGAATCGCAATTGTACGTGCGTTGTGTATGAATCCTGAAATAATGCTTTTCGATGAGCCTACCTCAGCCCTGGATCCCGAAATGGTCGGTGAGGTTCTGGATGTAATGAAGGAGCTGGCCAGACAGGGAATGACAATGGTTGTTGTTACTCATGAAATGGGATTTGCCAGAGAAGTGGCCGATCGTGTTGTATTTATGGATCAGGGAAAGGTTATCGAAGCAGGTACGGCAGAGGATATATTTGATTACCCTAAGTCGGAGCGTCTTGTTTCTTTCCTTAATAAGGTATTGTAGACAGAGCCACAGTTCCTAAATGTCAATATTAAACTGATAATAATTATATGTATATTTATATTCACAAGACCTGGTTAAAAATATTTTTAATTAGGTCTTGCTTTTTTTAATACCATGTGTTATCATCTATTTAAAGAAAATTTTAAATAGGTGATTAATATGAGCGAAACAAATATTTTTAAGGTTTTGTCTGACAGTCAGCGAAGAGCTATTTTAGAGATGCTGAGGGAAGGAAGGTTAAATGCGGGAGAGATTGCCCAAAGGCTTCAGATATCTTCGGCGGCGCTTTCATATCATCTGAAGCTGTTAAAGGGAGCGGACCTGGTAACAGAGTATAAGGAAAAGAATTTTATATATTATGAAATCAATTCATCGGTATTTGACGAACTTATTATGTGGGTAAAACAATTCGGAGGTAGAAAAAAATGAACAAGCATATGTGGTTTATATCTTTAATTCCTTTAGCGGTAACTGCTTTGGTAATGCAGCTTCTGCCCGAAAAAATCCCGATGCACTATGACCTTGAGGGAAATATTGACAGGTGGGGAAGCAGAACCGAAAAACTGATTTTTCCTGTAGTAATTCTGCTTATTACATTATTCTGGACACTGCTTATAAGATGGTTTGAAAAGAGGTCTGTTAATGCAGCAACTGATAAGGAAAAGACAGAGGCTGCTTTAAACGGAAGAATTTTTATCATAATAGGCATTTGTCAGGCAGTAATGTTTTCGGTTATGCATTTCTTTTCGATGTACAGCTCATATGTTGAAGCGGTTAAGGGTATGGATAAGGCGAAAATAAACATTTCAAATGTGAGCTGTGTTCTTCTGGGAATTATGTTTATTGTTCTTGGAAATTTTATTCCTAAGGCTAAGAAAAACGGATTGTTGGGAATAAGAACAGGCTGGAGCATGTACAATGACAACACCTGGAGAAAGAGCAATTTCTTCGGAGGAGTTACAATGGTTATTGCCGGTATACTTACCATTATTACCTCTGTTGTTGCTGACGGAGGATTAAGTACAATTCTGCTGCTTGTATATATAGTGTCTGTTGCAATCATATCTACAGTATATTCCAAAAAGGTATATGACAGGGAAAAAGAATCGTTAAAATAGTATTGCCGGGAACATATAGCCCGGTAAAATAATGCATAGTATTAAATGTCCTGAAATAGCGCATAAATGTTACTTCAGGACGTTTTATTTTATATTAAGATTTATTAAAAATTAGTGCAAAGTGCGACTCCTTGTGATATAATAATATATTGATGGAAAAATTACTATTTAGAAATAATAACTGTAGAACATAAATTGATTTGTGTTGTTTTTTAACAGGGGGAGATTCATTATGAAGAAAATAACATACAATTTTTTCGGCGGTTTGATTCTTGGATTTATTATGGAGCTGATTCTTATTGCAGGCGATGCCGTAGATGAATTTGTTCTTGATATCGACAATGGTCTGAGCTTCATTCTGATGATTGCGGTTCCGGTTGTTCTGTTTTTGATATTCTGTATCAATAATATAAAGTCAAAGCCTCCGGTAAATCAGGTAATAAAATGGGGAGCAGGCGTTGCTGTTGCGGGCATTGTATCATTTATTTACGGATTGATGTGTGAACCATATAATATATTTCCGTTCGAACAGACAAGGGACCGCTGCATGTTTTTATGTATGAACGGTATAGAATATATGCTCTATCCGATAATTGCATTTGGCGGATTACTTGTAATTTGTATTATTTATCTCCTGATATTATACATTGTAAAGTCTGCAAAGAACAGAAAATGTCAGGAGTAAGCATTTCAATAAAGATACATTACTCACTGATTCTTAAGCCGTTGAAAAACGGATATATGATATAAAATAATAGATTGGATTCGCCTCCGGCGGAAAGAAATATGAAAAAAAGGCAATATAGAGAAATTAAAATCAAAAGAAAGCTGCTTACCACAACGCGTATTATTATGCTTGGCTTCCTGTTGGGAGCATTAATCGGCTCGATACTGTTATATCAGCCCTTCAGCCTGAAAAAGGGCGTTGTAATTGATTATGCGGATGCGTTGTTCGTGGCTGTATCATCAATATGTGTTACCGGTCTATCCACAGTAAATATCGGTGCCACATTTTCTGTTATCGGACAGATAATACTGTTGTTGCTTATTCAGATGGGAGGACTTGGTGTAGTAACCTTTACGACGCTTCTGTTAATAGTTCTTCATAAGAAAATTACACTGTCAGACAGAATGCTTATCCAGAATGCCTATAATATTGACACAATGACAGGTCTTGTCAGGCTGACAATCAAAATATTGAAGATTACAATTCTGATAGAGCTTCTGGGAGCACTGGGATATGCGTTTGTATTTGTTCCGGAGTATGGTCCGGCCGGCATATGGTATTCCGTATTTCATGCTGTATCTGCATTTTGTAATGCGGGTATAGATTTACTGGGAGGCAACAGCTTTACCGCATACACGGATAATGTAATAATTAATTTTACCACTATTGGATTAATTATCGCCGGAGGTCTCGGTTTCCCTGTATTTTGGGAGATAGGAAGGAAAGTCCGCAGCAAGGTCAGGAAGAGTGGAGAATGCAGAAAATTAAGTTTTCATGCTTCATTAGTACTTCGCATTACGTCATTTCTCATTGTTTCTGGCATGCTTATTACACTTCTGTTTGAATATGATAATCCTGCCACTCTCGGACCGTTGTCATTCCCGAAAAAATGTCTTGCGGCGCTGTTCCAGTCAGTTACTCTCAGAACGGCAGGCTTTGCCACGATTGACCAATCAGGCTTCAGGGGTGCAAGCTGTCTTGTATATCTGTTATTTATGTTTATAGGAGGTTCACCGGCGGGGACGGCAGGCGGTGTTAAGACAGTATCCGTTACACTTCTTCTGGCATCGGTTATATCGAATATTAAGGGAAGCAGAGAGGTTGTGGTCAATAACCGGAGGATAACCGATACAATCATAAGACGGTGCGTTGCAATCATTATTTTTTCATTCTCGGTGCTTGGAATCCTTACGATGGCACTTATGGTAGTACAGCCATATGATTTTCTGGATACGTTGTATGAGATGACCTCGGCAATTGCGACCGTAGGTCTGTCAAGAGGCATGACGGGCAGCTTAAATGTGGCCGGAAAGCTTATCGTGTCACTTGCAATGTATCTTGGCCGTATCGGTCCGATTACGCTGGCACTTGCATTTAATTCAAATCACGGAACATCATCAGCTTCTCATGCTGAGGGAAAGGTATTAATAGGTTAAGAGGTAAAAAAGGTGAAAAAAAATTCAGATAAAAAACAGTATATAGTAATCGGTTTAGGAAGATTCGGACGAAGCGTGGCCATGCAGCTTGAGGCAAACGGATGTATGGTTCTGGCTATAGACGACAATGAAAAAAATGTAAACTTCATATCAGAATATGTGACACATGCAATCTGTATGGATGTGACTGATGAAGAATCGCTTAAGGAAATAGGCATGAGCAATTTTGACGGCGTAATCGTGTCAATGGGAAGTAATCTGAATTCTGCAATATTTGCAATAATGAGCGCCAAAGAGGCAGGCGTTAAAAATGTAATTGCCAAGGCATATGATGAAATGGCCGGCAAAGTGCTTACAAAGGTCGGAGCAGATGAAATAATATATCCTGAAAGAGAAATGGGTTATCATCTTGCTAAAAACCTTGCTTTCGGTAATTTTCTGGATGCGGTTGAGCTTACGGCAGACTATTCAATAGCGGAAATTCCTGTTCCGGTTAAATGGGTAGGCAAAAATCTCCTTCAGCTTAATCTGCGTCAGAAATATCGTGTAAATGTAATTGCGGTCAAAAGAAACAGCGAACTGGATATATCGCCGGCAGCGGACAGAATCTTTATCAAGGATGATGTAATAGTTATTCTCGGTAAAAATGAAGTGCTTAAAAAGCTTTCGTCAACAATATAAACTGCTTGACAGCGCCAGAAGTATATTGTAGAGTGAAAATGTACGGGTACCGGTGCAATAATTATTAAACTATTGCATATGAGTATATTATTTTATTTAACAGGAGGAAAATATGGCAGACGTAAGACCGGAATCAATGGAAAGAATTACAACCGAAGCTCTTGCAAAAACATTTATTGAAGAGCAGGTAGCAGCAGTAAGAGAACAGGTTGGCAATAAAAAAGTGCTTCTCGCACTTTCGGGTGGAGTTGATTCATCAGTTGTTGCTGCATTGCTTATAAAGGCAATCGGAAAGCAGCTCGTGTGTGTTCATGTAAATCATGGATTATTAAGAAAGGGTGAGCCTGAGCAGGTAATTGAGGTGTTTAAAAACCAAATGGATGCAAATCTCATTTACATAGATGCAACGGACCGCTTCCTTGACAAGCTTGCAGGAGTTGCAGAGCCGGAGAAAAAGCGTAAGATTATCGGTGAAGAATTTATCAGAGTATTTGAAGAAGAAGCGAGAAAGCTTGAGGATGTAGATTTCCTTGCACAGGGAACAATTTATCCTGATATACTTGAGTCAGGCCCTGTAAAGGCTCATCATAATGTAGGAGGTCTTCCTGAAGATATTCATTTTGAGGGACTGGTAGAGCCTATCAAGCTTTTATTTAAGGATGAGGTTCGAGTAATCGGACGTGCACTCGGTCTTCCTTCTGAGATGGTAGACCGTCAGCCATTCCCGGGTCCTGGACTTGGTGTACGTTGTACGGGTGCGATTACCAGAGACAGATTGGAAGCAGTCAGAGAGTCGGATGCCATACTTCGTGAAGAATTTAAAAATGCAGGTCTTGAAGGAAAGGTTTGGCAGTATTTCACTGTTGTACCTGACTACAAATCAGTGGGGGTTAAAAACAACCTCAGAAGCTTCGAATGGCCATGTATCATACGTGCCGTTAACACGGTTGACGCCATGACGGCAACTGTAGAAGAAGTACCTTATGCAGTATTTGATAAGATTGTATCAAGAATTACAGCTGAGGTGCCGGGAATAAACCGTGTACTTTATGATTTAACTCCGAAGCCTACAGGAACAATTGAGTGGGAATAGTAAACACTGGCTAAAAAAGTCCCTATTTATGCGTGTTCCAAGCAAATTTATTTAAGTTTTGGCAACAGACTGGCAACAGGCATATTATACAAAATCGAATGAATTTTTGATAAATTATTCAAAATATAAGCATTAAATAACCCTTACTGATTTCATTACGAAATGTCAGTAAGGGTTTTATTTTTGTACGGTGTTGGTAGTTGGGTAAATAAAATCAAATTTGTCATCAATATGATATTATTGTATATTTCCTAAATAGAAAAATCTATAGGCGGGAGGGGAAACGACATTATATTGAATTTTTAGGTCAAAAGTGATAGGATTAATATAAAATAATCAACTACAATTAATAATATTTTGCTTAAAATATTAAGTGTAGTTAATAAAAAATAATAAAACGATATAATATGAAGCCATACTATACAGGAGCACTTGATAGTAAAACAACGGAGCAAATTATGAATGTGTTTAAGAAACTAAATGAAAAAGGAAAAACAGTAATTATTATTACTCATGATTCACAGGTGGCAGCACAGTGTGAAAGAATTATTGAGATTAGTGATGGTAGAATCATTTAAGTGGTTGATGAGTAATGAGATGATTGCATTTGAATTATTGCCTGTTTTGGCCATTTAAAGTGGTTTTATGTCGTTTCACGCAAAGAATATTGACATTTACAACTTATATATGCTACAATTTATTTGTTATTACTTTTCATGAAATAATAGTTAATAATTACTTTGTTACTTAAAGCAATGATGAGAAATTGCCTTGAAAGTGATTTCTTTAGTTATTTCAAACTGAGGAAAGGCATTAGTTTGAATAGTTCATATAGATATGTTCATAACATGAAATTGTCAACTAATTATTATAGTCCAACAATAACAGATGATTTAACCATGACTGTATGGCAGGATTATTATTTCAATTAAATTTGTTATAAGCTGTGATATGTAATATACATGTCACAGCTTTACTAGGATTAAGGAGTATACTATGAGGAACAGAATTATAGTTATTGTAGCAATAATGGCAGTTTTAGGGTTATCTTTTTGGGGAATAAAAGGTATGCTTAATAAAGCAAAAGAAGAGGCTGATAGACCTCAAGATAATCCGACTGATACCCTTAAAAATGATGGCGAGGTAATAGTTGTTACAATTGATAGCCATGAAAAGTTATTTAAGTCAACAGCCAATGTTAATGACTTTGATAATAGACCAACTAGTGGATCAGGTATAGAACTTGAAATTGTATATCGTGACGAAGAAGAAAATGAAATTAAGAAAAAATACGCCATAGAAGACTCTCAGTTAAAAGAGGATTATTTAAAATATCATACAGATGTTGTGGGTTATTCTGAATCTAGTTACGAAGAAGAAGGGGTATATTTATCATTTGATAATGAGTCAATTAATCAAGAGTACAAGCTAGTTGTTCCTGAAGAATTTAAGGGAAGAAAAGTTCTTTATTTATCATTCGTTAATGACATAGATGATAATTTGGTAGAAATAGAATATCCGGCATCATGCAGTTCTATTAGTATTGCAAGATGCACAAACCTTAAAAAGCTGAGTTTTGGTAAGAATGCTAGATATATTAACATAAATCAGTGCCGTCAGTTAACGGATGTTTCAGAAATAACTAGTCAGGACTGTGTAAGTATTGGCAACACTTTTAATAAGATTCCTTTAGAAAAATATAATATACCAGACAGTATTTTAGCAATTAGAGGCTCATTTTGTGATTTAGAGAACACAACAGAAATAAACCTTAGTAACAATATACTTATGATTAAGGATTCTTTTAATAATAGTCAGAAGTTGACCAAGATTGATATACCAGATAGTGTTTCTGCAATATGGAATTCGTTTAATAATTGTGGAGATTTGACATTGATTGTTGGCGAAGGAACAGTAGGAGAAAAGTACGCAAAGGAAAATGAACTTAACTACGAATATCGTAAATAGTTGGGAGAAAAATAATGATTATAGTTAAACAGCTAAGAAGTTTCTTGGTCGAAAAAACTAAATATGTAATTATGATCTTTTTAATGCAGATGGTATTAATTATAGGCGTATTGTTTCTTTCAGGAGTAATTGTAAATAATTCAAAAGCAGTTAATGAGGATGTGTTGAGAACACTTAAAATCGAGATAAGATTTACTGATAAAGTTGAATATGATGATGTGGAGCCGGCTGTAATAAATTGTACAAAAAAATATCCTAACTTAATTAATGATGTATCAGTAATGAAACCAGTATTTGAAGAAAATTCGGATAAGGGAAGAAAGCAACTATATGGATATGCTTTGTATAAGGATGGTCAATACGCTACTAGCGAAAGTACTATACGTGACCAAAGAAGATTAGAATGGGGGCGTACAATTACTGAAGATGATGTGATTAATAAAAGACCAGTAGCAGTGGTTTATGATTATGATAAAGAAATTAATGGAGAACTGGTAATTAATAATATTCCTTATGAAATAGTTGGTGAAATATATACCCCAGATAGATATGCTTTCGGAATAGTAAATCTACCAATAACATGTTTTTATGACATAGACATTTTATCGTTAACATTGAGCACTAATAGTATTATTAGCCAAAGTCAGATTAATTATTTGACTATGGAACTCGATAAAAATGTGGGTGGTAAATACGAACTTATTCGAGATGAAGGAGATATTCCTGATGCTAAAAGCATAGCCAGAATAATCCTATTAAGCAGTGCTCTTATCCTGGTTATTGTTATTAGTACGATTATTATGATGTACTCTTATTTACTCAATGAAAGTAAATACAGGTTAGGAGTATGGAAATTGCTTGGATGTAAGCATAGTAAAGCTGCTGCTTATTTTACAGGTGTAATGGCTATCTTTCTTTTTATAGCTTCATTTGTGGGTATTGTAGTATTTATTATGACCGAAAAACTTGTCCTTGAAAAAATATATTACTATATGGAGGACTTTTATAACTGGAAGATATATCTTGGATTACCAGCACTTATATATTTATTTACAATAATAACTGTATTTTTATTTTCACTGTGGGGAACCAAGGGTAAGGTTAGAAAACTATTAGTGTAGGGATGGAGTATATATGAGAACGGTTTATTTGATGGTTGGAGAATTTATTGACCACATAAAAAGTAACCTCATTACAGCTATTACAATGGCAGTTGTGTCATTAGTAGTCATTGTATTCTTTTCAATGTATTACTTTCAAATGTCAAAGTATGCGCCCTTTAAGCAGTTGAATATAGAAAAAGGCGTGTATGTTGCATCGAATGGGGATAGATTGAATTTTGATGGCTGTGATGAAATAGATGAAGTTTTTTATACTTATAAGGCAGATGCGACCGTAGGAAATGATTATAATAATAAAATACTTGCTTATGACAGCTGGTGCCTAGATAGTTGGAAATGTGGAGTTAAAGAGGGTATATGGTTTAATGAAAAGATTATTAAAGATTGTATTAAAAAAGGTGTATTGCCAATTGTTATAGGAGCTAATAATAAAGGCTTAATTGTGGGTGACTTAATTGATATTGAAAGCTATAATTTGGCTGGTGATTTTCCTGACTGCTGTAAAATTAAATGTAAAGTTATCGGAGTAGTTAATGATGATGCGGGTGTTATAGGTGATAATGGCTATTATTACGCTGGCGATATGTCATATGAGTCAATATACCATACTCCTAAAGACTTTGTTAATGTTATAAAAAATGAGGACGGAAGCGTTAACAAGGGTATGCTTATTTTGGCTCCTAATGAAGTTCTTAGAAGCATGAATATAGAGTTGCCAAAATCCAATGTATATTTCGTTAAAATAAAAGATAATATAAGTCAAGAAAAGACTGAAAGTATAATTAACTATATTATAAAAAATATAGACGGCTGTGGTGTTACAATTGATTACTTTTATAAAGAGTCTGATAAAAAGATGCAACAGATACTGCTTACTTATGTTCCTTATATCGTGACAGGCATTATAATAATGTTAGTAAGTATCTATGCACTAACAAACTTAATAGTATCAAAGTGCTCAAAGCATATGGCTGTTTATACAATAATTGGTGCATCTAGAAAACGTAATTATTTGATATTGCTAGGTAATACAGTTGGAACGATTCTAGTATCGTTTGTCATATTTATAACTTTAGTTTATTTGGTGGAATATTATGCTATTGTTAATCAGATGGCATTTGTTTTGATTAGTAATTATGTGTCGATTGCTTTGGCCTCGTACTTGATTTTCGGATTGTTTATGTGCTTTAGCATATATTTGGCCTTTAGAAAAAAGACAACAAGAGGCATGCTTGTATCGTTGCATAAGTAAGTGGAGAGAAGACTATGATTGAAGTTAAAGGACTTAAAAAGATATATAACCAGGGCAAAAAGAACCCTGTTAATGCACTTAATGGTGTGGATTTAACTATAGCAGATGGTGAGATGGTAGCTATTGTTGGTACCAGTGGAGCTGGCAAGTCAACCCTTTTATACTGCATTGCTGGTTTAGAGGATTATCAGGAAGGTAGCTGCATGATTGATGGAACCGAGATTGGTAAGATGAGTGACACTAAAGCAGCTAAGTTTAGAAATGAAAAGTACGGGTTTGTTCTCCAGGATTTTGCACTTATTGATGACTATACTGTTATGGAGAATATAACCCTTCCATTTTCATTTGGCAAGAAGGTAACAGGCAAGGATAAAGACCTAGCTTTAGAGGTAATAAAAAGAGTCAGTCTTGTTGATCAGAAGAATGCTTATGTTAAGGAACTTTCAGGAGGACAGAAGCAGCGTACTGCTATTGCAAGAGCGCTTATAAATAAGCCAAGTGTAATATTTGCTGATGAACCTACTGGAGCCCTTGATAGTAAGACAACACTTGAGATTCTTGAACTTTTCGAGGAACTTAACAAGGATGGAATTACTATCATTATTGTTACGCATGATAAGTTAGTGGCTGAACACTGCAAACGAATCATTACGGTGGAAGATGGATTGATTGTCAGTGATGAGAAAAATTAGTAACAGTGCTTATAAAGCAGGGGATGATAATAATATATGTGATTATTTCGGAGCGAAAGCTCCAGAGCTGAGCTTGAATCAGCTCCGGTAACGCTCTTTTGCGTACCGGCGGTACGCCTTATAGCTCCACTTCAGTTACTTAGATTATCACAGTATTTACGTATAGTTGATTTACCTATTTCATGCCGGGTTGTTGTATAAGCATATCTATCAACGATAGCTTCAGCATATACTCACTGGCCTAGTTACTTAACCCCAATAGTAATTTGGTAAGAATAAAATGATAAATTATGTTTCTGGCAACGTTTTGGCAACAAATCTCCGATAAACCAAAACAACTACATAAAATAACAGTAATATATCCATAATCATCACATAAAACTTAAGCAAATATGCTTAGTGCAAAGTATAATTTATGGAATGGGAATAAATTCACACTCCCGAAAAAGCCTTATTTTACTGGGATTTTGCTGATTGTATATGCTTTTTGGCAACAAAATGGCAACATAATTTGAATTATTGTAAAAGTAAAGAGCTATCAGATTTTTTGAAAGTCTGATAGCTCTTTTTGTTTTATCGTGTATTATTGCTGATTACCAATTAATAAAGTCATAAGCTAGATTGCCAAGCTTTGATAACTCTAAATCTAAAGAATTGCATTTAGTAGTTCTGTTATTTTTGCTTGACATTCCAGATATTGTTGCTCTGTACCTCTTGAATAATCAAAGCAAATATAGTATAATATAAACGACCGTTCACTATGTTACGGGGAAGGAGGTATTATATTGCGCCCTCAAAATGAAGAAGCCCGCAGGGCAAAGCAAATTGAGATAATGGAAAACTGCTTCAACTGCTATGCGGAGAACGGATTTTCCTCTATCGGAATTAAAGCTATTGCAAAAGCCTGCGATTGCAGTGTTGCGACACTGTATCTGTATTTTGACAATCTTGATGACCTTATCGTTAAGTCCACCGAATACTGTATGAGCAAGGTGGAAGATGATTTTATGGCGAAAGCCCCCACGGATGTGGAGGACCTGTGGCGGTTTATGGACGAGATACCCTACTGGACGGCAAAAAAACACGGCAAGAAATACAGACTTATGTATCAGGTTTATACTCACCCGAAATACAGGCAGTACGGTCAGAAGTTCTTTCAGGGTGTAGATGAACGATATACCGAATATGCAAAGAGTTTAGAGCCAAAGCTGGGGATTCCCCGCGAAAAGCTGACACCGCTGATTTTCATTCTGATCAGAGCCTGCGTACATTACGCACTGTTTGAGGATGAATTTTATTTGAAATCACAAATAGCGGTGCTTAAAGAAGCATTGGAGCTGTTTGTTATGAAATATAACCCCAAATACAAACCTAACATAAATTAATAGGAGGCAACAAAATGAAAAAACGAATTTTAAGCATAGTATTGGCAATATTCTTGGTATTGTCCTGCGTTCCGATAACCGTATTTGCGGCTAATGAGGACGCCACCGAACTGCAGAACCTGCTAAACGGCGGCGGCACGGTAACGCTGACTAAGGATTATACCATCGACACTGCTCTGAACGTTACAAACACCGTCACCCTTGACCTGAACGGCTATACGATCAACATGACCGGCAGCGATTCGGTGATAAAATTGGGAAGCGGCGGCAATCTGACCTTGCAGGACAGCAACAAGACCTCAACTCATACAGACAGCACTTTACCTGCCGGCGGCGTGATCACCGGCGGTAATGCAATCTTTGGCGGTGGCGTGTATGTCGGCAGTGGCAGCTTTACCATGAGCGGTGGCACCATTGCAAATTGCACCGCAGATTATGGTGGCGGCGTAGAGGTCGATGGCGGCAACTTTACCATGACCGGCAGTGCCAACATCCAAGGCTGCAAAGCAGCAAAGAAAGGCGGCGGTGTGCATACCATGTCTGGCGGTGGCAGCATGACCATGACCGGCGGAGCCATTACAAATTGCAGCGCAACAGAAGGCGGTGGCGTGTTTAACGCAATTACCTTTACCATGAGCGGCGGCTCCATTGCAAATTGCAGCTCGACAGTACCCTATGCCTCCGGGGGTGGCGGCGGTGTGTTTAACATCGGCAACTTTACCATGAGCGATGGCGTGATTGAGAACTGCAGTGCGGCGTCCAGCTTCGGCGGCGGCGTGTTTCACGAAAATGACTTTACCATGAGAGGTGGCACCATCAGGGGCTGCAGCGCAAAATATGGCGGAGGCGTGCGTGTTGACTTTAGCACTTTTACCATATCCGGCGGCACCATCGAGGCTTGCACAGAAACAGTGAATGGAAAGTCGGATGCTGTCAATATGAGTTTCGATGCATCCCTTCTCGTAAACGGCGGTACAATCAAAGGCATGGTTACGGCAGGTTCGAACAGCACAATTAAGAACACAAGTGCCGACAGCTGCACCGTGTTCTACGATGCGGTCAAGAACTACGGCACCATCAGCGGCGGCGTTTACTACGGCGGTATTCAGAATATATCATCCGGTACGGTCAGCGGCACATATCATACCGTCAGCTTTGACCTGAACGGTGGCAGCGGCACTGCCCCTATCCTCCAGTGGTTTTTCAATACCAACACGGCAAAAGCGCTTCAGCCTGACAACCCCATAAATGATGCCTACAACACATTTGCGGGCTGGTACAACGGCGATACCAAATACGAATTTACGGAAGCCGTCACGCAGAGTATTACCCTGACGGCAAAATACGGCGATCCGAAAACCTACAACATTTCCTATGATTTAGATGGCGGCACAGCCAGCAACCCGGCAACCTATACGGTGGAAAGTGATGCCATCACGCTGACCAATCCCACCCGGCCAGGCTTCACCTTCACAGGCTGGAGCGGCACCGACATCTCCGGTCAGGACAATATGACTGTCACCATCGCCACGGGCAGCACCGGCGACAGAACCTACACGGCTCATTGGAGAGACTTGATGAAGCCTGTGATTGCGGGTATCGAAGACGGTAAGACCTATTGCGATACAGTAGAATTTGAAGTTTCTGATAATGTTGGCGTTGCAAGCGTTACGGCAAATGATGTTACATTAACACCTGATGCTAACAATAAATATACCCTTGAAAAAGGAACAGGAACTGTAACTGTAGTTGCCATAGATAAGGCAAATAATCAAACCTCAGTAACTGTAACAGTCAATGACGGACATAC
>JAQXKO010000005.1 GCA_029010495.1 Clostridiales bacterium | reverse complement strand
ATGCTAAAAGTCTGAGGACATAATCCGGCGCATTGCGAGTCCCTCTTTCCCATTCTGTAACCGTTCTGTATGGGATATTGAAACATTCACAAAACTCTTTACGATTCATTCCTGTGGATTCACGAAGTTTTTTTATTTCGTTTTGACATTCGGTTAATCGTTCCATAAATTATCGCCTCCTGTTTACACTATGTGTATATTATATCACGCAACCATACATTACACAATGTGTAAACAAGAATCTTTTATCAGCATAATTCCTTTTCAATAATGATAATAGATTCCTCATTTTCACCTATCATCTCCACTGTTATTTTCGTTATTCTGCTTTTAAACACAGCTTCATTATCTTTTACTGAATTAAATGCATCATTTAACTGTTTTGCATCATCTAACTTACCAACTGTCATATGTGGGATATATGGTAACCCCAAATCAAATGCACTAAATTCGTTACTATAAAGCAAATCATGTAACTGTGTTATATTCTCCATTCCAGTTACCACATTTAAAAAAAGATAGTTTCCAAATCTATCCTCACATTTACTAAAACCTTGCATCTCAATTACAAATGATTCAATATTTTTAAATCTATTCTCAATTATTATAGATAACTCTTCATTTGTAATATCCATTTCAAAAGGAAAAACAATAGTTATATGTGGTCGCACTAATTCTGACAATGGATCGTATTTCTCTCTAATCTCGTCAATGATATCAATATTATCAAATTCTGGAAATATCATTATCGTTCTTAAACTCATTTTCTCAATCCTTTCCATAATACAATTCGCGCACGTCTTGGTCCTTCAATCCATCCGAACGTCCGCGAATTGTTACTGACACCCCTGTTGTCATATACAATCTATTCACATTAATATTTAATAAAAACACAGATACATATTTTTACTTATGGCCCTGAAACCCGCATAAAATCAACGTTTCTTCGATAGCAAGCATACCGTCTCCACATGCGAACTATGGCAAAACATATCATAAGGGCGGATAAGCTCTGCCCTGTAGTTCTTTTTTGTGAGCTCTGAAAGGTCTCTGGCAAGAGTAACAGGATTGCAGGATATATAAATAATCTTTTCAGGTTTCATTCTCAACACGGATTTTATAAATTTAAGTGAGGCACCGCTTCTTGGCGGATCCATTATTATGCAGGAAAACTTCTCTTCTGAACCGACCGAGTCAAGGTAATCCCCTGCATCGCCTTGTACAAAGGTAACATTTGAAAGGCCTGACCTCTTTGCGTTTGATATGGCATCAGCAACTGCTGCTCCGTTAAGCTCAACTCCTACAACTCTTTCTGCTCCCGTATGCTTTGCGACGGCAAGACCGATTGTGCCGATGCCGCAATATGCGTCAAGAACCTTATCCTTCGCTCCTATCCCGGCTTCTCTTATGGCGTCCATATAAATCCGCTCCGCCAAAACCCTGTTGACCTGATAAAATGATTTTGCGGAGATTCTGAATTCTATTCCGCACATCCTGTCAACAATGAAACCGGAACCGGCAAGTATTTCTTCCCTTTCCCCGAGAACCAACGATGTTTTCTTAAGATTATAATTCAATACAACACTTTTTACAAAAGGATGATTTGCGGTAATTTTCTCAGCGAATTTATGTTTGTCGGGAAATACATTGCTGCCCACTACGATTGCAACAAGGGTGTCACCGTTTTCCGCCACACGCAGAAGTACATGACGAATAATGCCCACACCTTTATCCTCGTTGTAAGGCATCACCCTGTATTTCTTCATAAGCTCCCTTATTGTCTTAATTACCTCTGACGCCCTTTCATCTTCAACAAGACATTTATCAACCTCTACAACCCTATGACTGGTCTCCTCATAAAGGCCTGAAACGATATCGCCTTTTTTGTTTTTTGAAAATGTGGAATGAATTTTGTTACGGTAGTTATACGGATTATCCATTCCTTCAATTTTTGAAACCTTTCCAAATTTTGAAAGAAGCTTTCTGCAATAATTTTCTTTTATTTGAAGCTGGTTGTCGTAAGTCGTATGCATCAGACTGCACCCGCCGCATTCCCTGTATACGGGACATGGAGGATTAATTCTTTTATCGGACGCCTCAATTATTTCATTGACGACCGCCTTACCCTTATCCTTACCATAGAGAAGAGATACCTCAGCCAGCTCACCCGGTAAAAGTCCCGGTGCTTCAAGTGTAGCATTATTAAAAACAAAGGTGCCGCTAAAATTATCATTAATTTCCCTGCAGCGAACCCTATAAGATTTACTCATATTTCCTCCAAGTCAAAAAAAAGTGGCGCCGTTAAGACGCCACTGATAAAACTGCTTTATGCATTATTTAACTTCTGATGCTGAAAGCATTGAAGTACAATGAGGACATCTTGTAGCAACAAGACTGATTTCTGACTGGCAGTATGGACAAGTCTTTGTTTTAACAGGTGCAGGAGCCTCAGCCTTTTTCTTTATGTCTAAAAGCTTATTCATTCCCTTAATGATAAGGAAAAGTACAAATGCCTGGATAACGAAATTGATTACGGCATTAAGAAAATCACCATATCTGAGCGCCTGACCGGAATCACCGAGAGGAATACAGCCAGCCCATGCAGAGTCAGCAAAGCCGCCACAGATAAAGTTAATGATTGGCTGAATAAAATCTTCTGAAAATGCGGTAATTAATGCTGAAAAAGCACCACCGATGATAATACCTACAGCCATGCTTACTACATTGCCCTTAAGAGCAAACTCTTTGAACTCGTTAAAAAACACCTTAAGTTTTTTACCCATGTTTATTCTCCTTTTTGTAAATTATTATTTCAGGTCAACATGTGACCGGGAAACCTTTTTTATTATACGCCTTACGTCTTTCTATTCCTCTTCTTCCATAAATTCGGTTATTTCTTTTTTAATAGACTTATCGGTGCCATAGTCTGATATTGAAATTTTGTATGAAATATCACCAAGCTTAAACTGTATCTCTGAAATATACTTCTTTTCGAGCTCTATTTCAACTTTTATTTTGTCCAGACCCTCATCGTCAGAATCCTTTATATCGTTCGATAATTCCTTTAATGCCTTGATTACGTCCTTATCAACATAATCCTCTAATGCCCCGCTGGCAGCCTTAATCGCCTTAACGGTATCAACCTTTACAGTATAGGTGTTTCCGCTCTTTTCGATTTCAAGGCTGTCATCCTTTTCAAGAGTTTTGATAACCTTGTTAATTGCTTTTCCGATATCCTTTGGCTCGATATAATCTTCAACCAGATCATATACGTCGTCATCGATATTCTTTATGAGTTTTTCATAATTGACCTTTGCGATGTCTTTCTTCTTAAGAGACATTACAAGATCCATAGCTGCCTTCATCTCAACCTTATGTTTAGTCTTATAGCCTGAACCCCTGTATTCGTCGGAGCCTTCGGGTTTTCTGACTGTAGCCTGTCCGATATATTTATCATCCAAAAGATATGCATATGTTCTTACCGTTGAAGAATTAGAAGATTCTTTTTCGTACTGGAATTGAATTTCACTGTCTTCTTCATTTATACTGAGGAAGCCGTTATATTTTATCTGCCTGTCTTCTTCTTTAACAGAAATATTAAATTCAAAACCTGACGCTACTGTTGTCTTCGTGGCGTTCACAATCTTTCTGAGATTGCCTCCCGGAGTAAAAATCTTATAAACAATTACAGCCACAAATATCAGAACCATAAGTGCTGCCAGACCGATGACAACATTATGGGAACGTTTTTTCTGCTCGACAGGCATTGTATCAGGTGCCTCTTCAAACATATCTCTTACATCTTTTACAGGATTAAGCTCAGGCACGGATGCGCCGCATGAAATACAGAATTTGGAACCCTCCGGAATCTGACTTCCACAATTTTCACAAAACATAATAATGCATCCTTTCATATAAAACATATTATGATAAAATTCTATCACATATCATTCAACGTTTCAACTAAATTTTAAGTAAATAACTCAACAATTTACAGAGAAATACGACAGACGCCGATAATAAATAAGGCCGACATTATTCATGTCAGCCCATAAAAATCATCAGTTTGCAAACTGCGAATAATACAGCTTATGATAGAAGCCGCCCTTGAGCAGAAGCTCCTCATGCGTTCCTGTTTCCATAATGTGTCCTTTATCCATTACGATAATAATATCTGCCTTTTCAATCGTCGAAAGACGGTGAGCCACGACAAAGCTTGTTCTGCCGCGCATCATCATTGAGAATGCCTGGGATATTTTAAGCTCGGTACGTGTATCAATTGATGAAGTTGCCTCATCAAGTATAAGCACCGGAGGAAGCACAAGCATGATACGGGCTATGCATAGAAGCTGCTTCTGACCCTGAGAAAGATTGCCGCCGCCCTCTTCAATAAATGTATCATAGCCATTTTCCAGACGCATGATAAAGCTGTGTGCATGCGCACTCTTTGCGGCGCGTATTACATCCTCCATGTCTGCATCAGGTCTGCCCATTGCAATGTTTTCCCTGATTGTGCCCGATGCCAGCCAGGTGTCCTGTAAAACCATGCCGTAATTTGAGCGAAGCGAACGTCTTTTAATTTGTCTTATGTCCCTTCCGTCCATCCTGATGCTTCCGTCATCAACATCATAAAAACGCATCAGAAGGTTAATAAGCGTAGTCTTGCCGCAGCCTGTCGGTCCGACGATTGCAACCTGCATGCCGGCCTTAACATTGAGATTGAAATTCTCGATAAGCTTCTTCTCCGGCACATACGAAAAGCTTACATTATCAATTATAACATTGCCGTCAGCCTTGGCGGTAAGCTCCTCCCCGCGTTCATCAGGTATTTCCTCTTCGCTCTCAAGTATTTCAAATATTCTGCCGGCACATGTAAGCGCTCCCGTAAGTTCCGTGACAACACCGCTTATTTCGTTAAACGGTTTTGCATACTGGTTTGAGTAGCTCAGACAAATGCTTAATCCTCCGACTGTCAGTCTGTGGCCGATAACTGAAAAGGAACCCGCAAATGCAACGCCTGCATAGATGATGGCATTGATAAATCTTGTCGAAGGATTTACAAGGGATGAGAAGAAAAGTGCCTTGAGCGAGCTTTCCTTCAACCTGTCATTAATCTCGTTAAAATGCTCCAATGCATTCTCTTCATATCCATAAGCCTTAACAAGCTTTTCATTTCCTATGATTTCATCAATATATGAAGTCTGCTCTGCCCGTATCCTGCTCTGTGTAACAAAGAGCTTGTGGGTATTTTTCGCAATAAATGCAGCAATAAAAAGCGAAATCGGTGTAAGTATTACTACAATTAACGCGATTGAGGGACTAATCTTTATCATAAATACAAGTGTTCCGAAAATGGTTATCACACCCGTAAAAAGCTGCGTAAAGCCCATAAGAAGACCGTCCGCAAAGGTATCCGCATCCGAGATTACCCTGTTAACGATATCACCTGTTTTAGTATTGTCAAAATAATTCATCGGAAGACGGTTAAGCTTGCTTATAACATCTCTCCTGAGATCAGCAACCGTTCCGAAGGTAATCCTGTTGTTGATAACATTCATGGCTCTGTTTGTTACGGCTGATAAAATCATGAGCGCTGCAACATATATAAGCAGTCTGACTATCACATCAATATCAATTCCCGGCTGTGTTGTCTTTATATAAAAACGGTTAAGTGTCTTGCCGGATATTACATCAATTGCATCGCCGATAAGCACCGGCACGAGAAGTGATGTAATTGTTGTCAGAAATGCGAAAAGCACGGAAAGGCACATTAAAAATCTGTATTTTTTTAAATATTTTAAAACCTTTACTAAGGTTTTTCTGCTTTCTTTATCAAATTTAGACTTCATTATTCTGCTGCCTCCTCATTTCCGGAAGTTTGTGAATAATATATTTCTCTATATATTTCATTGCTCTCAAGAAGCTCCTTATGAGTACCGATGCCTGACACCTTACCGTCATCAAGTACAATGATTCTGTCTGCATATGCAACCGAAGAGGTTCTCTGGCTTACGATAAAGGTCACGGGCTTGGGCACAAGATTTTTGATGGCTTTTCTCAATGCGGCATCGGTTGCATAATCAAGTGCCGACGCCGAATCATCAAGTATAAGTATCTCCGGCTTTCTGACAAGTGCCCTCGCAATGCTCACGCGCTGTCTCTGACCTCCGGACAGATTGTTGCCGCCCTGACTTATCTTATAATCAAGCGCTTCCTTTAGTGTCTCATCATCTTCACCGAGAGAGAGAAAGCCTGCTGACTGTGAATTTTCAAGAGCCGCCCTGAAATCCTCCTCATCTGCATTCTCATTTGAGAATAAAAGATTACTTTTTATATCGCCTGCAAACAGAACAGCTTTCTGCATTACGATTGCGATTTTACTTCTGAGTGATGACATTTTGACCTTTTTTACATCCTGGCCGTTAACCCTTACCACACCGGCTGTAACATCATAAAATCTCGGTATAAGATGAACAAGCGTTGATTTACCTGAGCCTGTACCTCCTATGATACCTATTGTTTCTCCGGCGTATGCCTTAAAACTTACGCCCGATACTGCCGGATCCATATCCCTGTGGTAGCAGGAGGATACCTCGTCAAACTCAACGACAGGCACTCCCTCGCATGGTTTTGCCGGTTCCTCATTTCCGTCCGTCTGTGCCGGCGTAAGGTCAAGCAAATCAGCCACACGATTTGCGCAGGCAAGAGCCTTTGTAATTGTGATAATGAGATTTGCAAGCTTTATAAGCTCTACAAGAATCTGTGACATGTAGTTATAGAGGGCAACTGTTGTACCTACTCCTATGGCACCGTCCCTGACGCGTATGCCGCAGGTGTATATAAGAAAAATAACGGCACCGTTAATTACGACATAGGTAATAGGATTCATAAGTGCCGAAATGCTTCCCACCTTTTCCTGGAAGGAACGAAGCTCATCATTTGCTTCATTGAACTTTTCCTCTTCACGTTTTTCATTTCTGAACGCTCTGATGACCCTGACACCGTTTACATTTTCTCTTGTCAGACCGAGCACACGGTCAAGCTTCTGCTGAATCATTTTGTATCTTGGAAGAGTATATGCCATAATCAGACAGATAATAACGGTCAGAATAGGAATTACGATAACAAAAAGAATTGCAGCCCGGACATCCTGTGTAAATGCCATTATCATGGCGCCGAATACGATAAAAGGTGAACGAAGCAGGAGTCTTAATGCCATATTGACACCATTCTGCATCTGGTTGATATCGTTTGTGAGTCTTGAAATCATGGTGCTCACACCCAGCTTATCCATATCCTTAAATGACAGCTGCTGGAGATGCGCAAACGAAGCGCTTCGTACATTGGCTGCAAAGCCAACTGAAGAACGTGCCGCAAAATACTGCGCCGCAATTGATGCTGCAAAGCCCACAAGTCCCAGAAGAACCATAAAAATGCACATTCTGACGCAGTAATTCAGATTTCCGGCAATTATGCCCTTATCGATTATCTGTGAAACAAGAATCGGAATAAAAAGCTCCAGCAAAGCTTCGACAAGCTTTAACAGCGGGCTGAGCACTGAAGTAAGCTTATATCCGTTAAAATATTTAAGAAGTCTTTTCATTATAAAAATCTCCGAGCATTTATATTATTTTATACAGAAAACGTGTTAATACTGCTCCTGCTAAATACAGCTGATTTATTTATTCAATTATCGTAAAGCTGTCAAGCATTTTTTTTATCTCGCCTTTGTGAGACTTATCCGAATTTGTGGAAATCACAAAATTTCTGCCTGCATAGTCAACATAATAAATATTACATTCCCCTCCGTCTCTTGAAGTAAATGTAACATATTTGGCAGGATAATTACCTGAGCCGACCGTGGTATCGCTGAAATTCAGATTTGTTTTATCTGTTTCATTGACTATTTTGAGTGTTTCCTCTAAATCCTGTGTTTTATCATAAAGTCCGACGTAAACATAGCAGTCACTTTCTGCCTTATTGATGTTCCTGATTCTGAACATATCCAAAGAATTCTGTGAAGACACAAACTCGTATTTTCTGTTGTAAAATGTCAGCCTGTAATCAAAAGTTCCCTTTGCAGTCCTGTAGCCCGAATTAATATACATTATAACAACAAGCGCAATAAAAGCGACAAAAATACAACCGCCGATAATGCTAAACGCAATTATTTTCCCGGAATTTCTTTTTTTGTCAGAAACATTATTGTCTTTTAATTTGTCCGTCATATCTATTCCTTTTCAATTTCAACAGTTACAAATATTTCACCACTCTCTGATTCAAGGGTAATAACCTCTCTGTCAGACAAATCATAAAGCACCGGTATCATAATGTCACCCAGATGTGCCTGTGATTTGTATTCGGCCCTGAACTTTTTAACAGGAGACGAAGACTTTCTGTAATTCATGGCAATTTTTATGTATTGGCCGTTATTGACATGACCGAGAGAATCAATGTGACATGCTTCAACAGTAATGGGCTTAAGGCTTACGCCCCCTTCGTCAGGGACGTCAATATGTCTTGACTTATAGTTCATCTCAATAGGCTCTTCAATATCATATGCCTCCATGATTTTATCCGTAACCCTGCTCGGACGGCCTTTTGCAAAATCATAAAGTGTCCATATACAGTTTGCCTTTATGATAATATCCCCATTTTCATCCTTCATAAAACAGTTTCGGCTGCCGATAAAAGAACGAAAGCCGTAAGGGAAGGTACATATTTCAACATTTTCTCCATGATATGGATAACGTGTAATCTCAAGCTGCCAGGCACACATTACCCATGCGAGGTTATCGCGTCCCAATTCATCAATACCTCTTCCGACATCCTCTGACTGGAATATTGCGGCATCCTGAAAATAATCAATTGCCGAAGTAAGCGTCAGTTTTCTGTCAGCGCCTGTCTCACTATATCTTATTCTGCTTTTAAAACTATACATTATACTTTGTCCTTACAATAGTTTAGGGGCCGCAAACAGCCCCACCAAACTATATATTATAAATTTTTTCATTATGTAAATACAGGATTGATTCACACATAAATTCTAAATTGCATCAACTACCTGCTTTGACTTCACTATCACACGAATGATAATATATACGATAATAAGTACAAAGCCGGCGCCCATAAATATTATGGAGTTAATCATCATAACATTTTTAAGTCCGTCAAAAAGCATGTCAATCATAAGCTTTGCCATACCTGCATCTTTATTAATCAATTCAGTAACCAAATCAAAAGCTATTGCAAGACCGAGGCCGACACTTCCGGCACAAAATGCCGCCGAGCCTGCATGCTTAATAAATACGGATGGCTTGTGCAGATTGAAAAGAACGATAAAAATCAGTACCACACCGATTGATATTCCCAGCAGAGCATATGCGGTAGCAGGGTCCGTTATTGCCTTCAACGCAAGCTTAAGTCCGGGAACCTCTTCCACAGCCTTAAGACTGCCTTCCTTAATGGTTGTGTTCTTTTCAAGCTCCATCTTATCAAGCTGTTTTCTTATCTTCTTATAGTCTTCATCAGTCATATCACGTCCGATGATGGTTTCAAAGGCTTTCTGATTATCTTCGATTTTATCGATAATCTGGTCGTTTGTAATAATAGGTCCGTCCTTTTCACCGGATAAGCCCTTTCCTATATCATCAACGATATCCATAATAAATGAATCCAGCTTTGCCTTTTCAAGCTCCCTGCCGATTTCTTTCGGAGAAGTATTTTCCTTATCCTTACTTGGAAGCTTCTCGTAGATATAATCGGAAAGACCGGCATCATCGGGAAGGTCAACACTTTTATCAATTTCATTAATCAGTTTGCCGACGGGCGCACTCATATAGCTTACATCAGAATAAAGGGCCGAACCGTCTGACTGCGCTTTTGTACCGTCAAAAAATGTTCTTACAAGAAGCGCAAACATAAGTACGAAAAGAATTATTGATAAAATAAATGTAAATAAGCCGCAGATAAGAGCCACAAAAAACGGTCTCTTTGTCTTTTTGGCTTTTTTATGTTTTTCCGGTTGCTCAGGAAAATCTGCCGTAACATATTGTGCCTGGGTAAAGCCGCTTTGACGGGAATTGTCAATCTCCTGATTATTAACATAAGATTTCGAATTAACGGTACTGCTGTTTGCGGCATAATTACCGTTATCATATTTCGGAGCATCTGTATACGGTCTGCTGCCTGTGACCTCAGGCTTTACGGTTTCACCGACAGAATTGTCAGTTCCGTAATTATTTTCATAGACTGCCTGTTCAGGCATTACAAACTCAGGAACCTCCTCAACAGGTATCTCTGCAGGCATCTCAGGCACATGCTGTTCCTCAGGTACATACTCCGGCACATCAAACACCTCATCCGGTGCTGCTTGCGCAACTTCCTCCACCGGTACCGGGTTCGGATCAAATTCCGGTATTTCCAATCCCTGTGAACTCTCAAACACAGGTTCCTCCGACTCTATTTCAGGAGCAGGTATATTTACTTCAGGCGCAGGTATTTCTGCCTCAGGTAACGGTATATTTACTTCAGGTACAGGTATTTCGGTTTCAGGTGCCGGTGTAATCATTTTTACCGGTGTCCCGCATTTACCGCAGAATTTTGAACCGTCCTTTAACGGTGAACCGCAATTTCCACAAAACATAAAAAACATCGAAGCCGGAGCTTCTCTCCTTTCTTTGCAGAATATTATATTTATTAAAAGGACATGATAAGTCATGTCCTTTTGATGATAAAGCTATTAATTTGCAGCAGCTCTGTGAGCAGCTTCCCATGCTTCTGCTCTTGCAGCAAGTCTGTCATTTTCCAAAAGCTCCCACTTGTACTGAAGTTTTTCAAGCTCAAGCTCCTTGGCCTTGTATAAAGCCATAAAGGACTCATACTTTTCCTTTGAAGCAACATAGGCCGCGTCCTTTTCAAGCATGGAAGCTTTTAAGGACTTGAACTTATTCAATCCGATTAGTCTGAGAATGATTGCAATGGCAAGCAATACCGTAGCAGGAATCATCAGGAAATCTACCAATGAATTGGTTGCCGTCATAAAAGCCATAAGTACAAATGCAACGACATTAACAATCAGGAAATACTTTCCTGAGCTGCTCTTCTCGATATATTCTTCCTTTGCACTCTCATACTGCTTCTTTTTTTCTTCATAATCTGACGTAACAGATACCTTTTCCTCAGCGAGTGAGTCAATCTCCTTGTTCATGGAATTAATATTTTTTTCGATATCAGCAATCATCTGCTGAATTTCCTCCATGGTCTCGTTTGTAATTATATAACCCACAATAAACCTCATTTCCAAAATTCATTCGAATTTCATATTTATTACATAAATACAGAATAAACAAAAACGTATGATATGTCAATATTTTATTCGCAAAAATGACTCTTTTACCATATATATTTCTTTATAATTCCTTATAGTTTATTTAATATACTTGAAGCAGAAAATTTTTTCTGATATAGTAATATTATATTATTAACGGCAGGTATTATAATGAGTGCAAGGGATAAAATATTTAATGCATTAATTAACAACCGGGATGATTATATTTCAGGCGGGCAGATGGCGGCCGACTTCGGCATATCAAGAAATGCAGTCTGGAAAAATGTCAAGTCGCTTCAGGAACAGGGCTATGTTATCGAGGCCGTAACAAACAAAGGCTACAGACTTGTAAAATGTCCTGATATCCTAAGCCCCGAGCTTATAAAGAAAGAACTTAATCCGGCTCTTTCAGGTCCGGATATTGAAGTGCGGGCAGAGGTTACCTCAACCAATACAGTATTGAAGGAAACCGCTTCCCTCCATCCCGATAAGGATTATCTTCTCGTGGCAGGCAGACAGACTATGGGACGCGGCAGGCTCGGACGCAAATTTTACTCACCTGACGGCGACGGAGTGTATTTCAGCCTGTTGCTCCATCCGAAGCTTACGGGAGCCGAATCACAGTATCTTACAACTGCCATTGCCGCCGCGGTCGCAAAAGCCATCGAAAAAGTATGCGGATTTAATGCAGTCATCAAATGGGTGAATGATATATTTGTAAACGGCAAAAAGGTCTGCGGAATACTTACGGAAGCTGTTATTGACTTTGAAACGGCAGGACTTGAATATGCAATTGTAGGAACAGGAATAAATATTACCACACCGAAGGACGGATATCCGGACGAAATCAAAGACGTTGCCGGTGCCCTCTACGAGCACGGAAAGGCCATACCCGGAGTACGCAACAGTCTTGTGGCTGCCACAATTAATTATTTTTACGAGTATTATGAAAAGCTGGCGGAAAAACCGTTTTTAGAGGAATATAAAAAGCGTTCTTTTTTAATTGGTGAAAGTGTAAAAGTTATCGGCAACATTGCCGCCCCTGACGACTACTATGAAGCAAGGGTTCTTGATATAGATAATGACCTGCGGCTCGTCATCGAAACTCCTGACGGCGGGATTAAAACACTTATGACAGGCGAGGTAAGCATAAGAAAAATATAATAAAAACATAACGTGACTGCAGACGTATAACCTTTTGAAGATTTTACGACCGCTGCCGTTACAAATAATTATGGGAGGTATATATGTATTGTAGTTTTTGCGGAAGAAAACTTCCGGATAATGAATTCTGCACCTGTTGCAGAGCAGTGACGGCACACAACCTGAATCCCGGCTCCGGAAGAAATGTATCGCTCTTCCAAACGGGCACTGAGGAGCAGTTTGACCATGCTCACAAAACGCCATATGTGACAAATCAGTACGGCAAGCTCGACTCATGCAAATACGGAGGCAGTGATTCACATTCACCTCAAAAGAGCTATTCATATAAGTCATCCTCGGGCAGCAGAGTCATCAATAAGAAAGAAAAGAAGGATAATTCCCCTGCGTGGATTGTACTTTTTATCATAGTGTTCTTTTTTATCATTTTATCTGCGCTTCTTGATTAACATTAAACAAATTATATTTTGCATAAAAAATCTGCAGGAAGATATGTATCTTTCTGCAGATTTTATTTTCATAACATGATTTCACAAATAAATATATTATTCATTTATCTGTAGTAATGCTATTTCTTCTCAAGATTTTTCTTGACCGGTCTTTTAGGCTGATAAAAAATATAAGGTGAACCAGGCCATGCTTCAGGCTCCAGGCCGGTATCATTCTTAACAGCCTTTTTTACAAGATTTAATGCTTTCTTTACATTGTTCATTACGGTATCTCCTTTCTGCCAGTCTTATCATTAATGTAACGGCGGATAACACAATAGCAATCATACCATATCTTACAATCGGAACGGTTTTTTCGAACAATAATAAAAATTCAAAAATTACCGTTTCAACAATGGCACACTGCCTTGTTTTCTTTTTTGCATATGAAAGCTGCTCCTCATCCCAGTTTATCTGAGGATTATTAATTGCACCGACAGAAACTATTATTATACAGGATATCAAAATGACAATACTACAGGCAGAAGCACAGATATTGATTAATCCGGCTGTTTCAACCGACAGAAAAATAACAATAAAGGATAATATAAAACAACCTATTTCCGTTTTGCAGTGATATCCTCCCGAATATTTTCTAAGGCAGATAAACGATACCGAAAACACAATCATTCCCACTATTTCCGAGAGTATTAATGCTATCGCTCCCAATATAAGAAAGCCTGTTATTTTCTCAATATTTACCGATATTGCATACTCATAATACTCTTTTTCATCTTCAGAAATAATGTCCTGTTCAATCATTTTTTCCGAAAGCCATATTGATATCTTCTGTAACATAAAGTTCCTGCACCTTTCATATACCAAATTATCACATACAGTTTTCTGTTTGTAAAGCGCCGCAATACGAACAATTATTATTTCGTCCGACAGCATATTACAATTTTCAACAAAATATTACACGTCAGAATTTTCCGCAGAAACATTTATCATCTGATATAAAAATTTTCATGAAAAAAAGCACAGAAATATCCTGTTATATGCTTATCATAAATTTAAAAACGGTATCGGTATATGACACATCATATACCCCGTTGTTTTTTTCAACCGCATCAATTATATTGGCTATTCCTATTCCATGATGCTGTGCATCTTCTTTTGTGGACAGCAAAATGCCGTTCTTTTCTCTGATAGTCCCGTTATATGAATTAACAACACTTATGTTTATGCACTCATTCAGAATTTCAATGGACAGCATAATGTATCTGCCTGCTTCTTCAACCTTTTTGCAGGCTTCAATTGCATTATTCAGAAGATTGGCCAGAATGGTTGTTATATCTATATCCGAAACAGGCAAATTTCCAAGCTTTGATATCTGAGGTTCAAACCGGATATTATTCTCAACCATTTCCACATATTTGGAATTAATGATTGAATCAATAACTGCGTTACCTGTCATAACGGTATCTGTTGCAATTTCTTTTCGGTATTCTGACAGATAATTCATCAATTCATCCCACCGGCGTTCCTCAGCCAGCGATGAAATTACGGAAATTCTGTTTTTTACCTCATGCTGGTTTTTTTTCTGAATTTCATATTTTTCCAATATCTGAATGTAATTATGATAATACTTTTCGTTTTTTTCCTTTTCAATAATCCTGTCCCTGGCAATGATTTCATTTATATAAATATCATAAATGACAACAAAATTTATTGCACAAATCAAAACCATTCCCAGACCCAATATCAAAAAGGAGCTCACTGTTTTGTCAGACATGTCCGGACTGTATGATGTCAGAATATACATGTTTGAGATTATCGAAAAGAACATTATTATGGCTATTCTATAATAAAACTTTGCATTCACGGACTTATTCTGCTTTTTAGATAATAAAGTCTGAAAAATAACAATGACAAGAAGCTGGACAGCCAGACTGAGTGTTCCGAAGAAAACTCCCTGACCTGTGCTGCCTATATTTTGTATATCAAGCTTTAAGACGGCTATTGCCAGTAAAAGAACAATTGTGTCGGACATAAAGCCTATTACATAGCTGAAGAAGAAGGATAATAAGGAGAATAGTATTTTTACCTCAAACAGATAATAAAAGAAAACTGTTCCAACGGTTATTATCAATAACGTTCTAACCATAAGATAGTCGCTTAAAACATTGGAAATGACATTTATAAGGACATACCATAAAACAAGGCATGCTATCCTTTTTATCCCTGTATGCTTCTTTTCAAAGAAAAACATAAAAATAATATATTCATATATCACCACTGTCAGGTTGTAAAACAAATAATATATGCTATCTATCATATTTTTTACCCCAGTATTTCATAAACACCTTTTTAAAATCATTGTACTGTGTCTGAGCCAGCTCGAGCTTGCCGAGTCCGTTAACCAATTCTATTCCGTATCGGTAAATACCGTTAACATATTTTAAATTCACATATGTATTTCTGTTAATCATCACTATATCATAATCAGACAGATACAGATAATCAGACATACTGCTCCTTTGCTTTGATTCACAGACCTTCAGCATTCCTTTATCATATATATAATATACAAATTTACGTTTGATATAGTTAATATATACTATATCGGCAGAGCTGACCTCAAAAGTTCCTTCAGCTGAATCTATTGATATGGAGGTATTGTTTATTTTATTCTCAGTCAGAAAAGCATCAAGACATTCAGCCAGCCCGTCTTTGAAATGTTTGCCCTTTAATATATATCTGAACGCATTGACCTTATATCCCTCGGTAGCCATATCAAGCATGACCGTAACAAAGACAATTCTGCCTTCATATCCCTTTTCCCTCATGCATAACGCAGTCTTCATTCCCGATATCTCAGGCATATCCATATCAAGAAATATAATATCATATTCACTTATATCAGAATCAATCAGCGAATAACCGTTATCAAACCGAAATATCCTGCTTTCTATGTTTTTATCTGACAGGTACTTATTTATAATGTCGAAAATCTGATCCGAATATTTATCTTCATCATCACAAACAGCAATATTTAACGTCTGCATTTTAAATTTTATATCTTCCATGATATTTTATAATTGTGTGTTCTACTCCTTTGTATAATAAATGCCATATATTATAGTAAACCATTTTACTTTTTTATGCAACACAATAATCAAACCCGCGAATTTCTTCGCAATTTGCTCATAATAAGCTGTGTGCAGGCTTGCACATATAACCTGAGGGCGGCATGGTATCCCGCAAGATTATATATCATCATACATACTGCCGCACCCTGATGCTTGTATTGCCTTTTTTAGTTACGGAGATTTCATTATCAAATATGAATTTTCCGCAGCCTCTTACGGATACGGTGTCGCCGGCTCTTAACGGTACGCCGCTCTTACTGCAGAGCCTGCCGTTTATAAATACCTTTTCTCTTGAAAAAAGAAGCTCGCTTTCACTCCTTGAAATATGAAATACTTTTGAAATAATCAAATCTGTTCTGAGACTCGGTACAATAATCACCTTCTCTTTAAAAACCGGTCCGACAGAACACGGCTTTTCCCCTGTTACCTCTGTATTTACGGTCGTATGTTTTATTCTCGTGAGATTTTCCCTGATAAATTCCTCTACGTTTTCATGGCAGAAAAGATATATTGCATCATCTCCCACATATATATCACCTATAACGTCTCTTGAAAGACCAAGATTAAGTACTGCTCCGAGCACATCCCTGTGACTTATGACATCGGCAAATTTATTATTAAGCGGACTTATCATAAGAGTACTGATAGGAAACTGCTCTTCGTATCCTGCATTCAAAATATTTCCGAATCTCAGTATAACCCTTTCGCTTTCATCGCAGCCTCCGAAATATTCATACTCACCGGCAGGCATATTATCGGTTACGTTATGGGCGATGCTGCACTTTGCCGGATCAAGAAATTTAGTATAAGTATATGTACCATTCTTATAGGCGCGGTTAGCCAGATCTTCAACAAACTTTTTAAATTGTAAGTCCTCTTCTCTCATTATCTCAGCTTATGATAAAACTTATCATAATTTTCCTCCGTCACAATTTCTGAATTTCAAGAATTATTATACTAAAATTATTATCTGCAGGCAAGTTTTTTATCTATATCACTAAAATAAGGTCTTTTTACATTGTACTCTTGTATACAATTATTGACACATCCGCCATTACCCTGTATAATACCTTTATATCGAGTGTAAGAGGGCTCTTATGATGAGCACTCTTTTTTTGCTATAAACAAACAACAGAAAGGGAAATTCATATGAAAATCTTAATTATCGCAGCCATCGCAGTATACCTCATAGGTGTTCTTATCATTGGATTTATATACAGTAAAAACAATGATTCCACAGAGGGCTTTTATCTCGGAGGCAGAAAAATGGGGCCTATTGTCACAGCCATGAGTGCTGAAGCAAGTGATATGTCAAGCTGGCTTCTTATGGGCCTCCCCGGTGTTGCATACGCAATAGGTATTTGTGATGCAGCCTGGACTGCTATCGGTCTTGCAATCGGTACATGGTTAAACTGGCTTCTTGTTTCAAGAAGGCTGAGAAGATATTCCTCAAACCTCGGAGCCATTACAGTTCCTGACTTTTTCTCAAAACGTTTTCACGACAATAAAAATATAATTAATGCAATTGCGGCTTTTGCAATCATTGTTTTCTTCGTGCCATATACCGCTTCGGGCTTTGCAGCCTGCGGTAAGCTCTTCAACTCGCTTTTTGGCGTTGACTATATGATTGCAATGGTTGTATCCGCTCTTGTTATCATTGCATATACTATTATGGGCGGTTTCAAGGCCGTATGTACGACAGACCTTATCCAGAGCATAGTAATGACTATAGCTCTTTGTGTTGTTCTCGTATTTGGTATTACTACTGCAGGCGGCATAAATGCCGTTATTGATAACGGTAAAAGCCTTGCCGGTTATTTTTCACTTACGGCAACACATAATCCCGTAAACAATACAGCAAATTCATATGGTCTCATCACTATTATCTCAACAATGGCATGGGGTCTGGGATATTTCGGAATGCCTCATATTCTTGTACGTTTTATGGCTATTGAAGACGAGAAAAAGCTTGTTCTGTCAAGAAGAATTGCTTCTATCTGGGTTGTAATTGCCATGACTGCTGCCATCTGTATAGGTGTTGTCGGTCTTGGCATGACCAAAGCAGGTAAGCTTGATAATCTTGCAGACAGCGAAACAGTTATTATAAATATTGCAAAGCTTATATCTGAAAACGGCGCAATAGCTTCTGTTGTAGCGGGTGTTATCCTTGCCGGTATACTTGCTGCCACAATGTCAACAGCAGATTCCCAGATGCTTGCCGCTGCTTCAAGTGCTTCAGAAAACATCATTCAGGACTTCTTCGGCGTTAAGCTTACTAAGAAGCAGAGCCTTATCATTGCAAGAATTGCAATCATAGTTATCGCACTTATCGGTATTGTAATAGCAAGGAACCCTGATTCAAAGGTATTTAACATTGTATCATTTGCGTGGGCAGGCTTCGGAGGAGCCTTCGGTGCCGTAATGCTGCTCGCTCTCTTCTGGAAGAGAACTAACCTTGCCGGTGCAATTGCAGGTATTATCACAGGTGCTTCTACAGTATTTATCTGGAAATTTGCAGTACGACCTTTAGGCGGTATTGTTGATATCTATGAGCTTCTGCCTGCATTCCTTGTATCACTCTTCTTTACAGTTGCGGTAAGTCTGATTACAAAGGCTCCGTCAGAAGAAATAATGGCAGAGTTTGAAGCCTCAAAAAAGGGGCAGTAAAATCAAAACTAAAGTAAGTTAGTAAAAAAGCGTTGTCAGAAACCTGACAACGCTTTTTAATTATTATGCTGAACAAACACTGTTTTTATTTTAAGAAACCGTTTACAATCTTTTCCTCTGCCTCACTCTCGGTAAGTCCGAGTGACATAAGCTTAAGCAGCTGTTCTCCGGCAATCTTTCCGATAGCCGCCTCGTGAATAAGTCCTGCATCCACATTTGCAGCAGTAAGACTTGGGCTTGCCGATACCTTTGCGTCATCCATTATTATCGAATCACATTCTGAATGTCCGCTGCATTTTGAATTACCTATAAGATTGGATGCAAAGTGCTGTCTTGATTTATCCTTAGCCACTGTTCTGCTCACAATATTACAGCTGGAATCATCACCCTGAAGTGTTGCCGTAAAGTCAGACACTGCATTCTGCACACCTGTTGTCATAACTTTTTCCATGATTTCCAGTCCGGCGCCCTTCTCAATGATTGCAGTGGTTTTACGATAAGTATCATCAATGCCGGCAATCTGAGTCATTTCCATGTAGGCGCTTGCGCCCTCCTTAAGATAGACCTCGGTTGTCGGATTCATTATTCTTCTGCCCCGTCCCTCTCCTTCACCGTAATGCTTTTCAACATAGCGAATTTTGGCATTTTTCTCAAGGAAAAAGCGGTGTACACCGTCATGACCCGTTTCTTCATTGCCGCCACAGTGAATACCGCAGCCGGCAATAATGGTGACGTCGGCATCCTCCCCGATGTAAAAATCGTTGTAAACCATATCGTGGAGTCCGCTCTGTGAAAGAACTACAGGGATATGAAGGCTTTCCTTCTTTGTGCCCGGTTTAACATATATGTCAATACCCGGCTTGTCTTTTTTGGTAATAATATCAATGTTGGCAGTTGTATTTCTTGCCTCTCCCTTACCGTTTACGCGAATGTTATATGCGCCGGCAGGCAGACGGTCAAGCTCTGCAACCTCCTTTAGTAAATTTAACTGTATGTCGTCCATTTTACTCCTCCATAAGTGCAATATTATTTGTCAAGCTTATTTAACAGTGTCGTACAGCCCGGTTTTTCTGCCGCATTCAAAAGCATTGGAAGTATTTCCTCTCTGCTTCCGTATCTTTCAACCTGACCGTCCTTTAGATAAATAATCTTATCTGCAATATTTAATATCCTTTCCTGATGGCTTATTATGAGTATGGTGCCTTTAGTATTCTCATGCATTTTTTCAAACACCTTAATCAGATTGTTGAAGCTCCAAAGGTCGATTCCGGCCTCAGGTTCGTCAAATATTGAAAGCTTTGACTCACGCGCCAGTGTCATGGCAATCTCGATTCGCTTCATTTCTCCGCCGGAAAGACTTGAATTGAGTTCTCTTTTAATATAATCCTTTGCGCACAGTCCGACCTCAGAGAGGTATGAACAGGCTTCGGAAAGACTGATTTTCCTGCCTGCGGCAATGGTAATCAAATCCTGAACTGTCAGTCCCTTGAATCTTACAGGCTGCTGGAAGGCAATACTTACGCCGGCCTTTGCCCTTTCGGTTATCGACATATCGGTTATGTCGACGCCGTCCAATAAAATCTGTCCCGATGTCGGCCGGAAAATACCCGAAATGACCTTTGCAAGAGTAGACTTGCCGCCACCGTTCGGACCGGTGATAACAACTATTTTATCTTCTATATTTAAATTGACATCGCGTAGAATTTCCTTTTCATCCTCAGTCTGAAATCCTATGTTTTTTAATTCGAGCATAAAGTCCTCCTCAAAAATATCTGTCGATAAATTATTAACATTTTTATACTGTTCCCACATTGTATCATAATATCATGAATATATCAAACATCATATTGAAGATTTTTTTATATTTATTAACAAAAAATCATATTATTAATTTAAATTGTAAAGTAAATATTTACTTTTCCCCGATTTTGTGATAGAATTTTTCTGATTTTGGGTATTTATTTTCATTATCCAGTTTAATAAAAAGGAGTAACACAAATGAGCAACTATTTTAATAAAGAAATAGAAACAATGCCTCTCGAGCAGTTAAGAGAACTCCAGAGCGAGCGTTTAGTTGAGCAGGTTAAGCATGTATATGAAAATGTAAAGTTTTATCATGATAAAATGGATGAAGCAGGCATTAAGCCTGAGGATATTAAGTCAGTTGACGACCTTTCAAAGCTTCCGTTTATCAATAAGGACGATCTTCGCGACCAGTATCCGTACGGTTTAGTCGGTGTACCTCTTTCAGAGTGCGTACGAATCCAGTCTACTTCCGGCACCACAGGACGCAGGGTTGTCGCTTTCTATACACAGGGCGATATTGATATCTGGGATGAGTGTTGCGCAAGAGCCATTGTTGCTGCAGGCGGTACAAAGGATGATGTCTGCCATGTATGTTACGGCTACGGATTATTTACAGGCGGTCCGGGTCTTAACGGCGGTTCACACAAGGTTGGCTGTCTTACACTTCCTATGTCCTCAGGTAACACAGAACGTCAGCTTCAGTTTATGGAGGACCTTGGTTCTACAATTCTTTGCTGTACACCATCTTATGCGGCAAACCTTGGCGAGGCAATTAACGAGCGCGGTCTCAAGGATAAAATTAAGCTTAAGGCAGGTATTTTCGGCGCAGAGCCTTGGACAGAGGAAATGCGTAAAAGCATCGAGGATTCACTCGGAATCAAGGCATATGATATCTACGGTCTGACGGAAATCACCGGACCCGGCGTCTCATTTGAATGTGAAGCTCAGGCAGGCATGCATGTACAGGAGGATCATTTCATTCCTGAAATCATCAATCCTGAAACAGGTGAGGTTTTACCTGACGGTGAAGTCGGTGAGCTTGTATTTACATGTATTACCAAAAAGGCATTCCCGCTTCTCCGCTACCGTACAAGAGACCTTTGTAAGCTTACAAGAGAAAAGTGCTCCTGCGGACGTACTCATGTACGTATGCATAAGCCTATGGGCCGCAGCGATGATATGATGATAGTTAAGGGTGTAAACGTATGGCCTTCACAGATTGAGGCAGTTCTCCTTAAGCAGGGCTATCAGGCTAACTACCAGATTGTGGTAGACAGACACAACAACCGTGACTCCATTGAGGTTCAGGTTGAGTTAACTCCTGAGATGGCTGCAGACAATTCAGTACCTGTAGAAATCAGAGAAAAGAAGATTGTTGACGGCCTCAAGTCAATGCTCGGCATCAAGGTTGACGTAAAGGTAGTTGAGCCTAAGACAATTGTACGTTCAGAGGGCAAGGCTAAGCGTGTTATCGACCGCAGAAATCTTTATGTATAATAATCAATACTATTATTGATTTAAAAATTTTATATTATGAAAAGCGGCTGAAGGCTTATCAAATAAGCCCTCAGCCGATATTTTTATGACAAATGGATTATTATGATTCATAATAATAAAACCGGTAGAAATATTATTTCGCTACCGGTTTTTTTTCTTTCTTATAGCCTCCACCAACAGATTCAGCGCATGTACCTCATCATGCGATAAACCCGAGACGTCAATTGTAAATTCGAAATCAGTTGAATCCTTTCCCAGCAGATAATCAGTGCTGCATTTATACAAATAAGATAATGAAATCAAATTGTCGACACTCGGAGTTCTCTCTCCGGTTTCGTACCCCGAAACAATTGATGGAGATATCTGAAGGCGGTCAGCCACCTCCCGCTGTGAATATCCGTATTTCAAACGTGATTCTTTAAGTTTGTTCGGTAAATCCTGTATCATATTGTGAGCACCTCCAACACTTATTGTAAACTGATTATCTACACAATGGGTGCGATTTATACCACTTATAGTGTTGACAAATTATTTAAATTATGGTATTCTTTTAAAACAAATATGAAACTATGACATAAAAATATAAGACTTTACAGATAGCTGCATAAAATTTGTAAAATTTCTTTTCTATAGAAATTTATTTACTCTCCAACTAAAACAGCCCCACAAGTGGGGCTGTTTTATTTTATATGACATCCGGCTTCCGTAAATATTATTTATAATACATACTCCATTACATAATATATGACGCCAAGTACGGAGCTTGACAATATTCCGTACAATATTACAGGTCCGGCTATCGAAAAAATCTGTGCTCCGATTCCTTCAAACAGGTTTTCCCTTCTGTACTCTATGGCTGCTGATGCAATTGAGTTGGCAAAACCGGTTATTGGCACTATCGTTCCCGCGCCTCCTATTTTGGCCAGTCTTGAGTACTCACCGGAGCTTGTAAGTATAACCGACATAAGTATAAGTCCTATTATGCTGTATAATGGTGCCTCATCCCTGCCGGCTCCGAGATAAAGTGCTGTGTTTGTTATCACCTGTCCCACCAGGCATATACCGCCGCCTATAATGAATGCCCTGACAGTATTTGCCAGGCTGTTACTCTTAGGCATGTTTTCTTCTACATAGGCGCTGTAAAGCTTTTTCTTTTTGGTCATGTTTGTTTCTTTTACTATTTCAGATGCTTTAACCATAAAAAACCTCCGTACAAATTAATTATTTTAATTATGTACGAAGGTTTAATTATTTATACCGTTAATTTTGATATTCTATTCCACTTTTTATTCGATGATAAATCGTTACCGATAACAGCAATACTGATATCACGATAAGCAGTGCACCGAGCACCATGGATACATTTAAAATCTTTTTGCCGATACCGTGATTCATATTTATGTCTTTTACCTGTTCGACCGTCAGCGGACTTCCTACGCTGAATTCAAATCCGGATGGTGTTGACATGTATTTTACGGTCCATACATCATCGTCAAGATATTTCGGTACGGATACAGACATGAGCGGAAGGTCCTTATGTTCCCTGAACGAATACACAAGTTCTCCCACAGAGTAAAATGAATTCAGTCCTCCCGCATTGTAGACAAAGCTGTAAGTGCCGCCCTTATTGCTGTATTTGGTCTGTCTGCTCAGTTTTCCCTGCAAATAATCCGTTATCTGAATATGTTTTGTCTGTGCCGGCTTAAAGGTGAGCTTAAACACCTTGGCGCAAAGTCTCTCCTCCCCGTCAATAGCCTGATAATAATACGATTTTCTCTTTTCTCCGAGGTAATCCTCTACTGTTACCTCATCATCTGTATCATCGCCTTCCTTATCGGAAAATGCAAAAACTGCTTCATTCAGAAAGGTTTTATAAGTATAATGACTGAAGGTCTCCTGGCGCGTATCATACAATGATTTCTTCATTATGTCATTAATACTGTCGCCCGCATATATAAAACCTTTTATCTGCTCACCGTCAACTAAAAGCTCTGCCTTTGAGTCAAAGTCACCGACCTCTTCATCAAGAAGAAGTACCTCCTTAACCTTCATAATCTGTGGCTTGGCAAACCAGACCGTCACCTCATCGGATGAGGTATTTGTCAATGTATAGTCGGTATTAACCATGCAGTACAGTGTGTCTGCATCAGTTTTTTCAATATTTGTGAAGTCAAATACCGTGTTTTCACTGTCCAGTGTCACTACAGAGTCATTAGTTATCATGACATCCACATATACGTCACCGTCAACAAATGTCCTGTATGTTTCGTCTTCGGCATAAGCAGCCGATGACATAAGTGAAAATGCAAACACAAGACACAATAATCTGTATAATAAATTTCTTTTCATCCTTGCTCCGACAGTACCCGTTTTCAGAGTACTGAATTTTGTAAAAAATCTTCCGTCCGGACCGGGCAGATAACTCCTGTCCACGTGCTAATTGTACCTGTAATGAACTTTTTTGTCAAACTGTTTTTACATCACAAGCTCCTTTCTCATATTAAGAAGAATCTTCTTCTCAAGTCTTGATACCTGTACCTGCGATACGCCTAAAAGCTTTGCGACATCGCTTTGGGTTTTGTTTTCAAAATATCTTTTATGAATAATAAATTTGTCACGTCCGCTCAAGCCCTCCAAAAGCTCATTCAAAGTCATATTATCAACCACAGACTGCCTGAAATCCTCACCCCGGCACGTTTTGTCTATGAGGTATACATCTTTACCGTCATTGTCATAAACTGTCTTATAAAGAGACTC
This sequence comes from Clostridiales bacterium, assembly GCA_029010495.1. Classification (GTDB taxonomy): domain Bacteria; phylum Bacillota; class Clostridia; order Lachnospirales; family Lachnospiraceae; genus UBA3775. Next base: position 112,339 of record JAQXKO010000005.1, on the reverse strand, counting down.
AACCTCTCTGGTGGCGGCTATTGCCGTTGCCACATCATCTGCGGTGAGGCCCGTTGCCTCCGCAAGCTCCTCCAGGCTGGCGGGATTGCCTGTTTTCTTTTCTATCTGCTCTCCTGCCTGATAAACTATTCTTGCATTTTCCTTTATTATCCTGCTGACCTTAATAAGCCCGTCATCACGCAGAAAGCGCCTGATTTCACCGTTTATAAGCGGTACGGCATATGTTGAAAATCTGAGTCCCAACGACAAATCAAACTTGTCGATTGCCTTTAGCAGGCCTATCATGCCTATCTGGTACAGATCCTGAAGCTCCGTTCCCCTGCCGGAATAACGTCTGACAATGCTCCACACAAGTCCCTCATTCTGCTTAACAAGCTCTTCCTTTGCTTTTTCATCACCTTTTCTTAAGCTTTCTATGAGACTAAGTGTGTCCATATATCCACCTCCGGCTAATTAAGGATAAAATCTCCCTTAATCACTTTTTCCATATGTACACTTGTACCGCTGCCCCGCTTTGTATTGACTGAGAGACTGTCGGTAAATAATTCCATAAACGAAAAGCCCATTCCCGAGCGTTCCTTATCGGGCTTGGTCGTAAAGAGCGGCTCCATTGCAAGCTCAACGTTGTCAATTCCCACACCGTAATCAATTATGTCGACGCATACGCATCTGTCCTTTCTCGACAGCCTCATGGTTATGTCACCCACGCGGTCGTCATACGCATGAATAACGGAATTCGTAACAGCCTCGGATACCGCAGTTTTTAAGTCCTGCATCTCCTCAATGCTCGGATTAAGACTTATTATGTAGGAGGATACAACCATTCTTGCAAAGCCTTCGTTTTCAGCAAGGCTTTTAAATCTCACCTCCACTTCGTTTGACCGACAATCGGTCACACTGTCAGGAACACATTTTTCTTCAACATTCTCAGACATTTTCATCCCTCCTTATCTTCAATTTCCATTATCTGATGAAGCCCTGAATATTTCAGTATGCGCCCCACATACGGTCCGACATTTACTGCCTTTATCCTTCCGCCGCTATGACATATTTTCCTGTATCTGCCCATCACAAAGCCTATGCCTGCACTGTCTATAAAATCCACCTCCCTGAAATCCAGCACAATACTGTTAACCTTCCATTCGTCAATCATCCGGTCGGCACATTCTCTCAGCTTAACTGTCTTTTCGTGGTCTATATCCCCCTTCGGGCAGATATACAGAACTCCTCTTTTTACCTCATATTTAGCTGAAGCATTTTCCACAATAACTCCTCCTAAAACAAAAAAGGCCAAAGAAAATCTTTTTTCTTTAGCCTTTGTAAAATCTTATGAAACTGAATTTAACCATTCCTCGACTTCGGTAATATAGCTTCCTGCCGGGAACTTATTTTTATATTCCTGATAATACTTCTTTGCATTGGTATTATCCTTTAACAGCTGGTATGTTTTGGCAAGGTGATAAAGGTTTTCCTCATTGTCAGGTGATTCACCGTAGCAGAATAAAAACATTTTATTTGCATTGGTATTATCGCCCTTATCATAGTATTCCTTTCCCTTTTCAAAGAGAATCGAGCCTGCAACTGTAGCCTTTAGCACATCCGGATATGTGCTGACTACCATATCCCACATTGCCTTGGCCTCCGGAGCACTCTTCTCGCTCTCCGTAACAGCCTCCATATACTTCCTTAACATATACATCTCAAATTCGGAAGGTTCCTCTTCCCCGGATGATATTTCAATAAAATACTTAACCATGGCAAGCACATGATTAAAATGCTTTTCATCTGATAAGGATTTTATCTTTGCCTGCAGCTCACTTACGGTCATATCCGACATTTCCAGCTTTGATACAAGAGATGCATTTTCCTTTTCAAGCGAATCCATACGTGTAAGATACTGAGTCATCTCATCGCCGTATTTTTTCTGCTCGCTTAAATAATCCTGCTTTAGGGACTGCCTGATGCCCGGCACGACAAGAAAATATACAACCATTATACCAAGCAGTATACCCGACAGAAGACTTAAAAATACCTTTGTATCCCCTGTAGAATCCCTGTAAGAATAATTCGGCCTTATATCGGCTGTAAGAGGCTTGCCGTTAAGTATTCTTAATGCATCCCTGTCTTCCTCGGAGGGTTCGGGAATATTGACATAATCGGAAGCCTTTTTATAACGTTCATCCCTGATTTCCTTCATATATCGCAGGGAAACAGGGTTTGCGATATCCGTCTTTAAGCTGCGGCGCAGGCACTTTCTTGCTCTTTCATAATCACCGTCTGTCAGATACACGATTGCCAGAAGCTGCCATGCCTTAACATAATCCGGATTAAGCGTTACTGCTTTTTTAAGCTGTATTAACGCAAGATCAAAGCCTCCCTGTCTGCACAGACTGAGTCCGCTGTTATATTTGCTTATTGCAAGCTTATAATTTTTAAGTTTTGTCTGGTTATTTGAAATAATAGACAAATACCGGTCTGCCATTGGATTATTATCTTTAATATTTTTTGAAACAATCCATTCGCGTAATGCACATGCCGCCTCTCCTATTTCAAAATAGCACAAGCCGAGAAGATTCCTTGCATCAACAAACTCCTTTTCAAGCTCGATGCTTCTTTTAAGCATTGATATTGCTCCGTACAAGTCGTGAATTCTGGCTCTCGCAAGACCTTTATTATAATAATAATGGGCAAGCTTATGAGCCTTCCTCTGCATGGACAAATCATGGCCGCATTTTTCACAATAGCCTCTTTTGACTAGCGCCGGTGACCCACAATTCGGACATATCATTTTGTTTCCCTCGTCTCTTTTCCGGAATGGAGCAATGCTTCGAGTATATCGGTTATGTCGATATTTTTACTGTCAAGCACTGCCTCCTCTGCCTGATCTATCTCGAGAGAAGGTGAAAATCCGGCAATTTCTTCATCAAAATTAAACATTTTTCCTCCAATAGCCTTATACATATCATAATTTATTATTTGTCGGATTACAATATTATAAAGGCTGAGTCTTATAAATTCATGGGGCAGTCTTCGACATGTGCCTGCCCCAATCGGCATTATATTATTTATTTGGACAAATGAGCAAGTCTTTCATTAACCTGTGAAAGCATTGCGGTATATTTTACAAGCTTAGCCTTTTCCTCATCAACCTTTGCCTGAGGAGCCTTGCTTATAAACTTCTCGTTGTTAAGCATACCGTTTGAACGCTTAATCTCACCTTCAAGTCTTGCAGCCTCCTTTGTGAGACGTTCGATTTCCTTATCAATATCAACGAGGTCGGCAAAAGGAATGTAGAGCGTTGCCATAGGAATAATTGTCGATACCGCATCCTCATCTATTCCCTGCTTGTCACCTTGAATAACAATTTCCGAAGCATATGCGAGTGTCCTGAAAAATACGTTTCCGTTTTCAAAAATTCTCTGAACGCCCTCATCCTCACTTACAACAAAAATCTTTGCCTTTCTTGAAGGAGGTACGTTCATTCCTGTTCTGAGTGCTCTTACCGCTTTGACAGCCTCTTTAATAAGTGATGTTGCCTCCTTTTCGGCCGTAAAAGCAAACTCCTCTTTATATACAGGCCAGTCTGAAATCATAATGGAAGTATTATCATCAAATACACCCTCTGCCTCCTTAAGTGTACAGTAAATCTCCTCTGTAACAAACGGCATATATGGGTGAAGAAGCTTAAGAGAATCGGTAAGCACGCTTCTGAGCGTCCATATTGCAGCCTTCCTGCTTGCCTGGTCATCACCGTACAGACGAGGCTTAACCATTTCGATATACCAGTCGCAAAGCTCTTCCCAGATAAAATCGTAAATTTTCTGAGCAGCTACACCAAGCTCATAGCTTTCAAGGTTATCGGTTACTGACTTTATTACATCATTGCATGTACCGAGAATCCACTTATCCGCCTCTGTAAGTGATGCAGGGTCAACATCTGCCACCTTGCCGTCCTCGCCCATCTGATCCATATTCATCATAATGAAACGGCTTGCATTCCACACCTTATTTGCGAAGTTTCTGCTGGCTTCAATTCTTTCCCAATAGAAACGCATGTCATTACCCGGTGCATTGCCTGTAATCAGCGTAAATCTGAGTGCATCAGCACCATATTTGTCTATAACCTCAAGCGGGTCAATTCCGTTTCCGAGCGACTTGCTCATCTTACGTCCCTGTGAATCACGTACGAGTCCGTGTATAAGCACCTTGTTAAACGGTACCTGTCCTGTATGCTCAAGTCCCGAGAACATCATTCTTATTACCCAGAAGAATATGATATCATAGCCCGTTACAAGTGTTGAGGTCGGATAAAAATATTCAAAATCAGGAGTCTTCTCAGGCCAGCCGAGTGTCGAGAAAGGCCATAATGCCGAGCTGAACCATGTATCAAGCGTATCAGGGTCCTGACGCATAGGCTTACCGCACTTAGGACAGTTGCAGCCATCCTCCTTTGTTACCGTCATTTCACCGCAGTCATCACAGTAAAATGCAGGTATTCTGTGACCCCACCAGAGCTGACGTGAAATACACCAGTCACGGATATTTTCAAGCCAATGATAATATGTCTTGTCAAAATGCTCAGGCACGAACTGTGTCTTACCTGTTTTAACGGCTTCAATTGCCGGACCGGCAAGAGGCTCCATCTTTACAAACCACTGCTTTGATACTCTTGGCTCTACCGTAGTTCCGCAGCGATAACAGGTCCCTACGTTATGGCTGTAATCCTCTATTCTTGTAAGTGCTCCGCACTCCTGCAAATCCTTAACAATAGCCTCTCTTGCCTCGTAGCGGTCCATTCCTGCATATTTTTCATATTCGTCAACAATCTTTGCGTCTTCCGTAAGAACGTTGATTACGGGAAGGTTATGTCTGAGACCTACCTCAAAGTCATTTGGATCATGAGCAGGAGTAATCTTTACGACACCTGTTCCGAAATCCATTTCTACATAATCATCCGCAACAACAGGGATAAGTCGCCCTACAAGCGGAAGCTTTATCATTTTTCCGATACAGTCCTTATATCTCTCATCCTTCGGATTAACGGCTACGGCAGTATCACCAAGCATTGTCTCAGGTCTTGTGGTAGCCATCTCAATATAGCCGCTGCCGTCAGCATAAGGATAACGAAGATGCCAGAAATGACCTGCCTGATCCTCATAGTTTACCTCAGCATCCGAAATGGAGGTTAAGCAGTGAGGACACCAGTTGATGATTCTCTCGCCCCTGTAGATAAGTCCCTTGTTATAAAGGTTATAAAACACCTCTTTAACAGCCTTATTGCAGCCCTCATCCATTGTAAAGCGCTCTCTGTCCCAGTCACAGGATGAACCGAGCTTTCTGAGCTGCTTTACGATTCTCCCGCCGTACTGAGCCTTCCAGTCCCATGCACGCTCAAGGAATTTTTCACGTCCGAGGTCCTCCTTTGTAAGTCCCTCCTTAGCCATTGCCTCCACGATTTTTGCCTCTGTTGCAATAGAAGCATGATCTGTTCCCGGAAGCCAGAGTGCCTCGTAGCCTGCCATCCTCTTATATCGGATAAGAATATCCTGCATTGTATTGTCAAGAGCATGACCCATATGGAGCTGTCCCGTAATATTCGGAGGAGGAATTACGATTGTAAACGGTTTCTTCTCAGGATTAACCCTGGCATGAAAATACTTTTTCGTTTCCCATCTCTCATATAAATCGTCTTCGATTTCTTTTGGATTATAATTCTTTGCAAGTTCCTTCATATTGTGATTCCTTTCACCTTAATTTTCTCTGTATGCTTTTTTAATACGGTTAAGAGTATCATCGAACAGCCACCAGAAATCCACATCCGAGGCTCTTCCCGAAAGTTCCATAAGCTTTAGAACACTCATGTATTCCGCATTATATTCTCTGTTATCCTCCACAAAATAAAACTGGTTTTCGACTCGTCTTATCAGCTCAGCATCATCACTGTAGGAATTAATCTCCCTGTCAAATGCCTCATCATCGCCTGACAGCTTTAAAGAGTACAGATACTGACAGAGGCTTTCCCTGTTATGATTCTTTCTGTATGCCTTATCAAAATATCTTGCAGCAGTCTGAAATCTGCCCTCCCTGGCGTTGATAACCGCTGTATTGTGGTACACATTGCCCTGGTCAACATCCGATAACTGCACAAAGTCCTTATCATCAATAAGGCTTCTGTATTCAAAGCCGGCTTCACAGTGTCTGCCGAATTTCATAAGCATGTCTGCATGACGTTTTTTCCGTTCTACCGGAAGCATATCATAAAGTGCGTCTATTTCGGAAATAAGATGATTTATTTCCTCCTCGGTATAATAATCGGTGCTGCAAAAAATCGATACGACCAAATCCTTAAGTCCCGCACCGCGCTGCATAAGCTGGTCAAGGAAATCCGCCCTGTCCTTAATGCCAAGCTCTGTTCCTATCCAGGTAACAAGGGACTGACTTGATAAATCCTCTTCCAGGGTATCTATGTTGTGATAAAGGTAATAACAAAGCTCCTCCATAGTATAGACGCTTACACCTGTCGAGGAAAAGGTATACGGAGTTTTTGCCTTGTTACCTATACAAAATATAAACTTACCCACTTTTTTGTCTCTCCTAAAACGTAATAACCTTCTCCCATACCCGGTAAGAGTTACTGAAAAACTCCCCGAAGCCCAAGTCCTTTATTGTAAGTACAAGTGTATCCCTGTCAATAAACCGGGCGCTCACATGAACCCTTGTCGTCTTGTTCTCACGCTGCTCAATATTGCGCAGGCTCATTATTACATGCTTGGTTTCCTTTCGCACTGTATGAAACAGGGTAAAGAATACCTCGTCCGTATCATCCAGTATGCCGACAGTTCTTGCATTGACCTTTCTCCAGTCCGTGCCTGCATTTACTATCGGAAATTCTCCTATTCTGTTATCCTTAAACATTCTGACGGATACTGAATATCGTACCTGGTTATCCGTAAGGAAAAGAAAATCCTTATAAGCCTCATTATTGCAGATAAGTCCGTAATAGGCCGCACCCTTTGCATAGAGGTTCTGACCCTTAAAGACGCGTCTGCCGGGACAAAGTGATTTGATAACCTCATTTGCCCAGTCTCCGTCAAAGCCTGCACCCGTAAAATATATCGTCGACAATATCTGACGATGTAAAAGCCTGTCGGTAATACCCTTAAGTATTCCCGCAACCCTTGAATCAACCATCGCATATAGCATGTCATAGCTGAGCTCGTCCGACAAATCACTGCCCGATGCCGTAACGGTAACAGGAAGCTGCTTTTTTGAAGTGGAAAGCTGATAATACTTTAAGCCCTTCTCGTCGAAATCAAAAAGTGCCACATCATTGGCCCAGAGCTCTTTTCTCTGACTTACGGAATAATACATAAATGCTTCCATATAGCTCAGAATTTTTATGGCAGACATATCGTAGCCTATAGCCGCAAAAGCATTTTCAACAGCCTCCACCAGCTTATCTGTCTTATTTCTGACTGTGATTACAATCATTTCAATCCTGTCCTGAAGATATCGCTGTCTGAGAGCCGTAAATGCCTTACGGATAAATTTTTCAATCAGAGCATTACCGTCATAATCAGTTCCGAAAATGCTTATAACCTCATCATTTTCCACATAGGATATAAGATTCTCAACAAACTGTCCGGCATCCCTGTTCTTATTACGAATTGCCTCATCTCCAAACAGCCAGTCCCTTGTATCACTTCTGACACAAAGCGCCGTAGGAATAAGAAACATATTTTTGCCGGGAGATACGCTTACTGACTCAGGGTCGCCTCCGTTAACGCTTACTGATATCTGCGTTGTGGCTACGCCCAGTTCAAAACCGACTATTAATGATCTTTGTGTATTAGCTGTTTCCATAACTGGCCTTTCAATCAATAATTAAACCTATATTTCCCTGAAAAGCTGGGATATAGCAAATTCCCTCTTAACATAATCATTGAGAAGCTCTATTGCTTTACTTCTGTCCTCCGCTTTTCGCGCATTAATAATATTGTTAATTGAATTAAATCTTGATTTACTGTTACCGTCTGACTTCTCAGGACCTGTAAGAGTCTTTCTTTCAGCACTTATGACATTTACTCCGTCATCATCAGAAATAACATAATCTATTGTTTCCTGTGAAAAAAGCACTATTTCCTTTACAAAAATTCCGTAGCATACGTTTCTCATAGGCTCAGCCTTTACTATTCTCTTGCCGTCCAGCCTTGTAGCTATGTGAATTGTAACTCTGTGCTCCGGATTAGTAAAATATTCAATGTAAATCTTGTCCTCCATATTTTCAGGAAGAGGAAAATACCTGCCGAAATTAGTAAAGCATGGTAATATCTTACCCTTGGAATCCATAAGATCCAGGCCTGTTCTTGCAAACTCGATTTCTTCCCTTGTAAGCTCATCTGCAAGCGCAAGCTGCTTAAGACATGCAAGCATAACCATATCATTGCGTTCAAAGTATGTTTCCCTCTTAAATATCTCCATGACTGCCGGTGAAACAGGCACGTCCGATATGAGATATTTGTATGAAAGATAGTTAAAATAAGCCTTTGTAAGTACTCTGTTCTTGGCTCTTCTGTGGTAATGTACATATACCTGCTCCGCATACGGAAGATAGCTTTCCGTAAAGAGAATCTGACCTATTATCCTCTCATCAAATTCCGAAGTGGCACACTGCGCAAGACAAGCCACCTGCCAGAGTGCAATCATATCCATTGTAGGACCGTTATAAAAGCTTACAAGATAGATAAGTATCTTTTCGTTTCTTCTGCCATTTGCATAAAGGTGATGCATAATCTCCAGCAGAGTCTTATTTTCCCTTGAAAGAACTGCCTGAGGAAGCGAAATGGCAAACTTTTCAAGAAGCTTTATGTCAACCTCCATAAAGCCGCATTCCTCCATCAGCTTCATGGCTATCGTATACTGCTCTCTCAAAATAAGAAGACCTATATATTTGCCTCTTCTTAACGGATTAAGCTCTTTAAATTTAAGACGTTTAAGGTCATCATCAGAAATTTCATCCTGGGCATGGTCATAGAAGTAAAGCACCAGATCACTAAGATACTTCTCCTTTGTCTCCTCAGTGATTCCTCCGAGCCCTATTACCTGCTTACGGATATCAATTCCGTTCTGATCATAACGGCGCAGTCTTGATGCCTTCGCTCCGAGATTAATGAGCAGCCCCGGTGTTTCCCTGTCTGATGAAAAGGCAGCCGCTGCCAGTGAATCATAATCCATAAGCGGAGTAACCGTCACCGTTTCATCAGGATAATAACGGTTATTTGACGAATCCATCACAAATACGATTGCATCCGGTGTATAAATATCAATCTGTGCCCTGCCGTTAATGAGCGGTACAACCACATCCTCGGACAGTTCGGCATGACTGACACATACATATCTCATATTTGGACTATCACATGATACCTCATGCTTAAAGATAACCTTAGCCAGATGCTCAAGGCTCTGCTTTCTGTAATTATCATCGCCAAGCAGATCACCGTACAGGATTGCAAGATTCTTATCGTTCCTGCCTGCCCTCAGCTGACCCATGGCAAATATTCTGAGTTTTTCCTTATAGTTTTCATATACAATAGGATTGGAATCCCTGTGAAGTACAATATTGGCATAAAGGTATGAAAGACGCCGGTCATTCAGTTTTGAATTATATACATAATACATAAGCACCGACTGGTCAAGGTCATCCTCAATATCCTTGTTGATTGAGTACATATAATACTCATATAAATCAGCTAGTCTTATATTACCCTCTACGCCCTTTTTGTACCATTTAAAATACTTTGCATCCTTTCTGTGGCCTCTTATCAGAAGCTGACAGATTGCGTACAGACTTTCCTCAATCTGGAATTTATTATAAATTGCCATAAGGGCATTTAAATCGCTCTTTACAAATCCCTTCTGTTTTACTACGAGATTGGCATAATATGCCGCCAGGTCCCTCTTGCAGTAATTTCTCTTCAGGGCAAATAATATAACGCTTGTTTCAAACTCCGTAACATCCTTAAGAAGCAGCGGCTCGTCATTTAAAATACGAGCGGCCTCCATATAAAGAAGCGGCGAATGACATCCCGCCTCGTAAAGATGTCTGTATTCATCAAGCCGCAGCCTGATGTTCTTTTTAAAGCGGTCCTCCAGAGCTATTAGTGTAAGCTCAATAAAAAAGTCCCTGTCATTTTCTTCACTTAAGCCGTACAGCCTTCTGATTATATCCTGCTTCTTTTCTGCAGCTTTTTCAGCCATAAGATAATAATAAAAGGTCTTTGTACGTACGTCCGCACCGTCAAGCTCTTCTTCAGAAATACCGTTTAGTGCATTTATTGCTGCACTTTCCTTGCCCGAAAGACGCATGAGGGACACGCGGAGGAGTCTTACAAACAGTAAATCGGCTCCCGGAAGCTTTGACATACTGTCAATAATCGAATTGGTTTCGGCAATATATCTTCCCTGTGGAATCTGGTTCATTGAATATGCAAGATAATTTTCCCACAGTCTTATAACAAGTCTGGATTCTGCCGCATGATTGGCCATGGTTTCCCTGTCCTCGGAAGGCACATGGATGGTTACCGGCACATTAATCTCTTTGCCGCATCCGCAAATCTTTATGTTTGCATAATTAATTCCCTTGTGCATTTTATCGGGATACAGAATAAACTTCAGCTCAAATTCATTGCCGAGGAAATCTTCGTTTCTGATCGAGCTTCTCTCAATTTCAATGCATGGGTTGTCACTTGTAACGTCTAAAGCTATATAGCCCCAGCCGGATTTTTTAATCTTTATCGTATCCGAAAAGCTCGAGAATCCGACATCATAGCTCAGCTCCTTCTTTGAAGCTTTTATTGAAACAGGAAGCTTCTTTCTTGTGGCTACAAAAAATTCCTCCAAAGCATTGTCGATAACGGGACCGCGAAGGAGTCTCTCTCTTAACAGGACGGCTGAAGGGTCGTGATATTTTAAAAAGATTTCAAAATCATCACTTGTAAAAATACGTCTTGCCTCCTCATAATTGTCCCTGGCAAGCTCGGAAAAGCCCTTAATATCCTTAATCTGTCCTGTCATTGTCATGATTACCGGGAAAACCACTTCAAAATCAAACGGAAGGGTAATCTCTCCGCAATCAGTAACAAAGCAGAACTCACCCGTTATATGGTCGCCAACCTTGGCATACTCCGCATTTACATTATATTCAATGATGCTTTCGCATCCTACAAACTGCTTGTCCGTAACAGTTACAAGAGGATTATCGGAATATACAATCCCCTTCATGTGCATGCCGCTTTCATTACCCGTAGTGACGCTTCCGCTAAGTCTTTTACCGCAGGCAACAGTCAGTGACAGCCTGTCTTCACTCAGCCTGATTGCAGGTAATTCATATTCAAATTTTCCTTTGGAGAATTTTTCTATTTTTTCCTTCACTGTACTCTGCCTCCCCTGTGATATGTATGCCTGCCGACAGTATCCCACAATGCATACTGCTTATATTTTACCATTCCTTGCAATGATTATCAACCCAAAACTGATATTTATTTGACAAATATCAAATAAGTGGGTATATTAATCTTTAATACTGCTCATAATACATTTGTCTCGGAGGTGTAAGATTTGAAGGGTTATGTAAAATGGTTTAATGCCAAAAACGGTTTCGGTTTTATATGTGACGAAAACGGAAATGATATATTTGTCCATTATTCAGGAATCAGGGATTGCGGAAGTGATAAATCATTCAAGGTTCTTGAAGAGGGCGCAAAAGTAACATTTGACGTAGTTGAGGGTCTGAATGGTCCGCAGGCGGAAAATGTATGCTATGACAGGGATTAATCGCATATGACAGTCCTCTGCGAAACATATTTATCATTCACATAATAAAATGTTTTTCGCGAAGCATAATTATTATTCGCATAATAATATTGTTGCGCGAAACATAATTATCATCCCGAACATAACGGATAAAAAGCCAAAAAGCTATGGATGTTAAGTCTCAGAATGTCAGACCGAATATTCTGACCTTTGAAGGAGACGTAACAATCCATAGCTTTTATTATTTATGTGATTCTTTATATGATTCTTATCCGATTAACCTTGCATTACATACTTTTATTGTCTGCTGCATTTATAAAGGAGGTCTTCCCATCTTCTGTCAACCTCAGCCTGGAACTGAACTATAAGATTCTCATTGCCCGGCTTAAACAAATGCTTAAATCTGCCCTGAACTCTTAAAAACTCCTCAACAGGCAGCTTCTTCTTAGGTTCATAGTTGAGTATCCACTTGCCGTTTACAACTTCAAAAAGAGGCCAGTAGCAGGTTTCAACACCCAGTCTGCATATTTCCATGATATCCTCAGTAGGATATCTCCATCCTCTCGGGCAAGGAGCCATGACATTTAAAAATGCGGCTCCCTTTGTATAGATAGCCTTCTCAGCCTTGGTATAAAGGTCCTTAAAATTGCTTAACAGTGTTGTCTGTGCCACATAAGGGATGTCATGGTCTGCTATGATTGATGCAAGGTCCTTACGATTCTGCATTTTACCGCTGCTTTTTGAGCCGACGGGAGTTGTAGTTGTATCTGCATACATAGGTGTGGCTGATGAACGCTGGATGCCTGTATTCATATATGCGCCGTTATCATAGCATACATATACCATGTCATGATTACGCTCCATGGCACCCGACAATGACTGCAGACCGATATCATATGTTCCGCCGTCGCCACCAAATGTGATAAATTTATAAGTATCGTCAATTTTGCCTTTTTTCTTCAATGCATTATAAGCCGTTTCAATGCCTGACATGGTTGCGCCGGCATTTTCAAATGCATTATGCATATAGCTGTCATGATATGCAGTAAACGGATACATAAAGGTTGATACCTCAAGACACCCTGTTGCGTTACCGATTACCGCCTTGTCGCCCTCCTTAAGTGCGCGAAGCACCATTCTTGTTGCTATAGTACCGCCGCAGCCTGCACACATTCTGTGACCGGGTGCAAGTCTTTCGGGCTTTGACATTATTTCTTTAAATTTAAATGTATTCTCTGCCATAATTTCCTCCAAATAACGACCTAGTCTTCTCTGCTTCTGAGTCCGATGTAATTAAAATCTACAAGCTCTTTGCCGTTATTGATATAATCAAAAAGTTCATTATAAACATTAATTGCATCACTGACCCTGTAATCACGGCCGCCGAGTCCGTAAATATATGATGCGGACTTAACATTTAAATTGCTTCTGTACATTGCAGCGCAGATTTCCGAAGCCACGGGACCACCCTGGGTTGAAAATGTCTCCGAACGGTCAAGAATCGCAACAGCCTTAAGGTGTGACAGCGCCTTACAGATTTCCTCTGCAGGGAATGGTCTGAATACCCTGAGCTTTATCATTCCGGCCTTAATGCCCTGCTCCCTCAGCTCGTCCACCGCATCCTTTGTAGTGCCGGCCGCAGAGCCCATAATAACTATTGCCGCCTCAGCATCGTCCATTCTGTATTCTTCAAAGAAGCCGTACCTTCTGCCTGTCATTTTGTAAAATTCGTCTGCCACATCAAGAATTACCTGTTTTGAATTTTCCATTGCCGCCACCTGTGCCTTGTGTGACTCCATATAATAATTTGATACTGCGTATGGTCCTACGCTCATAGGACATTCACTGTTAAGAAGGAAATTTTCAGGCTTATATTCACCTACAAATTTCTTTACAAGGTCATCCTCAATCAGCTGTATATTTGTCAATGCATGGCTCGTGATAAAGCCGTCCTGACAAATCATAATCGGCAGTCTCACATCCTTATGCTCCGCAATACGGTATGCCATGATAAAATTATCATAAGCCTCCTGATTGCTTTCCGAATAAATCTGAAGCCAGCCTGCATCCTTTGCTCCCATACTGTCGGAATGGTCGCAATTTATGTTGATAGGACCTGTCAGAGCCCTGTTTACAAGTGCCAGAGCAATAGGAAGCCTATCTGAGGCTGCCACATATAAAAGCTCCCACATATATGCAAGACCGCATGATGAGGTTGCTGTAAGCGCTCTTGCGCCTGCTGCCGAAGCACCCATTGCCGCTGACATTGAGCTGTGTTCGCTTTCAACAGGTATGAATTCCGTATCCATCTGACCATTTGCAATATAGTTTGCAACAAGCTGCGGAATCTCTGTTGATGGTGTAATCGGAAATGCCGGCATTACATCCGGGTTAATCTGCCTAATAGCATAAGCAACCGCCTCGTTGCCTGATAATCTTTCATTAATTGCCATATTTAAGCCTCCTGCCTACTTCATAATAATTGCGCCGAACGGACATACCTTTGCGCAAATACCACAGCCCTTGCAGTGGTCATAATCAAACTCAAGTCTTTTGCCCTCCGAAACCGGTATACAGGAATCGGGACATACGGGTGTGCATAAAAGACACTGCTTACATTTATCAAAATCAATATAAGGCGTGATGGTTCTCCATTCGCCCGTCATTACTGCCACGCTTGTTGCTGCACCGTATACATGATTGCCCGGTGTCAGATCCTGCCATGGTGAGCTTTCGGTAATCTTTGAAATATCTGTCGGTATTTTATTAGCCATTACATACATCTCCTTTGTTAATCTGTGCGGCAATTTCATCATATGCCACGGTAAGCGCCTTCATGTTGCCGTCGATAACCTCAGGCTTCTTTGCAAATTTATTACGGTATGAATCCCTCATCTGTGAGAGGAAGGTGTCCCTGTCAATAACACCGCTTACGGCAACAATAGCTGCAAGCATGGGTGAATTAGGAAAATACTTTCCGAGAGCTTCTACCGAAATACGCCTTGCGTCAAGTGTAAACACCTTTCCCTGATAGCCTCTGAGATGTGTTTTGACCTCATCCGCACTCTTTGTTGTATTAATAACAATTGCACCTTCGGGATTAAGTCCTTCCGTAACATCTGTTGCCTCAAGCAGTGTTTCATCAACCACTACCACAAAATCAGGCTCATATATATTGGAATGAACCCTCAATTCCCTGTCGCTTATTCTGTTATAGGCCGTAATCGGAGCACCCATTCTTTCAGGACCATACTCCGGAAAACCCTGAACGTACTTATCGTTTTTAAAGCATACGTCTGCCAGAAGAAGAGCTGCCGTCTTAGCTCCCTGTCCGCCTCTGCCATGCCATCTGATTTCTGTTAAAGCCATATATTCCTCCAAAATGTTATCAGTATTATTTCCACATTAAATTTTAGTATATCATTTTTTAATCTAAAGCACAATAGTTTAAAATTCGATTGCTGCAACTTTATAGCCCTTATCCGTATTATATAACCAGAATTTATGCCTTATCTGTGTTTCAATATCCTTTCCCAGCACCGTTGAACGTATTGTCTGGGTAACCGACATGTCAATATATACAAGCTTCTCGCTGTATCTTATAAATGAATTTGTCTTCCTGTCCGTATACTTCGGAAGACCGGTATGCTTGGCATACCAGCTGTTATCTACCGACGATATGGCTTTAAGATACTGTGAATTATCAGGAAAATAAGGTTTGAGCTCTGACGCCTTTACATCATTTGCACAAAACATCGCATATGTCTGCTGGAGCTTTTCAGCCAGAGCCTCCAGCTCCTCCCTGCCCGTTTCATCAAGCACATATCCGCATTTATATGTCTTTGACTCCTCATTAAAATCAAGCTCCACACTCTTCATATCCGAAGTATATGCCTCAACCTTTGCTGTTATCTTAAGCTTTTTTTTGAAGGTAACAAGCTTCGGAATCATCGCGTCAGCCTCTATATTTTTATACTCACTGTATTTGCCGCTGAATTCATAAAGAACGCTGAAACGGTCGTCCTTTAAGAATGTAACCCCGTCTGACGTTGTTTCAAGCTTTTCTCCGTCAGCATATATTATTATTCCCTCGGGCGTCATAAATGTATATTCTGCCTCCGGAACCGAAGTAGGAGTAGGTGTATTTACAGGGTCTTCTATTGTCACAATACTGTTGTATCCGTTATTGCCGCTTTTTATCTGACTTGTTTTCTCATAGACCTTAAGTCTTGCCCAGATATACACATCTGCCGCAAACACGAGACTTAAGAGGGCTGTAAGATAAATAATAAAACCTTTTTTAAATCTGTTACTCATATTATCCTCATTTATTTTACAAGAATACAGGTTGGCAGATATCTGTTGTTAATAAGATTTGCCCTCTCCGATATTTCCTTGTCCTTATATATCATCAGCGATGAGCTTCCCCCATCAAGATTTGCCGCATTAACCGCGCCGAATGACACAAATATATCAATCAGATCCTTAAAGGATGCGCCGAGCGAATTTGCCTGACGACCGTCGATTACCAGCAGGAGTACAGCTCCGTCCTTTCTCTGACCGATGGCTGTACGGGGATTAAGTCCCGAGCCGGAGCCGCTCATGGCCGCCGCCTTTCCGTTGACGATAAGTGCCGGTCCGAATGTTACGGCATCCCTGATATTTTTATCCGTTGCAGTCTTATCTGTCATGTTGCCCACATGAAGAATATTGTTATTGTCAAAGCCGATAAGCAGTGAGCTTGCCGAATCATGATATTTTAATTCTCCCTGTGAAAATACAAAGCCGAGCGGAACAGAGCCGCTTCCGTGACCTCCCTCATCGGCAAAGCCGCCTGCATTTATGCCTGCTGCTGCGCCGTATTTTGTAATCATGGTCTGGAGCTTTTCTCCCTGGCCGTTTTTGTTTCCGATATTATTACAGCATCCGACAAATACACGTGAAGGATCCCTGACAATCATCATATGGCCTCTGTAAGTAGCTCCCGAAACCTCGCATATGAGTATCCCGTCTTCGTTACTGATAACCTTTTTATAGCTGTAGCCATCATCAAAGCCGGCCACATAACCCTCTTCCACCTCATCCTTAACAGTGCCGGCACTGCCCTGCGAGGATGGATTTTTATTTGTATCTTCAGCCGGCGATTCATCTTTATTACCGTTATCTACAGTAATATGAATGAGATTCGTATCAGTCGTATCATCAATTTCCTCAATGGTATTTTCCTTTAGTATTTTCTCAAGCTCCTCATCTGTGGTAAGAAGTCTTGCAAGAGGTCCCATAGCACTTGTTTCCATGCAGGATTTTATAAACACCTTATGAGCCGTAGGCGACGGACCGAAATTTAATATTATAAGGACGCTGACTGCAAAAAGCACCAGTACCGCCAGGGTCGATGATAATACAAGCGCTGCTCTCTTTAATATTTTTTTCATATATCCTCCGTCAATTCTTATTTTATTATTCTGTTAAGCACCCATCCGAGCAACGGTTCAAAGCCCTCTCCCGTCTTTGCGCTTACCGGAAATATCTTAAGCTTCGGATTATTAACAAGTGCGCTTTCAATAACCTTTTCCATATCAAAGTCAAAATAATCCGCCACATCGATTTTATTGATTACAAGCACGTCGCATACCGAAAACATCAACGGATATTTTAACGGCTTGTCATCCCCCTCCGGAACAGATAATATGCATATACAGGATGTAGCCCCGGTGTCAAACTCGGCAGGGCATACAAGATTGCCAACATTCTCCAGAAAACAGATGTCATAATTTTCACTTCCGAGAGCATCAAGCCCCTGTTCGGTCATGCCCGCATCAAGATGGCACATTCCGTCTGTGTGAAGCTGTATGGCGTCTGCACCTGCGCCGGCAATTTTTAAGGCATCGACATCCGAATCTATATCTGCCTCAATAACGCCTATTTTGACCTTATCCTTTAATTCCTCAATAATGCGCAGAATCATGCTTGTCTTACCGCTTCCGGGACCGGACATTACATTTATCAGTGCGGTTTTCTGTTTTTTCAGCTTATTCCGCAGCCTGTCTGCCTCAATATCATTATCTTCACAAATACTCGCCTTAACCTCGAGTATTTTCACATCCTCTAGTTTCATCAAAAACTCCTAAGCAAGTGTAATCATCCTGTAGTCAACCGCAAGCTGGTCCATTATCATTGCCTCCCTGGACTGACATGTAAATATAAATGACTGTCCGGAATGGTTTACAATACTTTTTAATGTATCTGCAAGACGTTCATCATCATAATATACAAATGCATCATCAAATACCATCGGAAGATTATAATCTCCAAGCACTATATCTCCCGCAGATAATCTGACGGCAAGATTAAGCTGGCTCTTTGTTCCTGTACTGAGAGAGTCGCTCTCGACATATTTATCGTAATAGTCAACCTTTGTATCAAGGTTTTCATCGGTAATAACCGAGGTATAACGGTTTGACGTAAAGGAAGCCGCATATGTGCTTGCAACCTGATTTACTATTTTATTTGCGCCCTCACTGCCCTCTTTTGTAAGCTTCGTAATAATATCTGACGCAAGACGTATCGCCTTTTCTTCATTGGCAAAGGCTTCTTTTTTCTCCAAAAGCATCTTAAGCTCCTCCCTATGGGCAAAAAGCCTTGCCTCGTTTTCTTCTCCGGCCTCAACCTGCATATGCATTTTTATCAGGGATTCCTTAAGACTTGTAAGCTTTTCGTCAAGCTCCTTTACTCTTGCATTTCTTATTCGGCTTTCATTAATAAGATTTTCCTCCTGAAGATTGAGTTCATCGTCCTTAAGCTCCTCTACAGTGCCGAACTGTTCAAAAAAAGCGAGAAGCTCATCATGAGTAGTCTTAATCGTTTCGCCAAGTGATTCAGCCTCATCAGAAAGCTCTTGTTCCTTTTTCAGTATATCGGGACGACGTCCATCCTCTTTAAGATATGATTCAAGACGTTTCATAAGCTCGTTTTCTCCCGAATGAACCCTAAAAAACTCCTCTCTGTCTTTAGCCGTTATATCCTGCTCATTGTGATTTTTTTCAAGCAGCGCCCTGAGATTGTTTTTAATTCTCTGACCGGTTACTCCCAGATATGCGCAGAATATGACTGCAATACTTCCAACGGCAAAAAATGCGGTGTAATACGCAGGAGCCGATTTTTCAAAAAGGGAAACGACGCCGCAAATGATACAGAGCAGTGCAAAAAGCATGATGAACATCTGCTTCTGCGATGTGTTTCTGCCTTCTGATACAATCTGCTTTCCAAGGCCCGAAGCCTCATGGCGCAGATTTAATGACTTTTCGTCATTACCCTTTATGTATTTTCTTACAACCGAAAGCTCCTCCTTGCAGCGCTCCAGTTTTTTCTCGTTTTCATCAAGCTCGCTAAGGAGAATAATAGTCTTTTCCAGCTCTTCATTAACCTGACGGCTTCTTGAAACATTCTGCTTATAGGTCAGGTAACGCTCCTTGTTGCGGTAATACTCCTGTTCCCTTTCTTCAAAGGCAGTCGGCTTTTTACTCTTCTCAAGCTCAATGTTTATTGATTCAATTTCATCCATTCCCTTCATTTCGCGATATGCAATTCTATCAAGCTCACGCTCCATTGCCTCCTCAGACTTAATCGTCTCCTCCAGGGCAGCAATTTTGCCCGCAAGCTGACCGTCGTATATGCTTCGTCTTCTTTCTTCAAGAATATGAAGTGCATAATTCGTATCTATTTCAGAATGTTTATTAATGGAGTTTCTGGCTGCATGACGTCTCACGCTCTGAATAACAGACGGTTCTATGTCCTGTGTATCTACGGAATTAAAATATGTATTTAAATATTCAAAGGCTGTTAAGCCCGGAAACATTCTGCCGAAATATTCGTTAGCGGGATAAAGCTCGGTATTGGTGTCTGCATTATACAGAGACTCTCTGTTAAGGCTTCCAAATGTCTTTACAAGGCGGTAGTTTATACCCTCGTGGTAAAAATACATCTCGCCGCCAAATCTGTCATAATCCCACGGCTCATATTTTTTTAACAGCTCCTTTGAATACTCATTGCCCAGAAGCTGCTTTGTATCAAACATCATGCAAATCAGGAAAGCAGTCAAAGTAGACTTACCCGACTCGTTGAGTCCGTAAATCACGTTAACCCCCTCCGAAAGATCAAGAGAATAATTCCTGTATCTTCCGAAGCCTTCGATTATAAGCTTCTGAATCTTCATGTGTAACTAACCTTTCGCCTTTAAAAGCGCCTCTATACCATAGTACAGGGCTCTGTCCTTTAGTGAATCGCTTATATCCTGATTCTTTATCTCAGTAATGAAATCTCCTATAATGTTGTCGTCATTCTTTTCCCTGAGCTCATCATAATTATAATCAAGCACCGTCGCATCGATGACCTCGGTTATCATCCCCTTTTGGGCAAGATCATTGACATCAAACACTACATTCTCGCTGCGTATACCTTCGATATATATCCTGTACAGATTGCCGGCACCGTTTTTCAGCATCTGTCCGGTAATACTTCTTGCCACCGACTGGTTTGTATCATCAGTAGAAACCCTTATGTGAAGGTCATGATATTCCCTTTTTGCAAACGGCACAAACTCCGTAACAAGCCTGTTTTCTCCCTTAACCGGTGTGAACTCACCCTTAATAAATCCGTGACGTCCCGTTTCGTTTTTATCAACCGGTTCAAGAATTCCCGGATAAATCATGTTGTTATACACCTTTGTAAAGGTATGACTTCGTCCGAGTGCCACAAAATCAAAGCCTGCCTCGGAAAGCTTTTTAAAATCAATCGGAATACAGTTATTGTCACCGCCATAAGCAAGCAGGATATGAATACCTGACGACTTTTTAGGCGCAGCATCTCTGTAAAGAGGTGATTGTATCTCACTTTCCATACACGAAAGCCCGTACACTGTAGTATCAAGACCGTAGAGATAATATTCCTCCATATCCCTGCCGAAAAGACATATCACATTGTCACACCATTTATATCCCCTGTACCTGGAACGCGGTGAAATATAATCATGGCTTCCTGCGATGATGACAACCTTAGTTTTCTCCAATCTGCCAAATATATCGTCAAGGCGCTTAATTTCCCTGACAAGCGGCTGTTTATGAAAGGTATCGCCACATACCAAAAGCAAATCGGTTTCATCACCGTTACAATAATCAATCAGGCGTTCCACGCTTTTCCAAAGCTCTTCTTCTCTGGCCTCTGCCCATGGCATGCCTGTCTCGGGCTTTGCCCCAAGATGAAGGTCTGATACATGTACAAACTTCATGACGACTCCTTTCCGGAAATACATTCCTCAATAACGACTTTAAGCCCTGTGCCGTAATACGGCAAGGGCTGTTTTGTAAAGATTACGGTCAGGCCTTAATATACTGAACGGAATAGCCCGGCATGTAAAGCTTCCCTCCCTCAAGGCTTACCTCTTCTCCCGTAAGAAGATTAAGACCCTTTGAAGCTCCTGTGTTAAACCATGCGTCATAGCCGTTTTCATCCATGTTTACAGCTACCATGACGCGCTCGTTATCACATCTTCTTTCAAGCACACACTGCCTGTTTGTAAGCACGGGAGCGCCGAAATCACCATAGCAGAGAGCCTTTTCCTCCCTGTGAACCCTTGCATATGCTGCAATCTTTTCAGTAAGTCCGTTAAACTCCGGCTTTTCAAAGCACGGTCTCAATGCAGGGTCGCCCTGAGCCTTTGTCGCCTCAGTACCCCACTCGCTTCCGTAATATACACACGGAATTCCCGGCATGCCGAAAAGAAGTCCGTATATTAACGGCAGGTGATTTTTATTGGTAAGAATACTTGCAACTCTTGTGACATCGTGATTGTCAACAAAGCACAAAAGATGTTTACCCTTATAAAGCGTCCAGTTTTCAGGACCGAACTGGCGCTTTAAAGAGTGGACTATTTCAAACATATTGCAGGAATTAAAGCTTGAGTAAAGACCTTTATAGCATTCGTAGTTTGTGCATGAATGAAGCATCTCATCATTTACAAACTGATTATAATCTCCGTGCAAAAGCTCGCCGATAAGAGCAAATTCAGGCTTGATTTCATTTGCAAGCCGTCTTAATCTTTTTAAGAATTCCCTGTCAAGACAGTATGCCACATCAAGTCTTAAGCCGTCAATGTCAAATTCGCTGACCCAGTAGCGGACCGCATCAAAAATATGACTGATAACCTCTTCATTTCTGAGATTGAGCTTTACAAGGTCATAGCAGCCCTCCCAACCCTCATACCAGAGACCGTCATTGTAGCATGAATTACCGTCAAAATTAATATTGAACCAATCCTTATAACGTGAGTTCCATCTGTTTTCCAGTACATCCCGGAACTGGGCAAAGCCGCGTCCCACATGATTAAATACGCCGTCAAGAACTACCCTGATGCCCTGCTCATGCAGCCTTGAAACAAGCTGCTTAAACTCCTCGTTTGTTCCCAGTCTTTTATCAATAAGCTTATAATCTCTTGTATTATAGCCGTGCGTGTCAGATTCAAATACAGGTGAAAAATATACTGCATTTACCGACATTTTCTTAAGATGCTCTGCCCAGTCCGCAAATTCCAAAATACTGCGGCGGCAGATTCCGTCATTTTCAAATCCGGCATTGCAAAAGCCCATAGGATAAATCTGATAAAAAACACTTTCGTATGTCCACATAAAATAATACTCCGAAAATAATTACATATTCGGCATCTGCCGTATAATGTACATCAGCGCACATCAATTAAGCCTTAATAAGCTCAGTTAAAAATTCATATACTCTTTCCGAGGAAGGAATGTTAAGTCTTTCCTTAACCGAATGAACGTCAACCATGGTAGGTCCGAAGCTGATACAGTCTGCATCACCCAGCTTTTCCACAAACACTCCGCATTCAACGCCTGCATGAATTGCAGTAAGCACAGGCTCGATGCCGTACATCTCCCTGTAAATATTAATAACCTTTTCTCTGATTGGCGAATCAACCCTGTAAGCCCAGCCCGGATAGTCACTATACTGTCTTGACTTTGCCCCGGCAAGATTTGCAACTGCCACAACCTTGTCGCAGAGCGCCTGCTTAGCAGAATCATAGCTGCTTCTTACAAGACATTTTACCGTAAGCCTGTCCTCTGCAAGCTCTGCAACACCTATATTTACGGATGTTTCGACAAGTCCCGGCACATCGGCGCTGAAGGTATCAACTCCCTGAGGAAGCGCCCAGAGAAAATCCATAAGTCTTTCAGAATCAGCCTTATGAAGAGCATTGACCTCCTTCTGTTCTCCGAGATATGCATATTCGATTTTCAGCTCAGGCTCACGTGTTTTAAACTCGTCCTTTAATACGTTCGCGTAAAAATCCAGGATTTCCATTACATCGGAATTAGGAGCCGAGCAGATAAACTTTATATAACCGCTGTTGGCAATTACATTGTCCTTCTCTCCGAAGCGGACATCAATAATTCTCGTTCTTGCCATCTTAAGCTCACAAAGAAATCTGGAAATCACAGTTGCGGCGCTGACTCTGTTATCAGCTATATCAATACCTGAGTGGCCTCCCTTAAGACCGCTTACCTTAAGCTCATATACCATCGCCGTTCTGAGCTTTCTCTCTACCGGAAGTTCAATGTCAATCTTTGCTCCACCCGCACAGCCGGTTAAAAATTCGCCCTCTGTTTCATTATCAAGATTAATAATTGTACTGCTTTTTAACAGATTTTTGTCAAAGCCGAAAGCACCCTCCATGGCAACCTCTTCATTGACCGTAAATACCATTTCAAGGGCAGGATGCTCAAGTTTATCTGAAGCCAGGATGCTAAGGGCATAGGCAACCGCAATACCGTCATCTCCGCCAAGACTTGTTCCCTTAGCTTTCAGCCACTCACCGTCCACCTCAAGGTCGAGTCCTTCAGTCAGTAAATCCTTATTGCAGTCAGGTGTCTTAACCGCAACCATGTCGATATGTCCCTGTATACATAAGGACGGTCTGTCTTCAAAGCCCGGTGTGGCAGCCTTATATATTACAACATTGCCGAGCTCATCCTGAACATATTCCAAATTATGGACCTTTGCAAATTCACTAATATAATTACTGATTTTGTCAGTATTATAGGAGCCGTGCGGAATGGCACTTATCTCCTCAAAGTATTTCCAGAATTCAGCCTTACCAATCTGCATTTTTTATCCTCCAATATTATAATCGTAAATACATATAATTGCCCTGCAGGCATCTGATGCGCCATTGCAGGGCAGATATTATTTCTTATTATTATTTTTTAATTGCCTTTTTAAGTTCCTCTGCTCTATCAAGACGCTCCCAAGGAAGATCAAGGTCATTTCTTCCAAAGTGACCATAAGAAGCTGTCTGCTTATAAATCGGTCTGCGAAGATCAAGCATTTTAATAATGCCGGCCGGTCTTAAATCAAAATTATCCCTTATAAGGCTTACAAGCTCGTTATCACTTATCACACCTGTTCCAAAGGTATCAATCATAACAGATGTCGGCTCTGCAACACCGATGGCATAAGAAAGCTGTATTTCACATTTTTCGCAAAGGCCTGCCGCTACAAGATTCTTCGCAACATAACGTGCCGCATAAGCTGCCGAACGGTCAACCTTAGTGCAGTCCTTGCCGGAAAATGCACCGCCGCCGTGTCTTCCGTAGCCCCCGTATGTATCAACTATAATCTTACGTCCTGTAAGACCGCTGTCACCGTTCGGACCACCGATTACAAAACGTCCTGTCGGGTTAATATATATTTTGGTCGATTCATTCATCATATCTGCAGGAATAACCGCATTGATGACATACTTTTTAATATCCTCATGAATCTGCTCCTGAGTAATCTCAGGGTCATGCTGCGTTGAAATAACAACTGCATCAATCATCACAGGCTTACCCTTCTCATCATATTCGACTGTAACCTGGCTCTTTCCGTCCGGACGCAGATATGGTAATGTGCCGTTCTTTCTGACCTCCGAAAGCTTTCTTGTGAGCTTATGAGCCATACTGATAGGATATGGCATA
Source organism: Clostridiales bacterium (assembly GCA_029010495.1). Classification (GTDB taxonomy): domain Bacteria; phylum Bacillota; class Clostridia; order Lachnospirales; family Lachnospiraceae; genus UBA3775. Next base: position 87,500 of record JAQXKO010000005.1, on the reverse strand, counting down.
TATTCCTCTGTTTCATTTGTGGCAAAACCGAACATCATACCCTGATCGCCTGCACCCACCTGGGCAATTTCGCTCTCACTCATCTCTCCGTTTTTAATCTCAAGTGCCTTATCAACGCCCATGGCAATATCGCTGCTCTGCTCGTCGAGTGCCACGATAACGCCGCATGTATCGCAGTCAAAGCCGTACTTTGCCCTGTCATAACCAATCTCCCTGATTGTTTCACGAACAGTCTTCTGGATGTCAACATATCCGGATGTGGTAATTTCACCCATTACAAGAACGAGTCCTGTTGTAATGGCCGTTTCGCATGCCACACGGCTCATTGGATCCTGCTCCATCATTGCATCTAAAATAGCATCGGAAATCTGGTCACAGATTTTATCAGGATGCCCCTCTGTAACAGATTCGGATGTAAATAATCGTCTTTCCATATGTTCCTCCCTGCAGACTATACCACCTGCATTTTAAATTTTGTTATCTCTTTATCGTCCTCTGAATCAACCTTTTTGATTGATGCCCCAAGGGCTCTGAGTTTGCCGTCAAAATCCTCATAGCCTCTTTCAATATATTCAATATCGGTTAATGTGCTTATTCCCTCGGCAGCAAGTGCGGCAATTGTCAGCGCGGCGCCTGCCCTGAGATCCGGAACAGCCATTGCAGCGGGAGTAAGTAAATCCCTGCCTTCAATAAATGCGGTATTTCCCTCAACCGTAATAACGGCACCCATCTTTCTGAGCTCTGCAACATATTTAAATCTTGCTTCCCAGATGCTTTCATTAATTATGGAATTGCCATCTGCCATTGACAGTACTACTGCAATCTGAGGCTGCATATCAGTCGGAAAGCCCGGATAGACTCTTGTCTTAACAGTTGAGCCTATAGGTCTTCCCTTTGAAATAACCCTGATGGAATCATCCTCCTCATACACCTCGGCACCGATTTCAACAAGCTTTGCCGAAATAGCCTCCATATGCTTCGGAATAATATTTTTAACAGTAATATCTCCCTTTGTGGCTACAGCAAGACACATAAATGTTCCAGCCTCAATCTGGTCAGGTATACATGAATAAGTGCTTCCGTGCAGCTTCTCAACGCCCATGATTCTGATGACATCTGTACCGGCGCCCTTAATGTTGGCACCCATACTGTTTAGGAAATTGGCAACATCTACAATGTGCGGCTCTTTGGCAACATTTTCAATAATAGTAAGTCCGTTTGCAAGAACTGCCGCAAGCATAATATTAATGGTTGCGCCTACACTTACTATATCAAGGAAAATATGATTGCCCTTAAGCTCCGAGGCAGTTGCCGTAATCATATCAGACTCAGAAACCTTTGCACCGAGCTTCTTGAAGCCCTTAATGTGCTGGTCAATAGGTCTTGAGCCAATCTTGCAGCCACCCGGCATTGCAACACTTGCGGCTCCGTATTTGCCCAGAAGAGCTCCTATAAGATAATAGGATGCACGAATTTTGGTAATATAATCATAGTTTACTGTTGTGGAATTAATTGTTGCTCCGCAAATTTTTACAGTATTCTTGTCAATTCTGTCAACCTTTGCTCCAATTCCCCGGATTGCCTCCAAAAGGGAATTGATATCACTGACATCAGGTATATTTTCAACAGTTACTTCTTCATCAGTCATAACGGCAGCAGCTAAAATACCAAGTGCAGCATTTTTTGCACCGGCTATCGTAACTTCACCGCAAAGTGGCTTGCCGCCTCTAACAATGTATTGAATCATACATGGCCTCCAAAACTATTTCTTTTTTACAGAATACCCAAATTTCCCCAATTTTTCTCCTAAATCGTAGTATGTGCCGTGAGAATACACAATAGGCTTTGCGAGTGAAAGGTCGAACCTTCCCTCCTCATCCATGTACGCACCGTCGGCCGTCACAGCCACTACCCTTGCTATAAACATATCATGTGAGCCCAGCTCAAGCACCTTTTCAACCTTACATTCGATATTTACGGGAGCCTCGGCAATACCCGGGCATGACACAACGCCCGACTTAAGCGGCGTGAGGCAGCACTCTTTGAATTTATCAATGTCCCTTCCGCTCTTAACACCGCAATAATCAGTTGCAAAAGCAAGCTCCTTTGTAGTAAGATTAACCACAAATTCCCCGGTTTCTTTAATTATATCGTAAGAGTGACGTGACTTCCTTACTGATATACTGAGCATTGCCGGATCGGAGCATATTGTTCCGGTCCATGCAATTGTAATTATATTTGGCTTTTCTCCCTGCCTTGCGCAGCTTACCATTACAACCGGTAACGGATAAAGCATGTTTCCGGGCTTAAACTCAACCTTATTCATTATTTTTCATCCTCTGAAATCATTTTTAATACAGATTCATCAACGAAATCAACATCGCCGATTCCGTGTTCCTCCTGTTCAAGCAAAGCCTTAAGTACATCAGCCGTAAGCGAATCATTAATAAGTGTTACGGCAATATCCTCTTTTTCGGCAACAGGAGCCTCATCCTTCTCTTCTTTCATTATATTCTGAACAGTACCGGAAATATCAAAGAAATATTCATTTTCCTCATCATTCAGACTTATTTCTTCCATGGCAGGCGCCTTAGCACGGGAAGTGTCAGCCTCTTCGTCAGCCGGAGCTTCCTTTTGGGCAAGTCTTCTGTAATATTCCTCTCGAAGCCTTAATTCATCCTCGTCATCCTCATAATCTTCGGAAATATCCTCATCGTCCGAAAACTGTTCATTATCAGAACTGTAATCAGCTGTAATTTCCTGCATTACAGGTGATGCTTCCTTTGACTGCTTATACCTTAAGAACTCCTCAGGAGTCATTTCGCAGTCATCCTCATCATATTCATCAGACTCATCATATTCAGGCTCCGAAGCATATTCACCATCATACATTTCACCGTCTTCATCTTCGAAATAAGTATCCTCATACAACTCATCATCAGCCTCATTTTCGTCATACTCATCCTGATAAGCTTCATCAGAATCGTAATCACCTTCGGGCTCTTCACGGTAATCTGCGCCTTCTTCTTCGTAATCGTCTTCGGGCTCTTCGCAGTAATCTGCGCCTTCTTCTTCGTAATCGTCTTCGGACTCTTCGCGGTAATCCCCGGCTTCTTCCTCTTCACAGGAATCCTCCCCGGCAAAACATGCCGCCTCATCCGGAGCATCATCAAAAGACTCATCCTCAATGTCAGCCTGTTTCTTCTCTTCATCAGCCGTCCCGGCAGTTTTTCCGTCAACAAGCTTCATAAGCTTTGCTGCCTCGGCAATGCTTTTACCTGTTTTGCAGGCATCTATAAGAATATCGGCTTTGTCATTATATTTTGTGTCGGGAAACCAGAGCTTTATATTGTGACATTCCGCAATACATTCCTCTGTCATATCATTCTTGAAATAAAGCTTTGCAAGCTCCATTGCCCAGATATCAATGTAATCTGCCTCACGGACCTTTTTAAGACAGGCAATAAGATATTCATCCGGCTGCTTTAAAATGCGTCCAACCTGATATTGGTAAATATATCTTTCATAATCATCCGCATCGAGCGAAGCGAGCTCCTTAATATAAAAAACCGCCTGCTTGACACATTTGGTTTTTATGCAGCTTTTTATGGCCTCCTTGCAGGTTCCTACAGATTTATTTCTTTTATACATTTCAATATAAATGTCTTTAGCTTCCTTAAATCTGCTGTTAACATTATAAACCTCAGCCATCATGGAAAGGTCATATGCAGTATGGACATCGTCGAGTTTAATTTTTTCCGCATACATAAGAGCCTTTTCATAATTGCCGACTCTGAATGCAGTTTTCATTTTCTCAAGCTTTGATGATAATATAAACCCCATATTCTTCCTCCGTTTCATCTACATTACTTCAGGAAAATATATTTTCTTTACACAAGTATACAACGAACATAGCTGTCCCACATTAGCACGTTTGGATTCATTGTAACACTTTTTCGCGACAAAAACAAGAAAAAAAAGTTCCGTAAGCCCCAAATTCAGCTACGAAACCCACAATTTGCATATAAAACCATAAATAAACATATAAAATGCCTCTCTTTTCACCCCTGACAAAGAAAAAGCATGCCTGATTATTCTAAAAAACGTAAAAAAACCGTGCGGAAAAATCTCGAATGCTGCCCCCCAGCGTTTCTTTAGCAGCCAACTCGGTCCAGGCGACCTTACAACACATAAGGATTACTGCTTAGTGCTGCTACATTCCTGTCCTGACACGGTTCACAGGTCCCTATCGCGCAAGACCCGGACGTCAACATTACTTACTAAAGGCTGCCTGACAGACAGACCATCCTCAAAATTTCCATCACCCCTACTGTAGCGGATTGTAGGTACAGGGCACCGCTATCTCCCCGGCTGCACGGTAATACACAGTATAACTATAAAAAAGAAAACTGTCAAGATAATCAATTGATTTTCGTGACAGTATTTCTTGAATATCATATAAGGAGTAATGATGAATTCTTAAGTTATTTAAACAATTCATCGGAATCAAGCACCACGGTAAACGGGCCGTCATTTATCAGACTCACCTTCATGTCAGCTCCAAATTCACCGTGTTCTACCTTACCGACACTCTCCTCAATCTTACGAAGCATATATTCATAGAGCGGCTTCGCCATGGAAGGATGACCGGCATTTATAAATGACGGCCTGTTTCCGTGACTGCAGTCGGCATAAAGCGTAAACTGTGATATAAATAATATTTCACCGCCAACCGCCTCCAGATTGAGATTGGTCTTGCCGGACTCATCCTCAAAAAGTCTGAGCCCGATAAGCTTTTTAATCATTTTGTCGGCCGTCTGTTCATTATCCGTACCGGAGATGCCGGCCAGCACCAGAAAGCCTTTTCCTATTTTTCCTACGGTTTTGCCGTCGATATCCACGCCGGCAGCCGCAACCTTCTGAACTACAAATCTCATGTTATTTCTTATTTCTTTCTTCAGCCATTTTAATAAACGATGTCAGCTTATCGTTTTTAATTGCGACATCAAAGCTGAAATTGATTGAATAATCACCGTCATAGCAGCTTCCAAAAATTCTTGACTTCGTTCCGGTATAATTTTCCTGATATTCCATATTAAAACAGTCAATCATCTGATTATACCATTCATAAGCTTCTTCACTGTCCAGTTGAATATCTGAAGTCCTGACAATTTTTGAACCGTTATCTCCCTCTTCGTCTCCGGTACCCTCATTACTGCCTGCGCCATCAGGTTTATTATTTCCCTCCTCGGGATTTTCATAGAGACGTATCATGAAACTCACATATGAAATCTCCTCATCATAAATGTTTACATTAAAGATGATTGATTCAACAATCATTCCCTTATAAATAAAGTCCTGAGGCATGGCTTCTAAATATAAGTCTCCGTTTTCAATATTTCTGCCGGTAAATTTACTGTTAATTCTATTAAACCTCTCTTTGTTATCAAGGAAGCTGAGTTTTTGGGAAAGTCTGTATGTTTCAGGCATAAAGGATTTATAAATATTATATGAGCTTCTGTACTCCTGTCCCATATAAAGTCCTCTTACGCTGATTGTATCATATTCTCCCAAATCATCCTGCTCTTCTTCAGAATAATCCCCCCACATATATTCAGGTCCGTAATTATCAGCTGATTTATAATACATAATAAGCTTTTTCTCTTCGCTGAGCTTTTCATATTCTTTACAGAAACAATCCCAAATCTCTTTATTGTATTCTTTATTCTGAAAGCTTTCAACCTCACCGTCAGTCGGAATGGAGCATACTATCTCACGATATTTTTCCTTTGTCTCCAACACATCACTAAAAGTTTCTTTAATGTCAGGATCAATATAAATACATCTTACTGCCGACTTACCGTTCTTATAGTTAATTCTTATAAGCTCATTTTCCGAGCTGTATGTTTCAAGACGTTTTTCCCTGATAAGTGTAGCCGTATAATCATAATTTTTAACAACGAGACTGCTAAGCTTAGGATCAGAAAACGATTCGTTTTCAAGCGCAATCGCGGAATATGATTTGGTCGAACCCATAAAGCCGGTTAAGAAGGAAGTATTATTATCAAGTATCGTAATTGATTCAATACTGTCAGCATCCGGCACATCATTAAGAACATGCTCTCCCGCCATGGTTACCACAAAATAAAATACAAAGCTTAATGCTATGAGCAAAGGAATACCTATAAGCGTTTTAACGGTTTCCTTTAATTTTCTCAGGCTGATGTATGAGCTTATAAAATATACTATAGTACCAAAACATGCTGCCGAAATGAATATTGTCGAATCCTCTTCTACTATTGTATTTGCCATACCAAATATGAATATTACAAGCACGAGTAAAACCTGTATAATAATGAGAGCTTTAAAATTAGGAGCTGCATTTTCTGCAACCTCTGATTTTCTCTTTGTAAACAAAATTAAGCCGAGCACTATGTAAATAACTGCTTCAATAAGCGTAATAATTATTCCGGGTGCAAACGTAAAGCTCGACCTGTATCCCGCATAATCGACCATAGCTCCCACAGACAGCTCCATTGCGAGGTTATACTTCGTAGACAAATAGCTGACATAATTGCTGTCAATAAGCGGAACCACTCCATTAACACATATAACTGCAAGGAACATTAATACGCGCGGTAAAAATGCCACGATAATTCCCACCTCAAAAGCGACCTTGCTTCTTCCGACAATACTGGCACCGATAAGATATGCGCCCGAGAGGAAAAGTTCAAGCACCATATACACAAGCAGGTTACTTCCCAGATATGACCATGGGCATCTTACCTTTGTATTTATCTTGAAAAGAAGAGTCGCTGAAAAAAGCGGTACAATAATACATATTACATACCATGTACAGGCTACTAAAAGATTTGTAAAATAAATACACTGTCTCTTATACGGAAGTGCATGATAAAAATCAGAGCTTCCGCGTTTATACAGGAAGCCGAAAAGCTTTGCCAACAAAAAAAGCGGTATTAAAAACGCAAATAATCGGAGACCGCCCGCAAAACCTGTACCGGAAATATATACAACACTCATATCATGATTTTTCTTTGCCGCATATAAATAATATACAGGCATTACAATTGCCGACACCAATGAAAGCGCAAACATGGTAAAGCCTATACTCTTTGTCTGTCTCATTCCCTCTTTATAAAGATGTCTGTCAAATATATAACTCATTTTAACCTCCAAAGTCAAATATCATAACCTGTTTACATAAGAACATCCTTGAACGCATATCCAAGAGCTTCCATTTCATACACAAACACTTCTTCAAGCGAAAGATGAAGCACATCAACCAGTATAGGGTTCATAGCCTCAATCTTCGGAACGACATCCTCCTTGCTGCCTCTTACGATAAAGTTGGCAACACGTCCCTTTTTGACAAAATTCAATATGTCAATTCCCTCAAATTTAGTTTCGTCATATTCTTCATTAAAAGCAACCTGAATTTTAAAAAGAGAAGTCTTAAGATCTGCCACATCACTTTCAAATATAACGCCGCCCTTGTGAAGAAGTGTAAGCTGGTTGCATACGTCCTCAAGCTCACGGAGCGAATGGGAGGTGATAACGACAGTAATGTTTCTCTTCTTAACATCCTCAATTATCTCATCCTTGACAAGACGACGCATAACCGGGTCGAGACCGTCAAAGGTTTCATCGAAGAAAAGATACTGAGGCTTTGATGAAAGCGCCAGAATTGTTGCCGCCTGCCTCTTCATACCTTTACTGAAGGTAGAAATGTTTGCCTTCGGATTAAGACCGAATCTCTCTGTCAGGACGTGATATCTTTCCTCATCAAAGTTCTTGTAATAATCTTTATAAAGCTTTGCCATTCTGTCCATATTGGCGCCGGGCAGGAAAAATAGTTCATCAGGCACATATAAAAACTTTTCCTTGGCCTTTGGATTATTCCATACATTTTCCCCGTCAATTTCCACACTGCCGCCCTCAGCCTGATATATACCGGTAATCATTCTGAGGAAGGTGGACTTACCTGCACCGTTACTGCCGATAAGACCGTAGATGCTTCCCTCGGCAATCTCCGCATTCATATTTTTGAGTGCCTCGAACTTGCCGAAATGCTTTGATGCATTCGTAACTTTTATCATGTAACAAACCGCCTTTCCGCATATTCTTTATCAGAATTAATAATTTTTTCCTGTTAGCAGTATAACTATTATATTATGTCAAAGTCAACCTTTTGCCGTATATTTAAAAATTCCTTAATTAATATATTTTTTTATCAACCCTTATTCGTTATTTATCCACTAAAAAACTTTTCACAAAAAAAGAGGACTGATATATCAGTCCTCTGAATTCCGCTGTAATACTTATAAGCCGCAATCTGCAGCACCGGTCAGTACGGATACCGTTACCAGGTAATTTCCGAACCGCACTTTGCACAGAATTTCTGTCCCGCAGCAACACTCTCACCGCATGTAGGACATACCTTGCCGGCAGGAGCATCTTCAACTACAGGCATCTGGCTGCCGCAGTTAGAGCAGAATTTCTGTCCGATGGCAACTTCATTTCCGCAGCTTGGGCAGATTGAAATACCCTTAAGAACTCTGATCTGTTCCTTAAGTTCAACAATCTTAGCGCTTGATTCATTAATCTGGTTGAATACTCCCGCAAATTCCTCAGGAACATTGTCCTTGTTTGCCTCAAAATACTGTTTGCCAAGCTCTGCATATCCTGCATTAATGCTCTTTGTAAGCTCATTAATCTGGCTGTTGAGTTTAACTACATCAGCTGTATCCTTAGCCTTCTGTGTAGCAGACTGTGTTGTCTCTACAATCTTTTTGCTTAAATCATCAAAAAATGACATACCTTATTCCTCCGTTTTCCCAGGTCGTATGCGACCTTTTATTCAGTATAATAAATCTTTTGAGGTTTTTCAATAGTTTTAATAAAATCTTTATAATCCAAATAATATCATATGCCTTTTTCACAAACACCTTAAATCATATTATTTATATTCAGAGCTTCAGTCTTTGGTTTGACAGTCTGTAAGCTTAGTTTCAGCCCTTTACATCGAATAAGCTTTATTATTAATTATATCCTGTAAATTAAACTATCTTTATTATTAACTTTAGCCCTTTACATATGTTAATAATGATGTTATAGTTTATATATATGGCTTCGGCCGCAATAAGGAGGCATAACAATGGATATATTAAAAAAATTTTTCAAGATTGCTTTTGGTGCAAAGGATAAAGATTCTTTCCTTAGCTTACTTATTATGGTAGTAATTGCTGCCGTAGTATGTTCAGTTGCCGGATGGCTCTTATCAAAGATTCCTCTTATCGGATGGGTATTCGGTCTTGCTCTTGGTCTTTGTGGTCTTTACCTGGCAATTACTCTTGTACTCGGTGTACTTGTTTTCCTTGGAATAATTCAATAGCAAAAGCCGATATCAAAAGCACACATAATAATCACCAATAAGTCTGTTTCAGTTTGATACAGACTTATTTTTATGTATTTTTTAATCCGGATATAAAAATACCGCATTGTCTTAAGGCAATGCGGTATCTGTCAATTGTTTCAATTATTCAATTCCGTCAATATTCAAGCAGATAGCTCTGATAGCCGTTTATTACTGTTATTCCCTTATATTCGTCAACTCTTTTATGCTTCCTGCCGTAATTAAGATGTACATGACCATGAATAAAATATCTCGGCTCATAAGCATCTATCAGCTCCTCAAACGCTTCAAAGCCCTGATGCGGAAGGTCATCGTCATCATCAAAGCCCCTGATTGCCGAATGTGTAAGAATTATATCGACGCCGCCGGCTTTTTTAATCTGACGGCGAAGCTTTCTGACTCTTTTCTTCATTTCCTTTTCAGTAAACTGGTTATCTCCCGTCTCCTTGTATCTCATCGAACCGCCAAGACCGCAGATTCTCACGCCGTTTATACTGCACACAGTGTCCTCGGCACATATACATCCTCCGGGCGGAGTGTCCTTATAGCAATCGTCATGATTACCTCTCACATATACCAGAGGCGCATTTGTAAATGTGACGATAAACTCCAGATATTGGGGAGGCAGGTCTCCGCAGGATAAAATCAAATCAATTCCGTCAAAAATGCCTTCCCTGTAAAAATCCCAGTATTTCTTATCCGGCACATCGGACAATATCAAAATACGCAAAACGTCAAACCCCTAACTCAAGTATTTCTTTTCAAATTCTTCAATATTCATCGGACGTGCAAACAGGAAGCCCTGTGCATTTACATATCCTGCCTCCGAAAGAAGCGCAGCCTGCTCCTCAGTCTCGACACCTTCAAATACCACATCCTTCTTTACTGCGGTAATCAGGTCGGCAAGTGTAGCCACAAAATCCTTTCCTTCCGCGGAAATAGATACATTTCTCCAGATATCCTTGTCAACCTTAACCGAATCAACCGGAGCCGATATCAGAAAACCGAGAGAAGAACTGCCGTAGCCAAATCCGTCAAGCGTAATCTTAAAGCCTCTTGACTTAAGATTACTTACCTTGTCACATATATTATCAACATTAGATGTAAGAATATTTTCTTTGACCTCTATCTCAATTTTTTCGCTGTCTACATTGTACTGTTCTGCCAGTCTGTAGATTTTTTCATCAAAACTCTGATATGTATTATGTCTGTCAGAGAAATTCACCGAAATGGGAATAATCTTCTTTCCCAGTTTTTTCCATTGACGCAGAGTCTGAAGTACTTTTGTATATATACAAAAATCAAGATCCGTAATTCTTCCGGACTCTTCAAGAATAGGGATAAAGTCTGAGGCGTTTTTGTAGGTTCCGTCATCATTTTTCCATCTTGCAAGCGCCTCGGCTCCTATTACGCTCCTATCCTCAATAGAAAACTTCGGCTGAAGAAATACCTCTATTTTTCCGTCCCTTATGGCATCCTGGATACCGCCTATGACAGTCTGCTCATATATACGTCTTTCCTTAAGTGACTGTGTGAAGATGCATATATTCTTAAGCTTGTTTTTCTTAATCTGCTTTCGTGCGATATTGGCATTGTCAATTGCCTGGGTAATATCCTCTTCATCCTCTGTCATAAAATATACGCCGGCACTGATTCTGATATCAATTCCCGGATATGTCTTTGTCTGATGTTCGGAAAACAGCTTCGCCCAGTTGTTGATACGGCTTAATACAAGACGCTTGTCATCCTCATTGATATATACAATAAAGTAATCGGAATGCGGTCTGCATCCGAAGCAGCTTCGACCCTTTCTGAGGAACATCTGCGAGAAATCACGCAGGAGTCTGTCGCCTGCCGGGTAGCCGTACTTTTCATTTATAAACGAGAAGTTATTAATATCCATATACACAAGGGCATGAACCTTTTTCATATCCTCCTTGCGCAGGATTTCCTGAACACGTCCCCTGAAGGCTGTCCTGTTAAACAGACCTGTCAGGCGGTCAGTAGACGACAGACGGTTAATAAGCATTCTGTCATCCTTATGCTCCTTCATGATACGCTTTTCCTCATCAATAATAAGAATACGACCGTATACATAACTGATTACACCCTGGTCGTCAACAACACAGTTAAGTATGATACGGCACCAGTTATAGTTTACGCCATCTATCTTGATTCTGTATTCAGCAGTACTTTTACCGCCTACGGCAAGTGCCTCACTGGACTGCTTCATATAGATCGGATAATCCTCCGGATGAACGTAATTTTTTGATTTGTTCTCAGCGATGAAATGCTTGATTACATTATCGGAATTTTGGAATTTTCCAAATTTGACAGGTATCGTAAAACGGTCTTCAGCCAGCTCATAATTGAACTGTACGTCATCGGTTACCTCGTCTATCTGACGATAACGGTCGAGCTGATACTTCATGTTGAGCTCAGAATTTACCCTGTTTGTAATATTGGTAAGAACGAGTGCAATTATGCTGCTTCCGTCGTCGTTCTTTTTCATAAGCTTTGCGCTAAGATGTACCCACTGGGCATTTCCTTCAAATGTATTGATGCGCAAATCAATTGATGCAGTGCTTTTTTCCTTGCTGATTCCAAATATCTTTCCTACCCTTCTGACATCCTCAGATGCAACAAGATTAGTGAAAACATTGTTGTGAATAGTCGCAAACTGCTCCTTTGTATGACCTATTACTTCGTAAAAGTTGTCATTTGCATAATATATGTCACCTGTCTTTTCCTGCTCGTCGGGAGTAATCTCATATACCACAACACCTACAGGTATCTGGTCCATCATGCCCGATACGGCATGCTTTCGTAATGCCTCGCCCGTAAGCTGTGTGAGAACCACGTCAAAGCGTCCGTCCTTCATCAGCTTTTTCTGACGTCTTATTACACAATGAACGGACATAAAGCCACCGTCATCGGTATTTACCCTAAACTCAGCGCACACAAACATCTGACGTCGTATCTTCTCATCAAGAATCTGCTCTACTATTTCCCTGTCAGACTCATGGACAATTGATAGAAAAGAGACATTATGTTCACCGGCTGTCATCTCAGCCACACTTTCATCACATTCCACAATAGGATATCCGGGCTCGTCCAGAATAACGCAGGAAGAAAACTCCATCTGCTTGGCAAGTCCGTTAAAATCATAGTAATTGCGCTCTGCCGGTGTACCGAGCAGCTCCTCAAGATAATCAGTTATCTCGCTGTCACCCGCAAATGAATTAAGAATAAGTCCGCGTGCTGCGGGTGAACTCTGAAGAATAAACAGACTTGATAAAAATATAGACCATGTAAGGGAATAAGCTCCTCTCTCAATCGAGCTTACAGTCTGTCTGGTAATGCCGATAAGATTACCGAATTCTTCCTGTGATATTTTCATGGCTTTTCTATAAGTGGTCATGTTTTTAGAAAAAACTGCCAACAGATTTTTTTTACTATCCTCAGACAGAACTACCATTTTCTCTCCCCCAGTCTAACAGCGACAAATTTGATGCATTCTTCAAATGTGTGTTAACATCTGATATAATATATGTTACAATATAATCGTACATATGTTGAATCAAAACAATTTTACTATTATTTCAAAGATAATTCAACTCATTTTTTAAAAAAATACGTAAAAAATCGCAAAAAATGTAAAATTATTATGCATTTTCGGACTCAAACACCGTGTAACTTTATTTTTTCATTATTTTGCAAAGAGGTATTGACAAGCATGAATAAGCTGACAAGAGAAGAAAAATACATGAAGAAAGCCCTTTCGTATGCCAGAAAGGCTTACGCTCTCAACGAGGTTCCCATCGGCTGTGTAATCGTAAAAGACGAAAAAATCATAGCCTCGGGATATAACAGACGCAACACGGACGGACAGACGCTTTCACATGCCGAGCTGACTGCCATAAGGCGTGCCAGCAAAGCTCTCGGCGACTGGCGGCTTGAGGGATGCGAGATGTATGTCACGCTTGAGCCCTGCCAGATGTGTGCCGGCGCACTGGTACAGTCCCGCATAGACAGGGTATATATCGGCGCCATGAATAAAAAGGCAGGATGCTGCGGTTCAATTATCAACCTGCTAAACAACGAGTCATTTAACCACCGGGTCGAACAGGTTACAGGTGTACTCGGAGAGGAATGCTCCGCTATACTGTCTGACTTTTTTCGTGAATTACGCAATTCCAAAAAGAGAGGCGAAGCATAAACGTAACAGAATAATTCGGAAGAAATGTAATAATTAAAAGAAATAATAAAGCTGCCCCGCAGAATCAGTCACGGGGCAGCTTTTGGCTTAATTATATTAATTACTTTTCGTTTTTTGAATAGTGGACCGTATCAACAGGCATATTCCTGTCCGAAAGTTTTTCCTCGGTTAAGCTCTTACATATTCCGTATATTACCGCGCCGGTCGGTGAAGCGATTATGATGCCGGCAATGCCGAACAGTCCGCCGCCGATAAGACAGAAACAGAGCACATAAAACGGTGAAAGTCCTACGCTTCTTCCTACGACTCTCGGATCAAGGAAGTTCATGTCAAACTGCTGGAGCAGAATAATAAAAATCGCAAATACAATGCCGCATATCGGTTTAACACACAGAAGCAGAAGCACACTTGGTATTCCGCCGATGTAAGGACCGAAGAAAGGTATTACATTTGTTACTCCGACTATCACACTTATAAGAACCTTGTTCTCACCAATCTCCTTAAATCCCACAAACCCAAGAATAAGCATTCCGAAAAAGCATATAATTCCTATGATTATCGAATCAAGAATCTTTCCGAGGATTGCACTCTTGAAGATTTTATTTGTCTTACTCATATGCTGAATAAAATGCTCAGCCTTTGTTTTCTTCATGACTGCAAATGTAATCTTACGAAGCTGTGCTATATATCTTTCTTTGCCTCCGAGAAGATACATTGACACAATAAGTCCGATTACAACATTATATACAATTTTAAAGGCCACGATTACCCAGTTGTAAGCCGTGCTCACAAGTGAGTTGAGATACTCAGACACTAAGTCCATGAAATTAAATTTTTTAAGAATTTCGTTAATGTTCGGGATTTGCCTGCTTATCCATTCATGGCGGGCAATAAAGCCTTTCGCATAATTTTCAACCTGCTCATAATATTCCGGAAACTTTTCCGCAAGAGCTGTAATGCTCTTTGCAAATGCAGGGATGACGCTCATTATCAGAAGAACCAGCATACTGATAACGACAATTATTGTTACGAAAATTGCAAGCTTTCTGCAGGAGCGTTTTTCAGGAGTAAGAAATGTATTCTGATTGGTTACATCAGCATTATCATCACTTAATCTCTCTTTTTTAGCCTTCTTAGGCTTATCCTTTTTTTTATTTTTTTTGCTCTTTTGGCGATACCATTCGTCAATCAGGAAGAATTTATCCTCCAAAAACATTACTAAAGGATTCAGTACATAGGCGAATATAAATCCCACGATAATAGGTGAAAGCACGCCAAACACCGTACCCATGCCGCTCTTAACCCTGTCAAACCTGAAAATAAGAAAATAAAACAAAATGATAGCCGCTGCCACTATAAAGGTGGTCACCGCAAGATCAAAGTATTTTGCAAATCCGGCTTTCCACTTTGGTGTATCTTCTTCTTCTCTTACCACGAATTTATCATTATCACTCACAATTATTTCCTCCCTGAATATTTTGTCCGTATATCAAATGACAATAAAACCTATTATGTCTTCCCTCTGCCGCGGCATCATATATTCATTTATTTTTCCCGGCCGCAAGATTATATTCATTTATAACAACCCACAACAGTCCCGAGCACAAAATACCCTGGCACATGGCCTCCAGGTAAAACTTCCTGAGTCCCTCGACATTTTTCACGACAAATATTGAAACTGCCCTTTTAAACGCCTCAAAAAACGTAAGCTTTTCCCCGACAATTTCCATATAAGAATCTCCGAAATTAAAAAATATATCCATGGTATAGCCGAGATGATTTGTCAATACGGCAATAACAGATATAATTACTGTTCCGAGTACAATTCTCTTTCTGTTACAGCTGCAGCCGAAATAAGAAAATACCGTCACCGCGCCGAAACCGACTATCAGACCCGCAAATTCTCCCGCAAACGACAGTCTTACCAGAAGCAGCCATATTATGATGCCCGGTATGCATCCCGCAATTACAAGAAGCGGCCATAGTCTGTCTGATTTATTATTGTTCTGATTCTCCATAATTATAAATTATCTGTTCCTTTTCAAAACCCTTTTTTTCATACAGCGCGCATGCGGCCGGATTGTCACTTTCGGTGTGAAGCGTAAGCTCCTTATCGAAATAGCGGCTTCTTATGCTGTCAATCAATAATCCCGCAAGACCGAGACGCCTGTATTCAGGTACCGTAAACACATCAGCTATACACATACTTTTATCATATACAAATAAATCGCAATATGCAATATCTTTTACAAAATTATCGGAATCATCAACAGTTACGAAATAACTGTCATCATCCGTTTCCACAAAAAATACCTTATACACGTCATTATCCGCACATGGTCTGAAGCCTTCTCCTGCCGGCGGCAGACGATAGAGATAATCCTCGTAAAGCTTCCGAAAGCCCGTCCCGCCCGCATAAGCGTCCAGACAGGTATATGAGTACAATATATAATCACATCCGGCGTAAAGTCTGCCAAGCTCCTTTTTCAGGTCAGTAAGAATGGCCGAAAGCTCCTTTTTTCTTCTGATTACCGCCTTTACATACAGGCAGTCATCCTCCACATCCCCGCACTCGTCGGCAAAGGGCTTTTCTGCCACAAACAGTGCCGACGGCATGTCATCTTCAAAATATTCATAAAGGACAGACGCCGTATCAGGCATCTCTTCCCCAAATTCCCTGAATACTTCTTTCGCAGAATCAGAATTAATGTCTGTTATTATTTTAGATTTAATCACTTCATCACTCCATATCAAGCAGGGCATCACTTATCCTTGCAAATTCCTCAAGCGAAAGGGTTTCTCCTCTTACCGAAGCTCCCAGTCCAAGGCTTAATAAAGCCGCTTCCGTCTGTTCCCTCGTATATCCAAGCTCAGGCGAATTCTTAATGCCGTTTACGAGAGTCTTTCTGCGCTGGTTAAAGGAAGCCCTTATGATTTTAAACATATGTGCCTCCGATTTTGGTCTGACCGGCTTTTCCTCACGAAGCAAAAGCCTGATTACGGCAGAGCCCACATTAGGTCTCGGAATAAAGCAGTTTGGCGGTACATTTGCCGCAATATACGGTTCGCAGTAATATCCAATCGCAAGGCTTAATGCACCGTAATCCTTTGTGCCGGGAGCGGCCTGCATGCGGAGAGCAACCTCCTTCTGGACCATAACCGTTATACTTTTCACCGGAGCTTCCTTCTCAAGAAGACCCATAATAATAGGTGTCGTAATATAATAAGGCAGATTTGCAACCACCTTTATGCTTCCGGCACCATGCTCATGCGCCAGCTTTGCGATATCAAGATTAAGAATATCATCATTAATAATCGTAATGTTATCATAATCCTTTAATGTATCATTTTTCAAAATCGGTATGAGATTTTTATCAATTTCAACTGCTATTACATGACCTGCATTCTCGCAAAGATACTGTGTAAGAGTGCCGATTCCGGGTCCTATTTCGAGAACCACATCATCTTTTGTAATCCCGGCCGCATTAACTATTTTGTCAAGGACATGTGTATCAATCAGGAAATTCTGTCCGAATTTTTTCTGAAAGCTGAAATTATATTTATTAAGTATAGCAATAGTTTCTTTCGGATTGCCCAGTGTTGCCAAATTCCAATCTCCTTATTACAATCTGTATAATCTGAATGCGTTTTCGCAGGTAACTTTCATGACCTCTTCGGGAGTCACATTTTTTATCTCTGCAATTTTATTGATGACATAAATCAAATTGCGAGAATCATTTCTTTTGCCTCTGAAAGGAACAGGAGCAAGATAAGGGCAGTCAGTTTCAATAACAATATCCGAAAGAGAAATCCTGTCTACAGTTTCCACAAGCTTTCTTGCATTCTTAAAGGTGACTACTCCTCCGACCCCAATCATATATCCCTGCCTTACATACGCCTCTGCATTTTCCGCCGCATATGAAAAGCAGTGGATAACTCCCGGCACATGTTTTTTCGTATCGACAGTTTCGGAATATGCGCTCATTATCTCAAATGTATCCCGGCAGGCCTCCCGTGAATGTATAATGACAGGCTTGTCAAGCTCCCTTGCAATTAACAGCTGTTTATTAAACACCTCGGCCTGAAGGCTCCTCTCGCAATTATCCCAGTAATAATCAAGTCCTATCTCTCCTATGGCAACGCATCTGTCGTTTTCTGCCAGTTCGTATAAAAGCTTCTCCGACAATGTATCGAACTCCGCTGCCGAGTCAGGGTGAATACCGACCGCACAATAAATATTGTCGTACGCTTCGGCAAGACGTATGCTTCGCCTGCTCGAATCAATCGAAGCACCGACATTTACCAGCCTTCCGACATTGGCGGCTGCCAGAGAGGCAAGCACCTGCTCCCTGTCCTCATCAAACGCCTCATCATCATAATGGGCATGTGTATCAAATATCATAAACTGCCTCTGAATTACATAAATATCAGGCATACTCATATTGGAAACATCTGGCCGTCTCCCGCATTATATGCCATTTGATTAAGTGTAACATATTATCTGCTTTTTTTCCATTACATATTTATAAAAAGTTTGTGACGGCCTGTTTCGCGTCATAATATGCCACGTTGTCATATGGCCCCGCCAAGACTATTACGCTTTTAAAAAAATTATTTTACGCTTTCCATAACCCTGCCCGATATATCGCAAAAACCCTTAAGCTGCCTCATCCGACATCTTAAGGGTTTTGATTAATCTGCATATTTTATAAATGAAGCACTCTTTCCTTAATCTCCTGAGTTCTTCCCTGATTCCAGAACTGTGTTCCGATATAGCCGCATGTTCTTCGTGCAACATTCATTGTATCCTGATCCCTGTTGCCGCAATTAGGACATTCCCATACAAGCTTTCCGTGATTATCGGTTACAATCTGAATTTCACCCGTGTAGCCGCACTTCTGGCAGAAATCCGACTTGGTATTGAGCTCGGCATACATAATATTGTCGTAAATGTACTGCATAACCGATAATACGGCTTCAATATTGTTCTGCATATTAGGTACTTCAACATAACTGATGGCGCCGCCCGGTGAAAGAGCCTGGAACTGTGATTCAAACTTAAGCTTTTCAAAGGCATCTATCTGCTCGGTTACATGTACATGGTAGCTGTTTGTAATATAATTCTTGTCTGTTACGCCCGGAATTGAGCCGAAGCGCTTCTGAAGGCACTTTGCAAATTTATAGGTTGTCGACTCAAGAGGAGTACCGTAAATACTGAAATCAATATTTGTTTCTTCTTTCCACTTTGCGCATGCATCATTAAGTCTCTTCATAATTTCAAGTGCAAAAGGTGTTGCTTCAGGGTCAGTATGTGACTTGCCCGTCATATAACGTGTACATTCGCAAAGACCTGCATATCCGAGAGAAATCGTTGAATATCCTCCATACAGAAGCTTGTCAATAGTTTCACCCTTCTTAAGTCTTGCAAGCGCACCATTCTGCCAGAGAATAGGAGCCACATCCGAAGGTGTTCCCTTAAGACGGTTGTGACGGCACATAAGAGCTCTCTTGCAAAGGTCAAGTCTCTCGTCAAGAATTTTCCAGAACTCATCCATGTTTCTTTCTGACGAGCATGCAACGTCTACAAGGTTAAGCGTTACAACGCCCTGATTGAAGCGTCCGTAGAATTTGAATTTACCGTTTTCATCCTTGTAAACGGTAAGGAACGAACGGCAGCCCATGCATGTATATGTGTTGCCCTGCTTAAGGCTCTTCATAACCTTTTCGGAAATATAGTCCGGAACCATTCGCTTTGCAGTACACTTTGCAGCGAGCTCCGTAAGATACCAGTACTTGCTGTCCTTATGGATGTTGTCCTCCTCAAGAACATAAATCAGCTTAGGGAATGCAGGTGTGATATATACACCCTTTTCATTTTTAACACCAATAATACGCTGGTTGAGCATTTCCTCGATAATAAGCGCAAGGTCATCTCTTGTCTGACCCTCAGGAGCCTCATCTATATACATAAATACCGTAACGAAAGGTGCCTGGCCATTTGTAGTCATAAGGGTAATGACCTGATACTGAATCATCTGAACGCCGCGGTTAATCTCTTCACGCACACGAATTTCGGCAACGCGGTTGATTTCCTCCTCGGTAAGCTCCTTGCCGATAGCCTGCATTTCTTCCCTGACAAGCTTTCTTATCTTCTCACGACTTACCTGTACAAACGGTGCAAGGTGCGCAAGCGAAATACTCTGTCCGCCGTACTGGCTGCTTGCAATCTGGGCGATGGCCTGTGTTGCGATATTACATGCTGTCGAAAAGCTTTTTGGCTTCTCAATCATGGTTTCACTGATTACGGTTCCGTTCTGAAGCATATCCTCAAGATTTACAAGACAGCAGTTGTGCATATGCTGTGCAAAATAATCTGCGTCATGGAAATGAATAATACCTTTTTCATGGGCCTCAACAATGTCATTTGGCAGAAGAAAACGCTTTGTAATATCCTTTGAAACCTCGCCTGCCATATAATCACGCTGTACACTGTTAACTGTAGGATTCTTGTTAGAGTTTTCCTGCTTAACCTCTTCATTATTGCACTCAAGAAGCGACAGAATCTGCTCATCCGTGGAATTTGACTTACGAACAAGAGCCCTCTTATATCTGTATGTAATATAATTTCTGGCAATTGTATAGGCCTGATATTTCATCAGCTGGTTTTCAACCATATCCTGAATTTCCTCAACGCTTGCAGAACGGTTCATTTCAAGGCAGTTTCTCTCCACCTTGTCTGCAATGGCATCAATTTCCTTGTCGGAAAGACGCTCTGATGCATTAACCGAATTATTTGCCTTTCTTACAGCTTCAATGATTTTTTCAAGATCAAAATTGGCTTCAACGCCGCTTCGCTTTATAATCTTCATACTACTCCCCCTAATGCTTTAACCATTATCCTTTTATCAAACCACTATATATTGTATATTATATCCGCTCATCTACAAAATAATACAAAATAGCGTTGTGTCTCTTATTATAGCACATAAATAAAAACAATCAAGAGGAAATTTCAATATATTCCAAAAAATTTTATTCTCCACCACAATATATAGTGGTTTCTGCATATTATAGAAATTTTATTCTTTTTGTATACATATTTTAAGATTTGTGTTATAATTGAAGGGATTATATATAAATAGACTTGTAAATATGCCTTATGCATATACATACGGTTAATTAAGGAGGATTTTATGAGCGTAGCTATCGTTACGGACAGCAACAGCGGCATCACCCAACAGGAAGCTGCCAAGCTCGGCATTTCAGTTATTCCGATGCCTTTCTACATAAATGATGAGCTTTACTTTGAAGACATAACAATAGACCAGCCAAAATTCTATGAATTTCTTGCTGCGGATGCAGACGTCCACACATCCATGCCTTCTCCGGCAGATGTTATGGATATATGGGACAGGCTTTTAGAGGAATATGATGAAATCGTTTATATCCCAATGTCAAGCGGACTAAGCTCCAGCTGTGAAACAGCCATCATGCTTGCACGTGATGAAAAATATGAAGGAAAAGTATTTGTAGTGGATAATCAGCGTATATCTGTTTCCCAGGCTCGTTCGGCCCTTGAAGCAAAGGAGCTTGCCGATGCAGGCTGCGATGCGCAAAAGATATACGATGTACTTATGAAAACAAAGCTTGATGCAGGTATTTATATATTTGTCGACACTATGAAATATTTGAAAAAAGGCGGTCGTGTTACTCCGGCTGCCGCAGGTATCGCAACAGTATTAAACATAAAGCCCGTATTACAGATCCAGGGCGGCAAGCTCGATGTATATTCTAAGGCCAGAGGAATCAAATCTGCCAAGAAGGAACTTATCAAAGCCATCCATAATGATATTGAAGGCCGATTTAAATATCTTGCCGATATGGGACAGCTGGAGATTGATATGGCCTACACAGGCGATGAAGCAGACAGTCTTATATTCCTTGAGGAAATAAAAAATGAATTTCCGGGGCTTGAAATCGTTCGCCGTGATCCGCTTTCTCTTTCGGTATCATGCCACATAGGACCGGGTGCACTTGCACTTGTCTGTGTAAGAAAAATAGATGTCAGCAATTTACCATGCTAACATCTGACTAAATCAATTATTTCGGAGCAGTATTTAATATACTGCTCCGTTTTTTCTTCCAAATTTTCAATATTGCCTGTTTTTATCATCATCTCAAGCTCCTGGCTTTTCTCCCGGATGCCCTCATGACCAACCATCGCGGAACTTCCCTTTATTGTGTGAAAGATACGGATCAACTCTTCATAATCACCGCAGGCAGTCAGGTCCTCTATTGTATACAGACTTATAACCAATTCGTCAATAAACCTGCCTGCCAGGCTGATATAAAATTCTCTGTTATTTACAAGTCTGACGCCATATGCCGCATCAAATCCGGCCTTTACAAGTTTATCCATTTTATTTCTCCATTATGTATAAAAGCGAAGGCCTGCCGCCCGTAGCATAATTAACTTCTATTCTGATAAGGTTCTGTTCTTCAAAAAATCCCATATATCTTCTGATTGTCACCTTCGAAAGTCCCGTTTCCTTTTCCATCTCATCAAGCTTCATTGCGCGGTTAAGGTTCTTTTTCATGTATTTATGAAGTCTCTCGTAGGTTTCTGCCTGAAGACCCTTTCTGAGCTTAAGGGTATTGACCTGCTCCCTTGATTTTTTGATATATATATCAAGATCCGACTGGGACAGATGCTTTTTCACGCTTTTTGTCTCTGCTAACATTAAAAAGGTCTCTATTGATTCACGAAAACGCTCTCCGGAATAGGGCTTAATCAGATAATCCATGGCCCCAAAAGAAAAAGCAACAGAGGCAACATCAATCTCATTGTCCATTGTAATCATGATAACCTCAGCTGTATTGCCCGCACTTCTGAGCTCCTTTAAAAAATCTCCGCCGCTGAGCATCGGCAGATGATAATCAAGCAGTATAAGATCCGTACCATACTTCATCACATGCTCCAGACCCTCCTCTGCCCTCTTAAATGCAATTACCTCATTAATCTGTTTGTATTCCCTCAGATAATTCCTGTTCACCATAGTCATGACAGGGTCATCCTCAATAATAATCGCCTTATACATAAGATACTCCTAAAACTAATGTTTTTATATAAAATTCATCTGTCACAAATTATCTGTCTGTATAAAAAGCAATAGGCAATATCTCCCTGTTATACCTCGTAGTCCATACAGACTCTGAGCTTTGTATACGGACGAACATAAGTGTCAGCAACTTTTACATGCTTAGGATTAACCGAATATCCCTTAAGCGCTTCTATATCCTCAAAAGCCGAATCAAGCATCAAATCGGCATTTGATGATGCCAATCCGTCTGTTATAACCTTAATCTCAACAACTCCCGGTACTTCTCCCGCAAGGCCTTCAAGACCTTTTTTGATATCAGCCTTTACCCTGTTCTTATCTTCCGGACCAAGCTCGTCCTTTAACTGCCATAAAATAACATGTTTAACCATAACAGCCTCCAAAAATAATATTATAGAAATAATATATAACTTTTAGTACACTTTATCAACACAATTTCAGCAAAAATAAAATTTCCGTTCGACATAAAATTTTATCGCAATTCATTATATATTATGTTATAATATTATTATCAGCAGACATTATGATGAAAGGACAAACCTATGTATTGTATTAATTGCGGCAAAAAACTGAAGGAAGGTAAGTTATGTACCTGTATAAACCGAAAGCCGGATACTCCTTTTGCAACAATGGATATTACGTCCCCCGGATATGACGTCTCCGACGGTAATGCCAATGCTCCTTCACCGGAAGCTTCTTCGGATTATTACGGACAGGGAGCTTACTGCGATGAAACCCCTTCCTTCAATAATTCACAATATGTATACGCCGATTTGCCGACCGACTCTCAAAAAAAAGAAACCAAAAAGAAAAAAAGCAAGCTGTCTGCACTTACTGTGACAATAACTATAATATTACTGTCCTTAATCTCATTAATAATTATCGGGGCAACAGTAGGCAGCAAATCAGAGAGTAACTATACCTCAAATGTCGAAAAGCTTGATGAAAATGAGTATTCATCCATTCCCGACAGCGACTATTCCATCGGTGAATATAACTCACAAAATAATACTTATACAAATGATTGGGCAGGACTTAATATAACCGTACCGGAAGACTATGAGGAATATAAAACCCTCTACACTCCGGATTTCCAGGAAAAATATACATATAGCGACCTTTGCTTTGCAGCCAGGAAGGACGACAACCAGTTAATCATGATAGATACAGGTTCCGAGGACAGATATACAACCTATGAATTCAAGACAGTTTTTTATGTTGCAAAAAGCAATATTGTCAGTAAAAGACTTGAAAAGCTCGGAATAACTGCCGAATATGATTATGAACAGCATGACATAACTCTTGACGGAAGAAAATACCTGTCAGAATATGCCACATGTACCGATAAATACGGCAACAAATTTTATATGCTCGTTGCCGTTCACCGGGATGGTACAGGCTTCCATTCCATTTGCATAACGGATACAACAAAGCAAGATATTAATTCAACATTGAAAAATATGGGATTGACCGAATAATTAATATATTTATGAATGAATAACATATACTGATTAATAAACCCTGCCGACATACGGCAGGGCTTATTTTTTATACGAATGGAAAATTTTCTTTACTTCCATATATCTTCCCTGACCTATCGGAAGTATCCCGAAGCCGTTTCGAAGTTCAAGATTATATCGGCGTATGCTGTCAACATAATCCAAATTTACCATATATGTCCTATGCGTTCGGCACATCATTTCATTTTCAAAATCTCCGATTTCATCAAAGGTCATTCTTGTAACATATTTTGTCAGTGTACCGTTTTCATTAACAAATATATACATTGCGTGGTTATGACTTTCAAAATATACAATTAAATCAGTAGGCAATAACATATATTCCCTGTTTACCCTGATACAAAGATAATAATGATTCATATTCCTTCCCCCTACAATATTCCCACGCCGCATATTTTTTTATAATGTCACAAGCGGTAAACCCATGTTTGCGAAATGTATTTTTCTTTGTTTCGACAATATTATCACATATAATATACCTGTTGTAAATACATGTGGCGCGAACAACAATTATTTTAATTCGCGACAAAAAAATACAAAAAAAGGCGTTGATTAACATGTAATCAACGCCTTAAAAACTGTTTATATTATACGTAATAGAGCTTTATTCAACACTGAATTTAAAAA
Organism: Clostridiales bacterium; assembly: GCA_029010495.1. Lineage (GTDB taxonomy): Bacteria > Bacillota > Clostridia > Lachnospirales > Lachnospiraceae > UBA3775. Next base: position 62,582 of record JAQXKO010000005.1, on the reverse strand, counting down.
TGGTGACTGAATCAAAAGGTTCCCCTGCTTTATATACCATGCTCGGAAAGCTCGGTACATTGCACGCATTAGGAAAATGCTGTGTTTCAAAGCACACACCCTGATAATGTCCGTACCCGGCATTCTCCTTAACAGGATTTTCCGGCTCAACCCAGTTTCCGGTATAAAAATGCATACCGGGCAGATCTGTGAATACCTCAAGCTTTCTGCCTGTTTTTTCACTGTAGCAGGTTGCCACAAGCTCAACCTCCTCAGGAGAAGGTGAAATGGCAAGCACATAATTATGATCATATCCGTGCGGTTTTGCAAGCGGCGCATAATCAAACTTCAGGATATCATCACCGATTTTTTTCTCCGTACCGAAGTCCATCGGTGTACCGTCAAGCGCCGTAAGTGTACCGTCCGGCACATTTTTCTCACTTACCGGTGTGAAGTATTCCGAATTAATCCATACCTTATGGTCAAATACATTTCCCGAATCGTGACCGTTTAAATTAAAGTAGGAATGATTAGTCAAACTTATGCAGGTTGTCTTGTCAGATACAGCATAATACTCGAGAATAAGCTCATTATCATCTGTAAGAGTAAAGGTCACGCTCATATCCAGATTGCCGGGCCACCCCTGCTCACCATCAGGTGAAAGTCTGGAAAACTCAAGGCTGTCTTCGCCCTCTCCACCCATAGCTTCAACTTCAAAGAACATTTTGTTATAGGATTTAGAACCGGAGTGAAGAGAATTGCCGTTATCATTATTTTCAAGAATTACCTCCTGTCCGTCAATAACAGTCCTGTGATCTTCAATCCTGTTGCATACACGTCCTATGGTGCCCCCAAAGTTGTCGGTTGTAGTCTCGTAGCCGCTGACCGACGGAAATCCGAGTACGATATCCTTAAATACACCATTCCTGTCAGGCGTATTTATTGATACTATAGTTGCGCCATAATCTGTGACAGATACGCTCATACCGTTTTTATTGACCATGGTATAAAGTGTAGCTCTCTTTCCGTCTGCCGTTTTACCAAAGCTTTCTTTTCTAATCATTTTTCCTCCTTATTGACCGACGGATGCTGCATTTTTTTTGCAGACAGCATCCTTTTTCTTTACTTCATCTATCTTCTTACGTATATCTGAACAAGCATTAACACTCCCATAAATACCTGAAAGAGCAGTATTGCAGGCATGCCTATAACAAACTTCTTATGAAGAGTCTTGTGATGAAAGACCTTCATGCCGAGATTTGTACCGATGCTGCCACCGATTATCGCTACAAAAAATAATGTATTTTCCGGTATTCTGTATGCTTTTCTGATTGCCCTTCTTTTATCATTTCCCATTAAGGCAAATCCGACTATATTAATAAAAAACAGATACAAAAGAAGTACCGCTAACGGATTTTCCCTGATAAACTCCATCTATGTCTCCTTTTACTGATTATCAGTTTTTTCCTCCGGAATATCAGTCCTGATAAAGAGTTCGTCAAGCTGCTTTTTATCAACCACATCGGGAGCATTTGTCATAAGACAGCTTGCATCCTTAATCTTAGGGAAGGCAATTACGTCACGAATATTATCAGTACCTGCCATAAGCATTACAAGTCTGTCAAGACCGAATGCAAGTCCTGCATGAGGAGGCACGCCGTATCTGAATGCATCGAGAAGGAATCCAAATCTGTCATGAGCCTGTTCCTTGGTAAAGCCGAGTACCTCAAACATTTTTTCCTGAATCTCATCAATATGAATTCTTACGGAGCCGCCACCAAGCTCATATCCGTTAAGTACGATATCATATGCCTTGGCACGTACACTGCCCGGATCAGAGTCAATCCTGCTCCAGTCCTCTTCCATAGGCATTGTAAACGGATGGTGCATTGCCATAAATCTGTTTTCTTCATCCGACCACTCAAGAAGAGGGAAGTCAACTATCCAAAGAAATTTATAAGACTTCTCATCATACAGGCCAAGCTGCTTTCCGAGGTGGCATCTGAGCTGTCCTAAAACATTCCATACTATTTTATTTCTGTCTGCAGCAAAAAGAAGAAGGTCATCAGGCTGTCCGTCCATCTTTTGAACTATTGAATTCATCTCATCATCTGTCATAAACTTGCCAAAGGAGGACTTAAGACTTCCGTCAGACTGAATTGCAATATATGCAAGACCCTTTGCTCCGCTGCCCTTTGCCATGTCAACAAGCGCATCTATCTTTTTGCGTGGCATCTCGCCCTGTCCCTTAACATTAATACCGCGTACGGTTCCTCCGTTCTCGATGGCTCCCGTAAATACAGAAAAACCGCAGTTTCTGACAACATCTGTTATATCGACAAGCTCCATGCCGAAACGTGCGTCAGGCTTATCGGAGCCGAAACGGTCCATTGCCTCCTGCCAACTCATACGTTCAATCGGAAGCGGCACCTCTACGCCGATACACTCCTTAAATATTGCGGCAAGAAGTCTCTCGTTTACATCAAGTACGTCATCAATGTCAACATAAGAAAGCTCCATATCTATCTGTGTGAACTCAGGCTGACGGTCAGCACGAAGGTCCTCATCCCTGAAGCACTTTGCAACCTGGAAGTAGCGGTCATAGCCGGAACACATAAGGAGCTGCTTAAAAAGCTGCGGTGACTGCGGAAGCGCATAAAACGAACCCGGATGTACACGGCTTGGCACAAGGTAATCTCTGGCTCCCTCCGGTGTTGACTTTGTCAGGATAGGTGTTTCAATCTCCAAAAAGCCCTCTTCATAGAGGAAGTTTCTTATGGAGCTCGTAATCCTGCTTCTGAGCATAAGTATGCGCTGAAGGTCAGGGCGTCTGAGGTCAAGATAACGATACTTAAGTCTTAACTCTTCCCTCGTCTTTGAATTTTCTTCAATAGGGAAAGGCAGAGCGTCTGATTCGGAAAGAATCCTTATGCTTTCAGCCCTGAGCTCTATTTCACCCGTAGCCAGATTAGGATTAACAGCGCCGCTTCTTTCTTCAACAACACCTGTTACGGCAATTACATATTCACTTCTTAATCTTTCCGCCTTTGCAAAGCTTTCCGCACCGCAGTCCTTCTCTTCGAAAATTATCTGGAGGATACCTGAACGGTCACGCAAATCAGCGAAAATGATTCCTCCCTTGTTACGTGCCTTTGCAACCCAGCCCATCATGGTTAAGGTTTGTCCCACGTTTGATTTATTGATTTCAGCACATCTGAAGCTTCTGTGCAGTCCCTTCATTGATTCAGCCATAATTAACCTCCGATTTTATTTAATGTATTTATATATTTCTTCCGTCTTTACAGCAATCTGCTCGCCGGTTTGCATATCCTTAAGATTTACCTCTCCGTTTCTGACTTCATCCTCTCCGATGATTGCCACATATCTCACTCCGAGGCGGTTTGCATATTTCATTTTCGCCTTCATACCCTTTGACTGATAGTATACATCGCACGGAATGTTATTGTCACGAAGAGTCTTTGCCGCCAGAAGTGCCGTTTCCATAACATCGCCCATAGGAAGTATGAGACACTTGGCAACAGTCTTTGCAGAAGGCGTAATGACGCCTTCCGAGCAGAGCTGGTAGTAAAGCCTTGTCAGACCTATTGAAATACCTATTCCCGGCAGCTTCTTATCTGTATAATACTCCGTAAGGTTATCATAACGTCCTCCGGAGCATACACTTCCCATGCTTGGGTAATCATTGAGCATTGTCTCATAGACAGTGCCGGTATAGTAATCAAGTCCTCTGGCAATTGTGAGGTCAATCATAAAATATTCCTCTTCAACGCCAAAGCCTCTTAAATATTCCACAACCTTTTTAAGCTCCGACAGTCCCTCCTTAAAAAGCTCATCCGAAACATCCAGCGCCGTAAGCCTGTCAAGCACCTCATCGTTTAAGCCCTTAATTGCAATAAAATCAAGGATTGTCTCAATCCTTTCATCAGAGATACCCATCTGAGAAAGCTCTTCCTTAACATTGTTGCGTCCGATTTTTTCAAGCTTGTCGATAACTCTTAAAATATCGGCAATATTATCCTTAAGACCAAGGCTCGAGAAGAAGCCGTTTAAGACCTTACGGTTGTTAAGTCTTATTGTAAATGAACCGAAATCCAGCTCTTTAAACACATTGTAAATTACTGCAGGCATTTCTGCATCATATATAAGGTCAAGCTCTCCGTCACCGATTACGTCGATATCACACTGATAAAATTCCCTGAAACGCCCCTTCTGAGGTCTTTCTCCACGGAAGACCTTATTCATCTGATACCGCTTAAAAGGAAATGTCAGTTCATTAAAATGTCCTGCCACATATCTGGCCAAAGGTACGGTAAGGTCAAATCTCAGTGAAAGATCATTATCGCCCTTATTAAAACGGTAAATCTGCTTCTCGGTTTCACCGCCTGCCTTTGCAAGAAGCACCTCAGAAAGCTCTATTACAGGCGTATCCTGCGGTACAAATCCAAAGCTCTCATACACTCTTTTAATAGTGTCATACATTTTATTGAAGCTTATCTGTTCCTCAGGCAAAAGCTCCATAAATCCGGGTAATATTCTTGGTTTAACTTTATCCATTTATAAATCCTCCGTCCGGCCGTCAAGATATCTTTTGTTGGCCTGTGTAATAAATGTTCCTACCTGCTCATATTCCTCTGAATACAGTATCTGAATAAGCAGCATAAAAAGCTCTATGTCATAGCTTTGTGCCTCCAGTGCCATGATACTGATGGCGGTTGCCCTGTCGTATGCAGACCTAAACGGTCTCTCACTGACAAGCGACACATAAGTATCGCACACATGAAGTATACGCGCTCCCAAAGGAGTTTTTGTTCCGTCTATCCTGTCAGGATAGCCTGTGCCGTCATTATTTTCGTGATGATGATATACATAGTCTAAAATATTGTTATTATAAATACCTGTTTTTTCCAGAATTTCCCTGCTGAGAACCGGATGCGTTCTTGCATATTTTATTTCCTCGATGTCTAACAGATTATTTTTTCGTCCGTAAAGGTAAGCCGAAAGCTTAAGCTTGCCGATATCATGCAGCATGGCAGCCTTCGTAATCTCATTAATTTCCTCAGGTGAAAGTTTAAGCTGCTTTGCCATAATCTCAGTAAGCATTGCCACTATCATGCCATGGTCATACATTGCAGTAATATCTTCCTTGTATTCGGACCTTTCCCCCACCTGCTGAAGCAAAGTAATCTCTCTGCTAAGTTCCATAATATACCACTTCTCTTATTTCAAATTATTTAAAAAGTTTCTCTTCCGGTCAATCATTTCATCAATGCGACCGATATAATCAGTCAGGCTTTTCACATTTTCAATACGATCCAGCCTTTCCTCGTCATATACATATTTTGTAGTTGCTCCTGCTCCGAGTGCAAGTATCGTCTGCTTCTCCTCCATTATAAGGATATTGTAGAGACACTCCCTGCCCTCTTTAGCATAGCCGACATTTTCAAGATTTTCAGCCATATTCTTCTGCCTGTAAAGATAATACGGATTAAGACCCTGCGATGCTGCAAAGCTCCCGGTCAGTCTCAGGCTTTCATGGATGTTCTTACCCTCTCTTCCCCTGTACTTGTCATTCTCTATCTTCAGTCTTGCGGCTCTTTTTAGTGCGAGAGTATGGACGGTAAGAGATTCCGGTTTAAGAAGCTCCACTCCCTCCAATGTCTTTTTGACTTCTTCGGTGCCCTCCCCCGTAAGGCCTATTATAAGGTCCATATTGATATTATCATGACCGCATTCCCTTGCAAGGAAAAAGCTGTCAAATACAGACTGCACCGTATGCCTTCTTCCTATTACCTCGAGTGTTTTTTCCACAAGAGTCTGAGGATTGATGGATATTCTGTCAACGCCGTATTTTTTTAACAGAATAAGCTTTTCCTTTGTAATCGTATCAGGTCTTCCGGCCTCAACACAGAATTCAAGTGCATTATCCGCCGGCAGATATGTGCATACAGCCTGAAGGAGTCTTTCCAGATTGTACTCATCAAGAGCTGTAGGAGTGCCCCCGCCGATATAAATCGTATGGAGCTTTTTGCCGGAAATTGCTGTTCCCGCATACTTTATTTCCTTTATCAGAGCTTCAATGTAATCATTCATATAGCTTCCGAAGCGCGACAGAGGATATGAAGTAAAGGAGCAGTAAAGACATGTAGTCGGGCAGAACGGTATACCGATATATATACTGTAGCCGTTTCTGTAATCAAACGAATCAAGTATTCTTTTCTCCCTGCAGGCAATATCAACAGAAATATCGGTTTTTTCCTCAGATACGTAAAACTCTTCCGTAAAACGCCTTTTTATCCGTTCAGGGCTCTCGCCTCTTGTGATTGACTCATACACATGCTTTGTGGGACGTATGCCTACAAGAATACCCCACGGAAGCTCCTTCCCCGTCATCTTATGCAAAATGTCATATATACCGCGTCCGGCCTTATATCTGTACTCCCTAATATCCTCCGGAACATCATCCGAATGATATGCTTCGTAAAGCACACTGCCCTCATATACCTTTATGTCCATATAGTCATCCTGATAATCCATCAGAATCTGTATGTCCGCATTTTCCTTAAGCACGAGATCAGCAGTATTTTCACATTCATAAACAACATTCCCGAAAAAGGACTGGATAAGGGGTCTTATCTGCTGGGATATGTCCTTTCCCTTAAATGCCATATATACGACAAGATCATAATTAAATTGTCCTGCAGAATCATTACCCATCATCATCCTCACTTAAGTAAAAATAAGTCTGTCCGGCAAACCGGCCTGTGCCTGTTACTCTTCTTCATTTACGGAGTTCATAAGCTCCTCTGCATCCCTCTTCTTTTTCAGCTGAACCTCCCTGCAGATATAAGGATTATTCTTTGCCTCATACTCAAGACTGGTGGCAGGACCATGTCCGGGAAGACATACCGTTTCATCGGGAAGCATATAAAGCTTCTCAACAATAGATTCGATTAAAGCTCCCTCATTGCCTGTCGGGAAATCGCTTCGTCCCACAGACTCCATGAATAAAGTGTCCCCGCTAAACAGAAGCTGCCAGAGAGGAAAGAAATAGCTTACGCTTCCTCTTGTGTGACCCGGCGTATATATAGTTGTCACATACATACCGCCCAACTCCGTCATGGTTTCGTCGTCAACATATTCATCTGCCGCAAGCTCAATCGGAGTTCCAAGCATCTCACTAAGATTAAAATCAACGCTTGAAAGAAGCTCTGCTTCATCACGGCCCGCATAGATTTTAATACGGTAAAACCTTCTGAGCTCATTTGCCGCACCGATATGGTCATAGTGACCGTGTGTCAGCAGTATCGCAACGGGCATATATCCGCTTTCACGAACAGTTTTTTTAATTAACGGTGCATCATAGCCCGGGTCAATAATTATCATTTCCTTTGTGTCGGGATTGCCCACCAGGTAGCAGTTGGTTGACATATCACCCACTACAAGTTTTTTAAGAAAATACCCCATAATCTAGCCTGTTGTTCTTTCTATATCCACTACGTTCGGAATCTGACGAAGCTTACGCATACATAAGTCAAGCTGTCTGATTCCCTTAATTTCGAATGCAACAATAATTGTCGAAAGACCATTTTTAGCCGTTCTTGTCGTGATTGCATTAATGTTAATCATATTTTCCGAAAGAACTCTTGTAATTTCAAGAAGAACACCCTGCTTATTTTCGGCATAAATTCTTATCTCGGCGTTATAAATTTGGTCATCATTCAAAGCTGCATCCGTATTCCAGGTAGCCTCAATAAGTCTTGCCCTGTCAATCTCAGGAAGATTTATCATATTAACACAATCAGTTCTGTGAATGGTAATGCCTCGTCCCCTTGTTACAAAGCCGACAATCTCATCACCCGGAACGGGAGCGCAGCATTTACTGAAATGGACATCTACATCTCCGACGCCCTTTACTATGATGGCTCCATGTCCCTTAGAAGCTTTTCTTGCAGGGTCCTCGGAAGAATAATTTGCAAGAAGCGCCTCAACATTTTCAATATTCTTTTTCTTCTCGCTCTTGGTATAAGCTTCATTCAGCTTACTTACAACCTGACCCTCCTTAAGTGAGCCGTGTCCGATACTTGCGAGAAGCGAATCCCAGTCCTTAAAGCCGTATCTGGCAAGACACGGATTCATATATTCCGATTTCAGCAGTTCATTAAGATTGATGCCCTTATTTTTACAATAAACAGAGAGCATTTCCCTGCCTCGTATGATATTGTCTTCCTTAAGCTCAGTCTTAAACCACTGGTTTATTTTATTTCTGGCCTTTGTACTCTTTACAACCTTTAACCAGTCCCTGCTCGGACCTTTGACATTCTGGGAAGTCAAAATTTCAATACGGTCACCGTTTTTAACCTCATATTCAATCGGAACAAGCTTACCGTTAACCTTGCCGCCGACCATCTTATTGCCTACTGCAGAATGAATTGCATATGCAAAGTCAATAATATTGCTTCCTGCCGGCAATGAGATAACCTCTCCCTTTGGAGTAAATGCAAAAACATTTTCAGAGAAAAGGTTGAAATCGGTCTTTAATGCATTGAGGAATTCCGAATTATCCATATCACGCTGCCATTCAAGAATCTCCCTAAGCCATGACAGCTTCTTTTCCTCATCATCAGTCGAGTTTTTACCGTCCTGCTGCTCTTTGTATTTCCAGTGTGCGGCAATACCGAACTCTGCAGTACGGTGCATTTCCATGGTTCTTATCTGAATTTCAAAAGGCGTTCCGTCCGAACCGATAAGTGTTGTATGTAATGACTGATACATATTCAACTTCGGCATTGCAATATAATCCTTAAACCTTTCGGGCATAGGCTTATACATTTCATGAATTGCTCCGAGAGCCGCATAACAGTCCTTGATACTGTCTACGATAATTCTGACGGCAAATAAGTCATAAATCTGGTCGACGGTCTTATGTTTGTTGACCATCTTACGGTAAATAGAGAAAAAATGCTTTGCTCTTCCGAACACCTCCGCCTTAATGCCGACCTCATCAAGCTTTCCCTGTATTTCGGAAACCGTTTTCTGTATAAATGCCTCCCTTTCAAAACGTGTTGCATTTATCTGCTCCGCAAGCTCCCTGTAAATATCGGGATGAATATATTTAAGCGATAAATCATCAAGCTCAATCTTAATCATACTGATACCGAGACGCTGCGCGATAGGAGAATAAATCTCAAGAGTTTCCTTTGCAATCTCAATCTGCTTTTCCTCACGCTGGTATTTCAGGGTACGCATATTATGAAGTCTGTCCGCAAGCTTTATAATAATGACCCTTATATCCTTTGCCATGGCAAGAAACATCTTTCTGAGATTCTCTGCCTGAACATCCACCTTGTCATGACTGTATTTTAACTTAGTCAGCTTTGTAACACCGTCTACAAGTAAAAGCACTTCCTCTCCAAACATATCACGCATCTGAAGATCGGTAACATCAGTATCCTCCAGAACATCATGAAGAAGCCCGGCCATAATTGTTTCCTTATCCATTTCCAGCTCTGCGAGTATAATTGCAACTGAAAGCGGATGGATGATGTACGGCTCGCCTGATTTGCGCTTCTGGTCTCCATGGGATTTTTTGGCATAATCATAAGCCATCTCGATACGCGATAAATCATCGGACGGGTGATATTTCTGAATAACTTCCAATAAATGCTTATAAAGTACTTCCGGTTCTGTAAATTCCGGCATATAACCTATACCACCATGGTGGATTCTGGCCAGTTCCTCTGTACTGTTAACGGTTTGCGGACTCATGAGTTTTCCTCTCTATCATATAATTTGGACGGGATTATTTTCCGGGATATTTAATCACGCTGGCTATGTCATATTTTGCAAGCCTTTTTCTGCCCTCCAGACCTTCAAGCTCCATAAGAAAGGCGATTCTTACAACCTCTCCTCCGAGTCTTTCCACAAGTCTTGCTATTGCTTCAACAGTACCTCCCGTTGCAATAAGGTCATCAACAATTACAACCTTATCACCAGGCTTGATTGAATCGGTATGAATTTCAACCTCTGCACTGCCGTACTCAAGCTCATAGCTTTCACATACAGTCTGTCTTGGGAGCTTACCCTTCTTTCTTGCAAGAACAAATGACTTATGATTATTATAAGCGACCGGTGCTCCAAATATGAAACCTCTTGATTCTGCACCTACAATAACATCATAATCAATATCCTCAATAAGGGCGCACAGCCCGTCAATTGCAAGCTGCAGTCCGTCCGGATCCTGAACGACACTGGTCACATCCCTAAACATAATTCCCGGCTCCGGAAAGTCAGGTATTGTAACTACATAATCTGCTACACTCTTCATTTTTATCCTCCTGTATAAAATACCGATTTGCAATATGATAAATATAATAATGAAATATACAATGCATATGCACTGTTTTACTGCGGAATAGCATACTACCCCCACATTATTAAACTCTAAAAATGTTACCACAAAATTCTCGTAATTTCAATATTTTTTAAATAATTAGGCAATTATTTGCCTATTGCTTAATATAATTGCTGTAGTAAACATAAAGGAACTGTAATTATGCCCGACAACAGCACCGGCAGAGGCACACTGCAGATATATGTGTCATCCCTTATTAACTATTATCCGATACCTGAAGCAACCATTGTCATTAGCTCCTCAGATACAAATTATCCCTTTACAACACAGACGCTTACAACCGATTCATCAGGCTTTGCGATTATTGCACCCATAAGTACGCCCGCCGAAGCATTGTCGGAGACTCCCGGTGACATACCGCCGTATTCACTATTGTCCATTACCGTAACGCACCCGCTTTTCGAATCAATAACCGTTAATAATATCCAGATTCTTCCGGATATAATATCAACCGAATATATACATATGATTCCGAATACTTCAATGACAGGCAGTGAAATATATAACATCGGACCGAATGTCCTGCTCGGAGGCTATCCGCCGCACATACCCGAAGCAGAGGTTAAGGATGTGTCCGGCAGCGGTCTGTCGGTCCTTGAGAGTGTAAAAATACCCGAGTATATCATAGTTCATGACGGTGCACCAAATGAAGCCGCCACAGACTACTGGGTTCCGTATAAGGATTATATCAAAAATGTTGCCAGCTCCGAAATATATGCCACATGGCCGACTGCCGCAATATATGCAAATGTTCTGGCTATTCAGTCATTTACGCTTAACCGGGTATATACGGAATGGTACAGGGGCAAGGGCAAGTCATTTACCATAACCTCTTCAACTGCCGTAGACCACAAATGGATTCCGGGCAGAAACTTTTATGATACGATTGAAGAGTGCGTAGACAATATTTTCAATAATTATATTTCAAAGCCCGGCATCAAACAGCCTATTCTCACACAGTACTGCGACGGCAAAAGAGTCTCCTGTCCGGGCAACATGACACAGTGGGGCTCTAAGGAATTAGCCGACCAGGGTTATTCCGCCATTCAGATATTAAGATATTTCTATGGTTCAGAGGTATATATTAACTCAGCAGAACAGATAAGCGGAGTTCCTGTTTCATTTCCACACTACAATCTTACGCTCGGAACAAGCGGAGCGCCCGTAAGGACCATCCAGAAGCAGCTTAACACCATTGCTACGGCATATCCGCTCATTCCGCGTATCGCAGTTGACGGAATTTACGGACCGGACACAAAACGTTCCGTAGAAACCTTCCAGCAGATATTCGGCATGCCTGTAACAGGCGTAGTTGATTTTGCAACCTGGTACAAAATAAGCCAGCTATATGTAGGAGTAAGTAAGATTGCTTAGAAAGGGAGTCTTATGGATTTTTTCAAGGATGCAGCAAATTATGTAATACCATTTACAGTGCTTCTCATAATCGGTATAGGTTTTATAAAAAAGGTCAACTGTTTTGACGTATTTCTTGAGGGCGTGGAGGAAGGGCTAAAGGTATGTATTTCCCTGCTGCCCTCACTTATCGGACTGATGTGTGCCATTAGTCTTCTGCGGGTATCAAATGCATTGAACGGACTATGCAGGCTTGTTACTCCCATAGTACAAAAGTTTTCCTTTCCCGCTCCGGTTGTCCCGCTCTTTCTTATAAAGATGTTTTCAACCTCAGCAGCGACATCTATACTGATTGATATCTTTAAGCAGTACGGAACAGATTCGCATACCGGCTTTCTGGCTTCTGTAATAATGTGTCCGACTGAAACAATCATGTATATTCTTGCAATATATTTCGGTGCCATGGGCATAAAAAACACCCGGTATGTACTGCCGGGTGCGCTTCTTGTTACAATTACCGGAACGGTTGTATCATGCTTTATCGTCGGTCTTTGACAGTAACTTTCAGGGCATAAAAAAGCACCTAAGTTAATACTTAGATGCTTTTAATGCAATTATTATATTTATTTTTCCCGGAGTTCTTTTAATATTTTTTGATGCTGCCCAATTGTCATTGGATTATCTTTATTAATTTCCATGGTCTGTTAATATCTGCCAAACATCCTGCTCATCCATAAATAATATCCTGTATCCACAGTTTTCTCTGCATCAGGCAGCATTCTCCACTGCCAGTTATTACCGCAGGTAGACGGAGTGTTGATACGCGCATTATTGCCAAGGTGAAGGATATCCTGCATCTGAACGATTACTGTATTTGCAATTGATTCATACATTTTTCTTATAATCTGGTCATGAAGCTCTTCATCTTTTAAGATTCCGAAATAACCCTTCATCCAGTCAATCTGCCAACGCGGTGCATTTTCAATAAAACCTGCAAGAGTCTCATTATCATGTGTACCCGGATAAACTACGCAGTTTGGATTTTTATAGTTGTGGGGAAGATAATCGTTTGATGAATCGCCTCCGCAGCCAAATTCAATAATCTTCATGCCCGGATAGTTATTGCTGTTCATAAGGTCCCTGACAGGCTTTGTGATTACACCAAGATCCTCCGCAATCACGAGGCTGTCGCCAATGCTTTCATTGATTGCATTTGTAAGCAGCATACCCGGTCCCTTAATCCACTTGCCCTTCTTTGCAGTTTTACACTTTGCCGGTATGGACCAGTAATTTACAACTCCAACAAAATGGTCTATCCTGATTACATCATATAAAGCAGCATTTGCCTTCATGCGCTCCCGCCACCATTTGAAATTGTTTTTCTCCATCACATCCCAACGGTAAATCGGGTTACCCCATCTCTGACCGTCGGCGCTGAATAAATCAGGCGGTACTCCTGCAATATTAATTGGCTTTACATCCTCGTCAAGCTCAAATATTTCTTTATGAGCCCATGCGTCCGAGCTGTCCATTGATACATAAAGCGGAATATCTCCGATAATCTTTACGCCGGCCTCGTTGGCATATTTCTTAAGTCTGTCCCACTGCTCAAAAAACTTAAACTGCATGAACTTCTGAAACATAATGTCTTTTTCAAGAAGCTGTGCATATTTCCTTACTGCAGCCGGCTTTCTGAGCTTAATATCCTTATCCCATTCCTGCCATGCTTTTCCGCCAAAATAGTCCTTAACGGCCCTGAACATCGCATAATCGTTTAACCAGTATTTATTTTTCTTTTCAAATTCTGCAAATTCCTCAGTTTGTGCAAAGTCTGACTTTTCAAATGCCTCTCTGAGAACAGGATATCTGTTTTCATAGAGCTTTCCGTAATCTACATACTCAGGATTGGTTCCGAAATTAATTTCATCAAGCTCTTCTTTATCGAGTAATCCCTCTTCACAAAGAATAGTGAGGTCAATAAAGTACGGATTACCCGCAAATGCAGAGAAGCCCTGATAAGGACTGTCTCCGTAACTTGTCGGACTAAGCGGAAGTACCTGCCAGTATTTCATACCCATGCTCTTCAAAAAATCTACAAATTCATAAGCCTGTTTGCCGAGCGTTCCGCAACCGTACAGACCGGGAAGTGAAAATACAGGCATAAGCACGCCTGCGCCACGTGTCCAGCTATTTATATTCTTTTTCATCATGTTCCTCTTAGCAGTAAAATTTTATTCTTTATCGTCAAAAATATTGGTAAGGTCTATCTCAGGCATTACAAACTTTTCGCCGTTTTTTATATCATACTGTCTTTCTTTATCCTTAATCTGATTAATCAGCCTGCTGACCTCAGGATCATTATAATCCTCTTCATCATCGTCATCATATTCCCCGGAATACTCTCCGTCTTCATCATAATCATCATATTCCTCTTCGGAATACCGGTCGTCGTATTCGTCAACATATTGCTCATCATATTCTTCGTCCGGGTATTCGTCCTCATATGCCTCTTCATCGGCATCCTCATAATCCGGATATTCGTCCTCATACGCCTCTTCGTCGGCATACTCCCCGTCCTGATATTCGTCTTCATATGACTCCTCGTCCTCATATTGCTCAGGAGATGCCATATTATCTGATGATGCCTTTTTGCTGCCGGCAACAGATGAAATATCCACCGGTGTAATCCGGTTACTTGATATTGAAGATATATCTGTCTCTCTGTTAATTCCCACTACTCGTGTACAGCATGATGCCACAACCTTATTTTTAGTTGTGAGAATGATTGTCATACCATTCTGATTGAGCTTCTGAAGAATATCAATTACGGCATATGCATTCTTTTCATCAAGGAGCGCAGTCGGTTCATCAAGGATAAGAAGAATAGGCTTAGTAATGATAGCTCTGGCAATACATACCTTCTTCTTTTCAGCTGTCGAAAGCTCTGAAGGCATATAATGACCTTTACCAAAAAGTCCTGCCAGCTTAAGGGTATTTTTTGCCTTTGCCTTCTTTGACCTGTTTGTTCCCGGATTTTTCTTGTCCGCAAGAAGGAGATTTTCATAAACCGTCATTTCGTTGATAAGCACAGGCTCCGCACTCACGTAAGAAATATGCGAGCGGCGCAGCTTTCTGATGCCGGAGGCACTCTTTTTGCTTGAAACAACTCTTGTGGCTGTACGAATCTCACCAATGCTCGGCTTAATAAATCCGGCAAGTATCTGGGCGAGGGTTGTTTTGCCGCTTTCTTTTTTTCCGACAATTGCAACCATTTCCCCTTTATTAATCTGAAGGTTAAAATCCTTTATTACAATTTCTTTTCCAAAGGCCTTGGATACATGCTTTGCTTCGTATAACATAATTTACCTCCTAGACCCTTCTGTGAGCCTTACCGGCGTCATAAATCATAAATCTCAATAAAGTCATCGCTGCTGCCACCGCTGAAATAGCTGCCTGGGCAATTATTATGGAGCTGAAGGAGGCAACCTTTGTTCCCAGAACCTTACCCATAAGCAGAGCCGCAACACATCCAAGTCCCGAAGCACATGCAAAATAAGCAACATAAATCAATATATTTGCTGCCGCAAGTACCAGCTTTGAATTACCCAGAAGCATCTGTATATAAAAATACTTCTGGTTGGAATTGAAGTTGTAGAAGGAATACAGAAGTACAACAATTCCATTGATGATTATTGCAATGATTGCCGCAGCGGATACCGTTTTCAGCATTCCGTCAAGATCATCCCTAAATATATATCTGGAATTAAAATCAGCTGACTTAATAAGTATTTTACCTGATGTTCCTTCGTTCTTAACTGCCTCGAATAATTCCTTCTGAACAGTGTTGGCTGATTTGTCGGATTTAATATATCCGTTTATCATAATGGTATAAATCTTATGCCAGCGCTCAAGCTCGCTCTGTCTGTCAGGGAATTTACACTTATCAACCTCGATAAGAGGAATAATAATATAATCATTAAGATTTACCTCTTCCCTTCCGACAGTTACTATCGTATCATGCTCCGTATAGCCGTATGGCACAAGATCGTAGGTATTTACCGTAGTTTTAACCGTTACTCTGTCTGCACCGACATTGTAACCCTCTCCCTGCCAGTATGTTCCGAAAATTGCAGGTACGGACTTATCATAATCAGTTGCAATATCAAAGCACGGTTCAAGCAAAGGCTCAAGCTTTGTTCCCGCAATTGTTGCCTTGTCCACAAATAACACCCTGACCTTATAGCCTGCTTCGGGCGCGCTTCCGTCCTCGTTTGCATTTACGGCAAGACCTTTATTCTTAAGCCTTGGCAATGTTGCCGAGGTATTAAGATAGGTGTTGTATGAAAAACTCCTGCCGTTCTTCAATATTTTGTAATACGAGATTTCATCTCTTATTGATGTATCATTAACGCTGTTCTTGTCTATTCCCTCTATAGTATATGAATATGTGGTTACACCCTCAGGAACATTGTCATAAGAACCGTCAATAGTCGCGGATAAGTTTTTTTCGTACATCATAAGACTCATTGCCGCAGTACTGAAAATCAGTGCAATTGCAAGCAAAGCCTTCTTTTTTGATATCATAAATCCCAACATATCAAAAAAAGTTTTCATATCTGCCTCCGTCTAGTTATAAAATATATCAGCACACCTCTGACCCGCTTGGCATAAATCTGTCAGGTGTCATAAGTGCAAGCTCACCATTCTCATCCTCTGCACACAGAAGCATACCCTCGGATTTTATTCCCGCAAGTGTAGCCGGCTTTAAATTGACAAGCACGCACACATGCTTTCCGACCATCTGCTCCGGTGAGTAGGACTTCTTGATGCCTGATACAATCTGAAGCACTCTGCTTCCCACCTTAACCTTGCTGACGAGAAGCTTCTTTGACTTCTTTACCTCCTCGCATTCAAGTATTACGCCTACTCTTAATGAAAGTTTTGCGAAATCATCATATTCGATTTCATCCCCAAAAGGAATATCAATAAATCTTGCTTCATCATTCTCCTCAGACACATTTTCCTCCTTCTGCTCAGGCTCTGCGGTTCCCGCTAACCTTGCCTGCTCAGCCTCGTATTCCGCCTTCTGTTTCTCGCGGATTTCCTCAACCTTAGGCATAATGTCCTTAAGGTCAAGTCTGGCAAAAAGGATTTCAGGCTTATCCGTTACTTTACTTCCGCTCTCATAAAGGCCGAAGCTTTCGAGCTCATCATATGTTCTTTCTTTGGCATTTAACATTGCAAGTATCTTCTTTGATGTTTCCGGAAGGAAGTTTGAAAGAAGACTTGCTCCGATTATGATGCTCTCAATAAGGTTGTAAAGCACCTCGCAGAGTCTGTCCTTATCCTCAGGATTTTTCCCGAGAATCCAAGGAGCCGTTTCATCAATATATTTATTGCAGCGCTTAAACACATTGAAGATTTCTGTTAATGCGTCTGCAACGCGCAGCTTATCCATCTTTTCGGCAACCTTCGTCTTTGCAGATGTGACAACTGCCTTTAAATCCGCGTCTGCTTCTCCTGTTACACCTGTTTTTGTAACAACACCTCCAAGATATTTATTTGTCATTGAAATAGTTCTGTTTACGAGATTTCCGAGAGTGTTGGCAAGGTCGCTGTTGGTTCTTTCCACCATAAGCTCCCATGTAATCACGCCGTCATTATCGAAAGGCATCTCATGAAGCACGAAATAACGTACGGCATCAACTCCGAATAGTGAAATAAGGTCATCTGCATAAATCACATTGCCTCTTGACTTACTCATCTTCTCGCCGCCCTGTAACAGCCATGGGTGACCGAACACCTGCTTTGGAAGAGGGATGTCAAGCGCCATAAGGAATATAGGCCAGTAAATTGTATGGAATCTGATGATATCCTTTCCGATAAGATGAAGATCTGCAGGCCAGTGTGTCTTGAAAAGCTCTGAGTTATCACCGTCAACATCATAGCCGAGTCCGGTAATATAATTTGTCAGCGCATCGAGCCACACATACACAACATGCTTTGTATCAAAGTCTACCGGAATGCCCCAGGTAAAGGTTGAACGTGATACGCACAAATCCTGAAGACCCGGAAGCAGGAAGTTATTCATCATCTCATTCTTGCGGCTTACAGGCTGGATAAACTCAGGATGGCTGTTAATGTAATCTATAAGTCTGTCTGCGTATTTGCTCATTTTGAAGAAATATGCCTCTTCGTAAGCCTTTGTAACCTCTCTGCCGCAGTCCGGACATTTACCGTCCACAAGCTGCGACTCTGTCCAGAAAGATTCGCAAGGAGTACAGTAAAGACCTTCATATGAGCTCTTGTAAATATCACCCTGGTCGTAGAGCTTTTTAAAAATCTTCTGAACCTGCTTCTCATGATATTCATCAGTAGTTCTGATAAACTTATCATAGCTTGTTCCGCAAAGGTCCCAGATGTCCTTTATTGTTCCTGCTACACCGTCTACAAACTGCTTCGGAGTAATTCCCTCTGCTGCAGCCTTTAACTCAATCTTCTGACCATGCTCATCAGTTCCCGTCTGAAAGAATACATCATAGCCTTCATATCTTTTGTACCTCGCAATTGAATCGGCAAGTATTGCCTCATATGTATTACCGATATGAGGCTTGCCTGATGTATAGGCAATGGCCGTTGTTATATAATACGGTTTTTTACAGTTATCACACATTTTTTATTCCTCTTTCTATACTATATTTATATTGAACCTGCAATATATTTTATAAACATTTTTACTAAGATAATTATCCTGTCCGGAAAATACTGCAGACAATTATTCCGTCTTAGCCGACACTTCTATGCTGCCGCTTCAGCCTCGGCATCTTTGCTGAACAAAAGCTTAAGCAGGATAGGTGTCGCCACACTTGATACAACAATAAGCAGAATTACCGAGGCAAAGTAAACGGAATCTACCATTCCCGCAGCGAGACCCTTTTGGGCAACAATAAGAGCTACCTCTCCCCTTGTCATCATGCCTACTCCGATTTTATATTTATCGTTTCCCTTAAAGCCGCACATTCGTCCCACCAGACCGCAGCCGATAATTTTGCCGAGAAGAGCAACAATAATGAAGCCTACCGAAAAAAGAAGAATCGATGAATTAATTGCAGTAATATTTGTCTTAAGACCGATTGATGCGAAAAAAACCGGTCCGAAAAGCATATATGAGCTGATATTCATCTTCTCATCAATATATTCTGATGCTCTTGTATTGCACAGAATGATTCCCGCAAAATAAGCGCCCGTAATATCCGCAATGCCGAATACAGCCTCAGCCACATATGCCATTACAAAACAGAGCGTGAGACCCATAATCGGTATACGTCTTGTATGAGGCCATTTCTTTTCTATATATCTGAAGCCCTTATAGAGTATGTAACCTACGATAATACTGAAGGCGAAGAAAAGACAGATGTTGATAAATGTTTTACCGACATCCGCATTACCGCTCTTAAAACCAATTACAACCGTTAACACAATAATTCCGATTATATCATCGATAATTGCCGCACTGACAATGGTAGTACCCACAAGGGAATTGATTTTACCAAGCTCCTTAAGCGTCTGAACCGTAATCGATACAGATGTTGCAGTCATGATGGTACCGACAAATATTCCCTCCAAAAAACTGTCGCTTCCTACAGGAGCAAAGCCGTAAAAGCAGAAGAAATAAATTGCTCCCGCAATCAGGGGAATAAATACTCCTGAGCAGGCGATTGCAACTGCCTTCGGACCTGTCTTGACAAGGTCTCTGAGATTAGTTTCAAGACCGGCCGAGAACATAAGCAGTACTACGCCTATTTCTGCCATATTTGACAGGAACGCAGTCTGTCTTACTATTCCAAAACAGCTCGGACCGATAATTAATCCGGCTGCAATCATACCGACTACCTGCGGTGCATGAAATTTCCTTGCGACAAGTGCCAGAAATTTAGCTCCGGCAATAATTATTGCCAGGTCTAAAAAAATATCATAGGTTTCCATGAGAAGTCTCCTTAGTAATTATGCATTTATTAATGAAATAAAACTATTACTCTATTGCTATTCCGTATATTGTATTTTCACTTACAACAACAAGTGTATCATCAAAAATAACAGGAGTAGCAGTAATTCTCTCCCCAATCTTTCTTATATCCTTTGTTTTACCCGATTTGCCTGCAAGAGAAAAGATATTTCCCTTATTATCACATATGATCACAAACCCGTCTCCGTCCTTTGTATATGCGGCAACAGGTGAGCTGTAGATATAGTTTCTGAACCAGACATTGTATTCCTGATTGCCGTTTTCTTTATCAATACACAGAAGCTTTCCTGATTTTTTACCGTCAGTACCGCAAAGAGCAAAATAAATCTTTCCGGACAAACCACCCTTCCCCAAAAGTGGTGTTGCGACAGCTCCTCCATTCATTTTTTTAGTGGCACAGACCTCCTCTTCTCTTTCCCAGACGGTCTCGCCGTTTGCGGCATTAAGCTTGTAAAGGTAAACCATATCCTTTACCGTTTTACCTTCCCTTGCCTTAAGCGCAGTTCCTATATAAATATATACATTACCCGTATTTTTATCGTTTTCGATAACAGGCGATGATAAAATGCAGTCTCCGAGATTTCTTATCCATACCATAGACTGTCTGTTGGCATCAAGGCACACCAGATTACCGTTGTCATCTCCCTGGAAGATATAGCTTCCGAAGGCGGCGCAGGCCGAAGCATTGGTATATCCGGGTGACTGGCCTCCCGACTCCAGATTTGCACTGTATGTGTACTTTAACTCCTGCACAAACTCGACCGAGAGCTCGCCTGCCGACATGGATTTCTTTACGGTATAGCTGTATGTCACTCCGTTTTCAGCCTGATATACAAGGCAGTCTCCGTTATAGGAAAACAAAGCGGAGGAAGAGAAATTATAACATTCCTCAGGAGGATTTGCAGCAAAATTATAGCGCTCTCCAAACTTCTTAATTATCTCGCCCGTGTACAGGTTGATTATGAAAACAGTTGAAATATCATCAGATGAGCACCCTCCTGCTCCGACCACGTACAACGGAGTTCCGTCAGGACTTATTGATGCAGTTCCCGTTACAGGCAGTGACAGCTTAATAGGATTTCTTGTCATCGTACCGTCTTCAATATCAAGAAAAGTAATTTCACCGCTCGGACCGGTACATATAACCTCCGTAAGTGAATCCTTTTTTTTCTTGTTTTCCGAAACTCTTACATACGGTAGCTTTTCCTTGGACCAGGTAATTATAAGCGGCTGTCCCACATTATCAAGATTTTTAACAACTGATACGGATTTGCCCTGATTATATTTCCATGTTGAAGAAAAAACTCCCTTGGAAACCATGGTATTGCCGGAGGTGCCGCCATCTCTCATGGAATTTCCCCTGAAGGTTAGTATTCCCTGCGGCTGTTCCTCATTTATTGTAAATGAGGAGTCCTGCTGTCTGTCATAATAATCAATGCGGATGCCCTCCAGATTAACATATTGGAGAACACCGTATTTCCCGGGCATGGCATTTTTGGAAGCATGAGCCCCTGAGACCACCAGCCTGTCAGTTTCCGGTATCTCCCCGGAATCATAAAACTTAGGAGCCTTTTCTCCTTTTTCGGGAGCTTTTATAAGCCTCGTGCAGCTTTTGAGGGTAAGAATCATAATAAGCAGCAAGGCTATGCCCGCAACCAGACTTATTATCAGCTTTTTTTTCCTATATCTGTCAAGCATGACTCCCCCTCCATCCTGCCGTATAGCCTTATAATACCGACATTACATTATCAACTACGTTTTCTACCGTAAATCCAAACTTTTTGAATAATAACTTATTTGGTGCAGAAGCGCCGAAGCCCTTCATTGTCACAGTCTTTCCGTCAAGGCCTACATACTTAGCCCATCCGAAATCAGAAGCAGCCTCAACCGCTACTCTTGCGCGAACCGACTTAGGAAGAACCGATTCCCTGTACTCGTCCGGCTGAGCCTCGAAAATATCCATACAAGGCATTGATACTACTCTTACGTCAATACCCTTTGTCTTTAATTCCTTCCTTGCCTCAATACAAAGTGAAACCTCCGAGCCTGAAGCCATTAGGATTGCGTCAGGCGTTTCCTTGTCCGAATCGGCTACTACATATCCGCCCAGAAGTGCCTTCCTGCCTGTACCCTCAATCGGAGCCAGATTTTGTCTTGAAAGGACGAGAGCTGTAGGTGTCTTCTTTGACGTCATTGCACTGTACCATGCCGCAAGTGTTTCATTTGCATCACATGGTCTGAAGGTATTGAAGTTTGGCAGTGATCTGAGCATTGCCAGCTGCTCGATTGGCTCATGGGTCGGACCATCCTCACCTACACCGATACTGTCATGTGTAAGAACGTATGTGGTAGGAATGCCCATAAGTGAAGCAAGTCTTGCCATTGGCTTAATATAATCCGAAAATACAAAGAAGGTTGCGCAATATGCTCTGACACCGTGAAGCACAAGTCCGTTAAGTATTGCTGACATTGCAAACTCCCTTATTCCGAAATGAAGATTGATTCCCGCGTAATTATCTGCGCAAAAATCTGCTTCACCGTTCATGTATGTCATATTTGACGGAGCAAGGTCAGCCGAGCCTCCCATGAGATTTGCCACCTTACCCTTTAACTTTTTATTGATTACCCAGCCGGAGATGTTTCTGGTAGCATCTGCATCCTTTGAATAATCAAGAATTTTATTTGCCTTTAAATCGTTTACAAGATCTGACCAGTATTCGTCTGTATCTTCAACTCCGTCGTCAGCAAGGAAAGCCGAAAGCTCTGCATATGCCTCAGGGCAGTTTTCCTTATAGCTTTCAAAGAGCCTGTTCCACTCCTCCTCACCTTCTGCAAGTCCGGCCTTAATACTGCTGAGGTGGTCATAAACCTCCTCCGGTACAAAGAAAGGCTCCTTGCTTGGCCATCCGAAGTTGTTCTTCATGATTTCAATGCCTTCATCTCCGACAGGTGAACCGTGTACGGAGGCCTTGCCCGCCTTTGGCGTACCATATCCGATTGTAGTCTTAATTGTAATAAATGACGGACGTGTCTTATCTGCCTTTGCAGCCGCAATTGCAGCTCCAATCGCATCAATGTCGGTACCGTCCTCAACAGTAATTGTCTGGAAGCCCATTGCCTTAAATCTTGCTTCGACATTCTCGGTAAAAGCTATATCAACATTTCCCTCGATAGAAATATTGTTGCTGTCATACATGACGATAAGTTTTGAAAGCTTTAATGTACCTGCAAGTGACATTGCTTCATATGTTACGCCCTCCTGCATACAGCCGTCACCGCCGAGAACAAATGTATAATGGTCAATAACGTTGTAGCCGTCCCTGTTAAATCTCGCAGCCATATGCGCCTCAGCCATAGCCATACCTACAGCCATACCCATACCGGCGCCGAGAGGTCCTGTTGTTGCCTCAACACCAACCGTATGACCGTACTCCGGATGTCCGGGAGTAAGTGAGCCGTCCTGTCTGAACTGCTTTAAATCATCAATGGTAAGGCCGTAGCCGAACAGATGATAAAGTGAATATAAAAGAGCTGAGCCATGACCGGCAGAAAGTATAAATCTGTCTCTGTTAAGCCAGTCCGGGTTGGCCGGATTATGCTTCATCTGATTTGCAAAAAGCTCATAAGCTATAGGAGCGGCTCCGAGCGGAAGACCCGGGTGTCCCGAATTAGCCTTCTGGATGGCATCAACCGCAAGAACGCGGACAGCATTAACTGATAAAGTATCAATTGATTTCATAAATTCACCTGTGCCGATAAACGGCACTCCTTTCTGTATAATATTACTGGCTTACGTCACTAGGCGCTATGCCACCATTTAGTACCAACTCTATAAGGTCCGCGCAGGCCTCAACAGATTCCTGCGTAAGTATGCTTACGTAAAGTCTGCTGCCTGAATAAGTCTTAACATATTTAAGCTTCTGACCGCCGCCGTCCTCTGCAGCAAGTGAAGAGAAATTCCACTTCTGATTATCTGCAAGCTGCATTTTTATGAGATTGACAATCTCTTCCTTAGTCATATTTGTTTCGATATTTTTTTCGGCTGCCGACAACAGTTCTGCGTAATTTGTCAGAATTGCAGGGCTCATTGCCTTATTGAGAATACCCTTTATAAGCTCAATATGATTCCTGCCTCTTGAATAATCTCCGCCCGGAAGTGTGTAACGCTCTCTTGCAAAATAGAGAGCAGTTTTGCCGTCAATGTTATGATTATATCCCTGTACAAAGTGGTGCTTTGAAAATCTCTCGGTAAAATCATAAGCAGAATATATCGAAACACCGCCAAGCAGGTCCACTATATCGACAACACTTGAAAAATTAACCCTTACATAATAATCAATATCAATTCCGTAGAGCTTTTCAAGTGTTTCAATCGAATGCTGAACACCCATTGCTCCGGCATGCGTTAATTTATCGCGTCTGTTTTCATCGGTAATGCCCGGAATTTCCACATATGAATCACGCGGTGTTGTAATCATTGCAATCTGCTTTGTAACGGGATTGACAGCCACAAGAACGTTTACGTCAGAACGGCTTACGGTTGAAATAGGCCCCGAAACATCAATTCCGCTGACATATATAATAAAAGGCGTTACCGCGGTATCAATAAGCTCCCTGTTATCATCAGGCTTTCCGAAGCCGCCTGTTGACACAGCCTCCTTTGAAATGGATACACTCAAAACAGAGCGGATCATCTCTTCAAATTCAATTCTTCTTCCGTTATCATTCATGCCGAGATAACCGTCATCCTCCGGCTCTAATGCATCATATGCCTCATTTAAGGTCTGAATATATGCACCGTTTAATATGATACAGTCGATTTCTCCCTTCAAAAGAGCATTCGATAATGCAAAATTATCCTCATACTCCACAACTTCCACATTTGAATTTTTTGATGAGTTAATTATTTTAATTGCTTCCCTGTTATTATCGACATTGATGACATCAGTCGATATACCGAATTTTTTCTGAAGCAACTCGTCGATGCTGTTAACCGGGCTGTCGTTCTTTACCATAACATTCATGGCAAGCTGTACTGTTTCGGAGGGCTTAAGGCCTTCCTCAAGAACCTTGTCCACCTTTGATACGGCTACATATGCATATATAAGAACACCGATTATCAGAATCGCAATTATGTCACCGATAATATTTGCTATTTTAAAAAACTGAAGTCCGACAACAAGTATAAGCCCCACAATAAGCGCCGCCACCAGAAGCACTTCATATTTACCGGGCAGTGCATCAAATTTAAGAATACGGTATAAGGTCATAACCGAAACAACCGCCTGCACAAATGCAAATACGATACCGGCTATTAATAACCCTTTTGATTTATTCATCCGTGTTTACTTCCTTCCGTACTGATTCTTTATTTGTTGATAACAGATAATCATGCCGTTATGACCGAAGAAGCTGAATATTGATTTTGTCCTCAAGTGCTCCGTATGCCGTGTAATCCGCCGATGAGTAATAAATATCCTCACGTGAATTAATTACGGCAATGCTTCCCGTCTTCTTCCTTGTGCCAAGGCAAAGCATAGAAGCACCTTCGCATCTGAATTTATAATCCGAATCAACTATGCTTACGATTGTTTCTCCGGAGAAGGCGCCTATACAGCAGCCCTCCTTGCCGGTAAGTTCGATACCGACCTTACTGTTAAATACATTAAGACAGCCGTTACTTGCGCTTATGGAGCCCAGGCCTGTAATTGCATCACCCGAGCTGACGATATTGAGTTCTGTATCATGAAGAGTCACCTCAGCATTTCCGTCAATGCTTCCTATTGCGCAGCAGAATCTTCCGCGGATATCCATATCCATGGCGGAACGCGTAATTCTGACAAATGCATCCGCAAAGGCTGTACCTATTCCGACTGCCTTAACATCTGCGGCATCAATGGCAAGCTTAGTATTGTTAATTTCGATTGAAGCGTTATTGTCATTAAATCCGCCGCCGATTGCAATACCGTTTTCGCCCTCAACATGAAGATTGATGCCGTTTGGAAGATCAATGGTAATGTTTCCATAACTGTGTTTATAGTCTCCTCCTATACAGAAACCGTTTTCTACAACACCATTGACCGAAAGATGACCGTCACCCGAAATAGTGAGCGATGAAGTCTCCGGTACCAATATGCCTCCGTCAGACAGCTTGACATCACCCTTAATTATAAGGTGTACATGGCTGTTTTCGCCGATGGCAATAACATTATCAACATGTGTAGGATTAAGCGCCACATTTTCAAGTGTGACCTCATAATCCTTATTTTTTTCAAATTTTACATTAACTTCCCTGAAATTATCGGCAATTCCTTTAATCTTTACATTTTCCGCGGTAATACAGATTTCATTAAATCTCGATACAGTGAAATCCTCAAGATCAATTTCACGAATATCTCCACCGATAAAGGACAATCTTACTGTTCCCGTTGTGGAATTCTCGACATAACGGATAATTTCTTTTTTAACATTATCATTAATCTTATCCACTACCTCGAATGAAGGTCTGCCGGTATAATATCCCTGGACAATATCTACACCCATACATATAAGTGTTTTTAATTCTACACTTGTTTCAACTCCCTCAGCGATAGCCAGGAAGCCGTTTCCATGAGCATACTCAATAATATTTTCAACAAAATGCTGCTTCTTATAATCAGACTGAATACCGTTAATCAGCAGTCTGTCTATCTTTACATAATCAGGCTGATGCCGGAGAATACGTGCAGTATTTGAATATCCCGTACCGTAATCATCTATTGCAACCTGAACATTAAATTTTCCAAGATAATTGTTAATTCCCTGATATTTTTCTTCGGATACATCCGTATGCTCAGTTATCTCAACAACCATTTTGTCAAGAATGTCTCTGTATTTTTCAAAAAGAAGATCGGTTTCCTCTTTGTTAAGACTGTTTGTAACAATAGAATTTACAAATACCTTCTTGCCCTTAAACAATTCTTTGTGGCTGCTTACATAATCAAACACGTTATACATTGTTAAATGCTCGATATCGCTAAGCCTGTTATATTTCATTGCAAGCTCGATCATACGCACAGGTGACATATGATATCCGTCTGCAGTTCTCATGAGTGCCTCATAAGCGAATATTTCTCCTGTTCCCGCATCAACCAGAGGCTGGAACATATAACGGAGCTTGTTTTCGCGCAAAACAGTATCAAGAATTTCATAATCCTCTTTTTCGTTTGCGGATACTTTGATATTGTTACTGTCGGAATTTGTTTTCTTATTAATTCTCTTTATCTTTAAAACTTCCTTTATTAACAGCTCAAGCTCTTCCGTTGTCTTCGGATTACCCACAATATGTGCATTACATACGCTGAGTGAATATATTTTATCATTTGTCATATTGTAATTGTGAAGGTTTGTCTCTATACCGTTTATAAGCTTGTAAACAGTATAATCAACATCCTCCTTGGTAATTACGGCAATAAGAAATTCGTCAACACCATACCTTGCCACAATATCCTCGGATGAGGTATTGGCCCTGATAATTTCCGCAAAGTTTATAAGTATGCTGTCGCCTTCTTCGTGGCCGAAGCCCTCATTAATGCTTCTGAGTCTGTTAATATCATAAGAGAACAGAATAAGATTACTTCCGTCGTCAACCGAGAAGTATCTTTCCTCCACAAGCTTGCTAAATCCCTTCATATTATAGAGACCCGTAAGAGAATCCCTGATATATGATTCGGAAAGGTTCTCATTTGCAAGTCTGAACTGGTAATTTCTTTTAACCATGTTCATGCTGACATTTGTCAAATTTACAATGGTATTAACCACATTTACCGTCTTGGCATCCATTCCGTCAGTCACGATAAAATAACCATAAAGCTTTTCGTCATATGTAACCGGATATACCGACAAAAGCTTATCGCACTGGTCAATCATTTCATAATTAGGTAGAAAAACTCCGTATGGAAACATCTTTTTCTGACCGCTTCTCAAAGGAATTGAATTAGTGATTACATCAAGAGTATCATCAAAATCAACTCTTTCATATGATTTATCGTTTTCAAACAGGCCTTCTCTTAATGCAATATATGCATAAGGCGAAACGTATTCGGATAAAATCTTTGAAACATCTTCAATATTGTCCGCCTCAGTAGTCCTTCCCGCAAGCTTAAAGATATAGGACTGATTCTCAATAGTGGATGCCAGGCTGTCATAAAGGCGGTTCATCATCTTAAGGTTATCGGTGGATGCCATCTTGCAGCCGCATGACTGATAAACTTCGAGTATATACTGCTGCGAAACATTCATTTTATAAAACTCGCCTGTTGAGAAGGATGAATCCAATACCTCCATAACGATATCGCAAGTGGTATCATATTCAATCTCACCGGTTGTAATCCTGGGATGATGATATTTTGCCTGAAGGAAGCCCTCAAAGCCTGTAACAATAATATTTTCAGGGACAAGATATCCCATCTTTTCAAGCTTATCGCATACTGCAAGAGCCATAAGATCATTTGCACATACAATAGCATCGGGAGTAAGACCCTTGTCAATCCATTTTTCACGCCATTTTTCTATCGTTTCGACTGTAGGACCGGACCAGTAGCCGCCATAACCGATTTTTCTCTCATCAAAGGCTAATCCGTTTTCTTCCAGAACTTTTCTATATATTTCAATCCATTTCTCTGTATAGTCGGCTCCTTCGATGCCTGCCATAAAATAAACATTTTTACACTGGTGACATTCGATTACATGACGCATAATTGCTTCGAAGCATCTGTCTCCCTGATATCTTATTGAAAAAGCATTATCATGCGTACCTCTGACAAGAATTCTGGGCTTATTTTCTGCCGCAGCATTTTCAATAATACGATCAACCATTTCATCAGTAATAAGATGGTCCTTAATTACAACAACAGCATCTACGTAATCGTAATTAATCGTGTCAATCATCTGAATAACCTGATTATTAAGCTCATACTGATCATAAATGTCCGAAATAAGATTATATACAATTATCCCATAGCCCTTTTCCTTCGACATATTATTGAGCTGCTCAACCATAATCTGATTTCTCTCATCAGTCGGTCTGCTGATGCAAATTGCAATTATTTTTTTCCCGTTTACCATAGCTCATCCTTTATATAAGATGTATAATCTTAATTAAGCAAAACAAATTCTGCCATAATGCCATTATTTGCCGGATTTTTATGCCTAAGAAACTTTCACTAATCCGATACCGCAAAGCCAAGAATAATCAACTCTGTTCCCTCGTTGTCAGCTGCGGGAGTAATAGTAACAGTGCATTCCTTTTCGGTATCGCCGATCCAGAGTCTTACTTCATCGGCATGAGAACCCCACTGGCCCTTAAAATCGGCGTTAAGCGTAATGGCCGGTTCATCATTAACCTTTACATCAAATTTACCGCTCTTTCCGTCTGTCGTTCCCCAGAAGTAAAGTCCTGCGCACTTTCCCTTAACTTTAAAGGTAATACTTCCGGCACTTGTAGTCTTGTAACCTCTCTTTGGTGAGAAGATTGATTCTGAAATGTTAACAAGCTCAAATCCGTCAGCAGACACCAGTTCCATTGCATCAGCCAGAATGATGCGTCCTCTCTCATACCTTGACAAAGTCTTTAATTTCTTTGGCATCTCATATTTTTTGTATGTTGATGTATTAATTTCCGTTAATACCTTTGAATAATAATATGACATAAAACGCGCTATAACCGCATGACCTTCATTAATAGGATGTGTTCCGTCTGAAGCACCTATATCAGACCATTTCCATATACCCTCTTTTAAGTTGTCCTGAACAACACCCGCATAGTTGATAATAGGAATATTAAAGTTCTTTGCAATTACGGCATGGTCCTTATTGTAATTATCTCTCATTGTAATAATAAGCGAAATTACTGCCGGCTTTGTATCAGATTCAAGCGAGCGCTTAATCAATGACTCATACGGCTCGGCATTGTTTGAGCCGGCATCATTGACGCTGAACTCAACAACAATAAGGTCAGGCTTTTTCTTTAATACATCCTCCTCCAGACGGTGTACGCCAAGATATGAATCGGTTGCACCTATACCCGCATTAACAAATGTGAATTTTGCATTAGGAAATGTTCCCGTCCACCATTTTCTGAGAAGTCCCTCGTAGCACATTTCAGCCTGTGGTGATGCGCTTGAGCCTGCAGTAATCGAACCGCCGATATAAGCTATCGTAACATTGCCGCCCATCGCAGCCTTTTCCATAACTGCTGCCAGTCTCTCGCAGTTACCCTTGTTAAGAATTGCTTTTTCACACATTTCGTCCGTAACCTTAACAACGGAATTCATAATTACAGGGCTCATGTTGTCAATAATATCCTGCGGAATTTCAAACTTTATGTCCCCGTCCTCCTCGGGAGCTTTGGTAACCTCTGCACCGGGAGTATTCTGAGCGGCTCCGCCGTCACCGGCACCGCCGTTATCCTTCTTGTCGCCACAGCCTGTCATAAGTGACATACTAAGAGTTAACACCATAAAAGCAGCTAAAAATTTCTTTTTCATTTTCTTCTCCATTCATGTGGGCACAACAACCCACAGTATAATATTATAATCTTTTTAATTTTACCTCAAAATGAAATTAAAATCAATAAAAAAACGACTGTCAGGCATAAAAATATACCTGACAGTCAATTCTTTTTACATTTATTACGACAATATTTAACGGCCCACCTCATAGAGGTTGGAATATATCCTGTCGAGCGTGCTGTACATTACGGCAATATCCTCCTCCGAGATTCCCTCATCTGCCTTTAAAACAATGTCTGCGGCAATCTGCTTAACCTTGCCGGCCATTTCCCTGCCCTTATCTGTCAGTGCATATTTCTTTTTATATACACCTGTCTGTCCCGGAACAGCCTGGACATAGCACTTGTCTATAAGGTCATTAAGTGCCCTTGATACCTGAGCCTTATCAACCACATCCTCTTCCATAAGCTCCTTTGCCGTAAGCTCACCCTTGCCGTCGAGTGCCACTATGCACACAAAATGGATGCCCGTAAGCCCGAACTGCTTAAGATATAAAAGTCTTAATCTCTGAATTTCATTTGTTATCTGCAAAAGCCGCTTATTAAAAAGCAGAAATTTTAAATTCATTTTATCCATATCCATAATTTACTCCCCGTTAACTGCCGCAAGGGAATTATTGCTTCAGTACAACGCTTACCTCCTGCATATCCCCCGCCTTTACCTTTCAAAAACATACCCTTTGCTTTTGTAATCCTGCAAATATTTAAAGTGCATCTCCAATTCCTGCTTAATTACGTTTATTATAAATATTAAGTCATTATAAAATAATATAAGACCGTCAAAGCCTTCACTTTGACGGTCCGGTAAGCACTTTACTCTTTGCCGTTCCAGCAGTAGGTACAAAGCTTGTTTGTATCGATTCCCACCGAATCAAGCATATCATCAAGTCTGTTAAAGCGCAAGGAAGTAAAGTGAAGCTCCTTGCAGATTTCATCAACCATTGTTTTGTATTTTTCAGAATCAGGATCAGTATATTCCTTAAGCACCTCATCTGTCACGTTGCCGTTTTCAAGGCGTTCAATTACTCTCCTTGTAATAAGATCCATTTCCGAGCTTGATCTTGAAAAATTCAGATATTTACATCCATACAAAAGAGGAGGACAGGCAGGTCGTATATGAACCTCCTTTGCTCCGCTCTTATATAAAAATTCTGTTGTTTCCCTAAGCTGTGTGCCGCGCACAATTGAGTCGTCAATAAGAAGAAGACTCTTATCCTTAATAAGGTCCTCAACAGCGAGCAGCTTCATCTTTGCTATGAGATTTCTCTGGCTCTGGATTGTAGGCATAAATGAACGCGGCCAGGTAGGTGTATATTTTATAAACGGTCTTGAGAAAGGAATACCTGATGCATTGGCATAACCGACTGCATGAGCAGTGCCGGAATCTGGAACGCCGGCAACGATATCAGGCTTAACATTATCTCTTGACGCCATCTTTGCACCGCAGTTATAACGCATCTTTTCAACGCTTATACCCTCATACGAGCTTGAAGGGTAACCGTAATATACCCAGAGGAAGGTACATATCTTCATGTCCTTACCCGGTCTTACCAGAGTCACACAGTTTTTGTCCGTAATAACGGCGATTTCTCCCGGTCCCAGCTCCTTATAATCATTATAGCCCAGATTTCTGTATGCAAAACTTTCAAAGGATGCACAAAATGCTGTATCCTTCTTGCCGATTACGACAGGTGTACGTCCGAATCTGTCTCGTGCGACATATATGCCTGCCTCATTCACAAGCATAAGTGACAGTGAGCCGTCAACTGAATTTAACGCATACTGAATACCCTCAATAAGGTTTTCCTTCTGATTAATTAATGCTGCAATAAGCTCTGTAGCATTTATCTCGCCACCGCTCATCTCAAGGAAATGCGAGTGACCGTTTTCAAAAATCATTTTTGTAAGCTCGTCCACATTGTTGATTTTGCTTACTGTCGTAATGGCATATGTGCCGTGATGTGAACGTACAAGCAGAGGCTGAGGCTCATAATCGGATATACATCCGATACCCATTCTGCCCTTCATTTTCTGAATGTCTTTATCAAATTTTGTTCTGAACGGTGCATTTTCAATATTGTGAATTGCTCTTTCAAATCCATTTTCACCATATACGACCATTCCTGCTCTTCTTGTTCCGAGATGTGAATGATAATCTGTTCCGAAAAATAAGTCAAATACGCAGTCGTCCTTTGCTGCAACACCGAAGAATCCGCCCATAACTGCCTCCAAAATTAAAATATATGCGATAAAAGCCGCAGACTGTAATAAATCAAAATCTGTTTTGTATTTTACAAAAAAGTATAAATACAGCGGCATAATCCAAAAACGTAAAGTATTATAGCACAAGAAATATAGATTTTACAAGTATTTTCATACTATATCGACGTCAATTTGTATGGAAACCCCACCTATATGAAATCATACCGGCAACCGATTATCTGAATTTAACCATCCTCATAACCTTGATTACAATCCGGTATGGCAGAGGGATAAGCTCCTTTTGTGCTTTTTTAAGCTCCTCAGGAATATTAATGGATTGAGGACAGTGCTTTATACATTTCCCGCATGACACGCACTTCCTAATATCAGCATAATTTTTATTCATTCCGATACACTGCACATATTCCCAACGTCCCGACCGTTTATTTTCAGTATACATATTGTTGTAGCAGCGGAATGCAGTAGGAATATCGATTCCTTTTGGACACGGCATACAATAACCGCAGCCCGTACATCCCACCTTTGTCTTCTTTTTTATTTCATCCTTCACCTTTTCAATCATGGCCATATCAGAACCCGAAAAGGAATCCGGAAATACCTCGTCAGCCACTCTGCAGTTTTCCCTTATCATTTCAACGGAATTCATGCCGCTTAGCACACAGGTAACGGCAGGCTGATTGTACAACCATCCGAATGCCCAGTAGGCAGGCGTCTTTGAAGGATTGTAATCATGTATTATTTTCTTTGCTGAATCGGGAAGCATGCTTACAAGCTTGCCCCCGCGCAGAGGCTCCATAATAATGACGGGAATTCCTTTTTCATAAGCTCTTTCAAGTCCTTTTCTTCCCGCCTGTGTATTTTCATCCACATAATTATACTGAATCTGACAAAAATCCCAGTCATACGCCTCAAGAATTTCAAGAAAGTTTTCCGTATTTCCATGGAAGGAGAAACCTATATTTTTAATCTCACCTGATTTTTTCTTAGCGTCAATCCACTCTCTGATACCTATATTGCAGAGCTTTTCCCACGCAGCCAGATCCGTCAGCATATGCATAAGATAATAGTCAATATAATCTGTCCTGAGCCTTGAAAGCTGTTCATCAAAATATTTACCTATGGATTTTTCATTTTTAATAAGATACTGCGGAAGCTTAGTGGCAATCTTTATTCTGCTTCTGAGATTGTTTCTTTCAACTATCTCTCCGAGTGCCGCCTCACTGCCCGGATAAATATATGCGGTATCAAAATAATTCACACCGTTTTCAACTGCCTCAAGTATTTCCTTTTCTGCTTTAGGCATATCTATGGATGTGCCTTTTTTCGTGAATCTCATACAGCCGTAACCCAGAATCGATATATCACTGCCGGATTTGTCCCTGCGGTATTGCATTTTGTCTTCCCCCTGATAAAAAATAACTGACACGACAACACTATTTACAAAATGCCACGTATCTGAAGCCGGTAACATATATTAGTGCGCGGCTTTATATAAATTTTAACTTAACTCACTTTATTATTCAATAAAATATTTATTTTTTTGCGATAATAACACAAAAAGGGACAGGCATAACCTGTCCCAGTATATTATTTATACAAAAATTTACAACACAACATATTTGCTGATTATAAGCCTACATCATATCAGGATTCATTCCGGGTACGGCAGGAGCAGGCTCCTTAATTGTAGCAACCACCGACTCTGTTGTAAGAAGTGTGGAAGCAACGCTTGTCGCATTCTGGAGAGCTGTCCTTGTAACCATTACAGGATCAAGAATACCTGCTGCAACCATGTCTACATAACAGTTGTTGGCAGCATCAAAACCTATTCCGACTTCAGATTCTCTTACCTTGTTGATAATTACGGCTCCCTCAAGACCTGCATTTTCGGCAATGTAATAAAGAGGAGCCTCAAGAGCCTTAAGGATTACTGAAGCACCCGTCTTCTCATCGCCGGATAAAGCTTCAACAACCTTTTCAACCTCCTTGGAAGCATGAATGTAAGCAGAACCGCCGCCTGCGATAATACCCTCGGTTGCAGCTGCCTTTGTAGCATTAAGGGCATCCTCCATTCTAAGCTTAGCTTCCTTCATCTCAACCTCAGTAGCTGCACCTACACGGATAACCGCAACACCGCCGGCAAGCTTTGCAAGTCTTTCCTGAAGCTTTTCCTTATCAAATGAAGATGTTGTCTCTTCAATTGCCTTTTTAATCTGTTCAACTCTGGCCTTAATTGCAAGAGGATCGCCCATACCGCCTACGATAACAGTATTGTCCTTTGTGATTTTAATTGACTTGGCACGTCCGAGCTGTGATACGTCTGTATCCTTAAGATCAAGACCAAGATCTGCAGAAATCACCTGTCCGCCTGTTAAGATTGCGATATCCTGAAGCATATCCTTTCTTCTGTCACCATAACCCGGTGCCTTAACGGCAGCAACATTTAATACTCCGCGAAGCTTATTAAGTACAAGTGTTGATAACGCCTCACCCTCAATGTCTTCAGCAACTACAAGCAGCTTGCCGCCCATCTTTGCAATTGATTCAAGGATTGGAAGCAGTTCCTGAATATTGGAAATCTTTTTATCTGTGAGGAGAATAAACGGATCCTCCATGTTGATTTCCATTTTCTCCATATCTGTACATAAATAGTTTGAAATATAACCACGGTCAAACTGCATACCTTCAACCACATCAAGCTCAGTCTGCATTGTCTTCGACTCTTCAATAGTAATAACACCGTCCTTGGAAACCTTTTCCATAGCGTCAGCTACCATCTGACCTACTTCTTCATCACCGGCTGAAATGGAAGCAACCTTTGCAATATGATCCTTGCCGTTAACTGCCTGGCTCATTGATGTAAGTGAAGCAACCGCTGCGTCGCATGCTTTCTTCATACCACGTCTTAATGCAATAGGATTTGCACCGGCTTCAAGATTCTTCATACCTGCTGATACCATTGCCTGAGTGAGAACTGTGGCTGTTGTAGTACCATCGCCTGCGATATCATTTGTCTTTGTTGCAACCTCTTTAACGAGCTGTGCGCCCATGTTTTCAAATGCATCGGGAAGCTCTATTTCCTTCGCGATTGTCACACCATCGTTTGTAATAAGAGGAGCTCCGTAGGACTTATCGAGGACTACGTTTCTTCCCTTTGGTCCTATAGTTACCCTAACAGTATTAGCGAGTGCATCAACTCCGGCCTTAAGAGCCGCTCTGGCTTCTGCACCATATTTAATTTCCTTTGCCATAATAAAAACCTCCTAAAAATACAAAAATTACAAGCTGAAAAATCACTATTCAGTAACAAGGGCAATAATGTCCTTCTGTGCTACTACGATGAATTCCTCATCTCCAAGCTTCACATTTGTTCCGGCATACTTAGAATAAATAACAGTATCGCCTTCCTTAACCTGCATAACAACTTCCTTGCCGTCAATAACTCCGCCCGGACCGACAGCTACAACAACTGCCTCCTGTGGTTTTTCCTGTGCACTTTTGGCAAGAATGATACCTGACTGTGTGGTTTCCTCTGCCTTTTTCTCCTTTAATACGACTTTGTCGCCAAGTGGAACTAATTTCATAATTAGGCCTCCTTCATAAAATTTTATTAAAGATCTGAGCCAAAAAAAGCTTCAAATCATTTCTTTTTCTTTATTTATACTATGTTATATCACTTTTTGTTAGCACTGTCAAGTAGTGAGTGCTAAAATTTTCAAAAAAGCTACAAGACATATATTATAACAAATCCTCAAAGCGTTGCGAGCACCCTCGCATAAGCTTTGGGGCATTTGTTATAATACATGGCGCCAGCCATGACCGAGTGAACTCTGTTCACGAGGTTATGTCTTGCAGCCTTTTTATAAAAATAGCCGGTATCCTCAAGCCTGTCAATCTGGTATTCGGGAAAATTCATATTCAGCTCGATAAATGCAAGTCCAAGACTGAGGCAAAGAATAATATTATCGTCAAGTGTTTTATTTTCGATAAGTGTAGGCATTCCCATATTTTTCAAAAAATTCTCATCCATAAAGCTCTCCCTGTATCAAATATCACTAGTTTTCAAGACACATCCTTGTCTTTCCTCTGCAAAAAACGTCTTCATAATGTCACGCTGTATATGAAACGCTTCATCCGTAACACATGTACCGGTAATGAAACGCTTCATCCGCAATATATGTACCAATAATATAGCACCTTAACCACCGGTTAATCAACAAAAAACATCCTGCCACAGAAAAATCCGTAACAGGATGTTTTAAAAATCATTATTATTTTACATCTGAAGCATCAGACTTCTACCATGTACGTCCGGAAAGCTTACGGAACTGTGCTACCGTCGTTGTATGTGAGTTAAGACCGCCGTCGCAGGTAAGAATCTGACCATTCATATACTCTGCCTCATCGCTTGCAAGATATACGCAGAGATGACCGATATCCTCAGGCGCACCATAGCGTTTTCCGAGAATATTGGAAAGGAAGATATCCTTAAGCACGTCAGGTACACGTGATTCGTTCTGTGGAGTAATAATGAGACCCGGACGAACGCAGTTACAACGTACACCGCTTGGTCCGTACATACATGCCACATATTCTGTCAGCTTGTCCACACCTGCCTTTGCACATGCATAGGCAATAGTGCCGAGATCTCCTCCCACACTGGCCATAGAGCCGATATTTACAATACTGCCGCCCTTTTCATTTTTCAAAAGGAATGGCAATACCTCTTTAATCATATTAAATGTGCCGCCGAGATCAGTAGCAACGACCGCATTAAACTCCTCAAGAGAAAGCTCGTCAACACGTCCGTCCTTCATACCCATGCCGGCTGCATTGTTGATAAGAACGTCAATACGTCCGAATTTTTCAGCAACATCATTAACAAGTGCATGCATTGAAGCATTATCAGTCAGATCAAACGCATGGAACCATGCCTTGCCGCCCTCTGCCTCAATATCGGCAACTACCTTATTACCGCGCTCCACATTACGTCCGGTTATGATTACCTGTGCAGCCTCCTTTGCACAAAGCTTTGCAATGCCGATACCGATACCGCTTGTAGAACCCGTAACAATTACTACTTTATCCTTTAATCGTTCCATAAAACACCTCCGTTTTAACAATGTCGTAAATATTATTATTTCAATATTTACAATTAAAGAATATTCCAAAAACACATTTTTTTCAAGATTTGATTTTCAAAAAATACATCAAGCGGAAAAATATTTCAAAAAGACATATTTTAAGTCATTTTACGACTCAAACTCACGCTTTTATATCCTGACGCAAACTGTACCTGACTATCCTGTCTGACCCTTATGTTTTGTCAAAATTTGAATTTATCTGATTGCAAACAGCATTAAAACACAGGCAACGATAATGGTAACAATCCAAATTTTATCGAGTAATGCCGAACCCTGTTCATTTCTTTTTATTACGTTAATTCCATATGCAATTGAAAAAATGATTAATACAAAATCAATAATCTTTAAATAAGCTTTTGTCTTATATCCCATATCTATATAGCCCTTTACGCCAAGCGGCAAATCAAGTCCCTCCAATTGGGCAAGCTGCCTTGCAACGGCACTTTCAGTGTCATAATCATGAAGAGTCTTGGCAAGACCCTTTATTTTAACGCCATCGGAATCTTTTGCCTGAAAATAAACGTCAAAATTATCCTCAAGCCACTTCTTTGATCCCTTTATAATGTAGGCATCATATGTTTCCTTATCGATACCAAGATAATAATAATCGGTTCCCATAGGAATCAGACCGTTTATCGAATGCTTCATTTCCACAATTTTGCAGGCTTCAATAATAGTCATATCATATGTATCTTCCTTGTTGGTAAGTTCCAGATATGAGCTGATGCCAAGATATGCCAGAAGACCTGTTCCCAACAGTATCAAAAAGATGTTCAGCAGTTTTTGTTTCATATTTTCTCCCTCTTATTTTACGTTTATTTATGTAGTTTTTTCAGACGCCATCGGCGGTCTTGAGTTTATACCGCCTGCATTACCGGCTTTAATACTCTCATCAGGAAATGCAAAGATACTCTTTTAGGGAAGGCAGCAGCGAAACAGCCGTATTTCTTCCGATTTCATATATTTCCTTAAGCTTTTCAGGATTTTTTTCGATTCTCCGGATGTTAAGCGCGCTGTCCGGGCGAATTACAAAAAGCTTTCCCTCACGTTCCTGTTTTTCAATATATTTAAGAGTATTGTTGTAAACAATGTGGCGGTTTGCCATTGATCGGACAAGCTGTGGATACTTTCTGTACATAAGTCTGATAACAGGCATAAGACTGTTTTTCTTTTTTATGTATGTTGACGGCTGTGTAAGAACAACTACATTTTTATCATATCCGATGCTTTGAAAATATTTAACAGGAACCGAATCCGCAATACCTCCGTCAAGCAGTTTTCTTCCCTTAATCTCCACAATACGTGACACTACGGGCATCGACGCTGAGGCCCTGATCCAGTCAAATCCGCAATCCTTAAAGCCCCGGTATTCATGATAAACCGGTTCTCCGGTTTCAACATCGGTACATACCACATAAAATGACATTGGATTATTTTCATATGCCTCAAAATCAAATGGGTCAAGATTTAGCGGAAGCTCACCGTACGCAAAATCGGTATTAAAGATATTCCCTGTCTTTATCAGACTGGACATTCCCGAAAAGCGTGGATCATTGCAATATTTCATATTGTAACGGATGGCTCTGCCTGTCTGCCCTGACTTGTAATTGCAGCCGAATGCAGCCCCTGCGGAAACTCCTATTGCGCCATCAAAGTTGATGCCGTTTTCCATCATAACATCAGTAACTCCGGCGGAAAACATGCCGCGCATGGCCCCGCCTTCCAAAATCAAACCTGTTTTCAAAGCTAAT
Organism: Clostridiales bacterium; assembly: GCA_029010495.1. Taxonomy (GTDB): domain Bacteria; phylum Bacillota; class Clostridia; order Lachnospirales; family Lachnospiraceae; genus UBA3775. The sequence goes on along the minus strand of JAQXKO010000005.1, from coordinate 23,125 downwards.
CTTCTCTTTCCAAAAAATAATAAAATAATTATATAACAGATACTCTCGTTTTGCAACCATTGTGCGGAAAATAACGCCGCTTTCACACTGTCCCGGCGGTAAGAAGTCCGGGAAATAAGTTCGGTGCGTCACACTATCCGGGCTTATAAAAGTACCGTTTGCTGCTCCGGATATGTGACTGCACCTTTATATCGCACCGGCAAACTTTATTATCACTAATAAATAAGCCCCGCGATACACTCAATTAAGCACATGAGTGGGCTAACGCTTAAGTGCTCATGTGCGTATTGATGTATAGAGCGGGGCTATACATTCCAATAAAAATCCCCGGTACATACCGGGGACTGTGAACTCAAAGTAGATATAAAGCCTTACTTATCTGCAAGATACTCGTTGATGGCAGCAGTAAGCTCATCAGGATCAATGCCGTGAACAAAAGCTGCTTCCTCAATTGACTCAGCCTGTGCAGACGGACATCCTACGCAGCCCATACCATGTTCGAGAAGAACAGGAATGACACCCATATCTATCTGTAATAAATCACCGATTAAAATATCCTTTGAAATTTCCATAATAAATCCTCCATAATATATTTACATAAACACGGAAAGCACGCCTATTGCATCATTTTTAATTATGCATTTGTAGTGCTCGGTGTAATATGACAGGTTCGCATTTCTGACCTCACCCGCAAATTCGCATGCAACGTTGCATGCATTTGTAAACTGAGCAGGCTGTGTATTTTTTGTTGATAATACAAGGAAATACCTTCCGTCTGCCGGTTCTCTGAAAAGCATTGAGGTACCCTTATAATTATGGCTGGCGATTGCAGCATACCTTGTGAGCGCCTCTACATTATCGAAAATGAAAGCCCTGTTGATAATCTGAGGCTGCGGCTGCGATTCAGTCTTTTTATTAGAATCAACATAAACCTCTGCATTATCTCCATACTTTTCCTTGAATCTGCTGACAATATTTTTAATCGCATTTTTTGTATTATCATCCATTGATTCGAGAGCTGTACCGCTGAAAATATCTTCTTCGGGTACGGCATCCTGTTCCTCCGCCGGCACCTCTGCGGGGGTAAAGTCAGAAAACCGCGTATCAAATTCGTCAGGGTTTTCAACTTTAGTAATATACAGAACGAGAGAGTCTTTGGACGTAGGTATAGCCTCAACCATAATAGGCATTTCATCGCTCTCGAAGTCACACTCTATGGCAGCCTGTTCCAACATATCCCTGAAAAGCTTTTTTGCTTTTTCTGAGCCATATGCGAGTTCACTGATTTTAATCTTACGTTCAGCAAGATCTTCACTGGTGAGCGTGCATCTGATTTTATTTTTACTGATTTTCTCTATTTTCATACTGCCTCTATAATCTTTTTATTATCAAAGTATACTTGTTTTCACTATTATTGTCAATACTTGCAAAAATTTTCACGTTTTAGCCACATTTTTTATTTTTAAATGTATAATAAAGCTCATTTTAACCTAAAACAACCTCAAAATTAACTTTTTTTATGCTTTTTCACATAAATTTTATTATTTATGTCTTGTTTTTACGAAATTATTATATTACAATGTTAGCAAATATTAGAAAAAGGAGGATCCATCAATGGCTTATGTTATTAACGATGGTTGCGTATCTTGCGGTGCATGTGCAGGTGAGTGTCCTGTAGGCGCTATAAGTGAGGGTGCTGACAAGTTTGTAATCGATGCTGATGCATGTCTTGATTGTGGTTCTTGTGCAGCTGCATGTCCTACAGACTCAATTACAGAGGCATAATAAAGATTAAACAATTATAAGTAGACGCTTCGTGCGTTTACCCGGACATGGTAAATCATCAGATTTGTTCTGTCAAAAAGAAACAACGGTCATACAGAAGAATTACTCAGCTGTATGACCGTTTTCTTATGCAATTTATCTCCCTATAACGGATAATATCTTTTTACAGACCCGACTGTACATATCATATAACTCCTGAATATTATTCACAAGTTTTGTGTATTATCTGCCGTTCTGATATTTCTGACTACAATTCGAAATTGCCTTGAGTAATGCATTGCTGTCCAGCGGTTTTGACATGTGAGCATTCATTCCCGCATTCTTTGTTGCCTGTCTGTCCTCTTCAAATGCATTGGCAGTCATTGCAATAATCGGAATATTTCCTGCATCACTTCTTTCCAGCCCGCGAATCCTACGCGCAGCATCCAGTCCGTTCATTACAGGCATCATAATATCCATTAATATCACGTCAAATGTTCCGGCAGGTTTATGGATAAATAAATCAACAGCCTGTTTACCGTCATATGCTTTTGTAACAACGGCACCTGCGTCTTCCAAAAGCACCTCTGCTATCTCCATATTCAGCTCATTGTCCTCAACAAGAAGTATATTAAGTCCTTCTATTGACACAATGTTTCCTTCAGGCTCTTCCTTTTTGACGTATGATTCTTCTGCAATCTCAAACGGAATGGTTACAGTAAATGTAGTTCCCTGGCCCACCTTGCTTTCTATTTCTATCGTTCCGTTCATCTTATCAACCAGAGATTTTACAATCGCCATGCCAAGACCTGTTCCCTGATAGGTGCTTCTGGCATCGCTTCTTTCCTGTGTGAACGGCTCAAAAATGTGCTCAATAAACTCTTTGCTCATACCTATGCCGGTATCTTTAACGGTACATGTATATGTAACCGTCTTATCGTTCATTGCTTCGCACTGAGCCACGCAGGATATACTTCCTCCCGGCTTGTTATACTTAATTGCATTACTGAAAATATTTAGAAATATCTGTCTTAAATGAACAGGACTTCCCCAGACAACCGGTACCACAAATTTTTGACTGTAATCGCCATAATGAAATTCAATACCGTGTTCATTCGCTTCGACCGCAACCATTGTAATTATATCTTCCGCAAGAGTATTCAGATTAAACATTTCTTCTGATAGTGCAGAATTACTGTTTTCAAGCTTTGACAGCTGCAGGATATCATTTAAAAGTGAATTAAGATGCTTTAGCTCTACCTTAATCTTGCCTCTGTTTTCCTCAATAAGTTCTCTGTCATCCGGATGTCTTTCGTCCATCTCGAGAAGTCCCATAATGCCGTTAAGCGGCGTACGTATGTCATGAGACATCTTTGAAAGGAAATCAGTCTTGGCCTTATTTGCTGCTTCTGCGTCCTCAAGTGCCTTTTGAAGCATTCTTTCCTGCCTTTTTTCCTTTTTTATCAAATCATCTACATTGCGGGTTCCGATAACTACTGCAAGGCTTCCGTCCTTATCACGTACATATGTCACTGTTGCCTGAAGATAAATCGTATCCTCACCCGTCAGCTTTTCATAGGAAAAGGAATAATCTTTATCATTTGCTCTGATATAATCCAAAGATAGCTTTTCACAAAATTCACTTCTGCCGGACATTGCAATCATCTCACAGCCATATGAATAAATGCCTTTAGACCAGCAGTTTCCGTATCGTCTGAAAAACTCTTTAATGGCCACTCCCTCTTTTTCCTCTGCACGGAAGGTTGTCACCCTGTCAGTTTCAGGGTCGACAAGAAGCACGGAATAATACTCTGCTCCCAAGCCTTCGATTATTTCCTGCTGAATCTTTATCTTTTTGGCCTGCTTAAGCTGACGGCGCATTTCCTCGTCAACATCTCGAAGTCCGAGTATAAATGTTATCTTTCCCGCATTATCCACGGTTTTCGCAACATTCATCTCAAAGTATGAAATAATACCGTTCATATCCCTTCTGTAGCCCATCTTATAAAGACCGGTTTCCGGAACACGTTCATGAAGCACATTAAGTCTGCCCAGCTCTCTGAGTCTGGCTCTGTCCTCCTCAACAACAAATGTGTCAATATATTTCATCAGTACACTTTCATACTCATCTTCCACAAGGAGCTTTTCCAAAACCTGAGGACTCATGCCTATGCCGTCGGTACGATAAAGTGATATCTTACCTGTCTCCGCATCTATTTTAAACAGGCTGCTGTATTCCTTACTGAGTGCTCCTGAGATAATGCTCTCCTCCTGAATTTCCCTTGCGAGCCTCTCAGCCTGTCTTATATATTCCTCCACGCCTGAATTATTGTTTTGTCTGCGGTCATGGATTTTCTTTTCATAATACCTGCTCTTGTCTCGGTACATTTCCTTGTCGGCAATCGCGATATTCTCTTCGAGGTCCTGGGCATGTTCAAGCCAAATGCTTCCGATTGCTGCAGACTGTCTTTCCTGCCACTTTGTACGCAGTTCGTCAATCTTCTGTTCAAAAAAATGCTTATCCTTTTCGTAATCAATGATTACAAATTCATCGCCGCCGATACGATATTTATCAGCACCGACAAACACCTCTGCCAGAGTATTTGCAATATCTGCCAACAGTCTGTCGCCTGCTTCATGACCTTCCATGTCATTGACTCTTTTAAGCCCGTTAACGTCCGCAAATACAATACCCAGCGCGCCGGCACTTTTTACGGGGTCGTTCTCAATTTCACGTATTGCTTCATAGTATGCCTTACGGTTTTTAAAGCCCGTAAGTGCATCTACCTCAAGCTCAGAAATAATATGATCACATTCAATAAGTTTGATTATGTTTCTGACTCTCATCAGAATGAGCTTTGGATTATAAGGCTTTGTAATAAAGTCTGCTGCTCCTAACTCCAGACATTTTTCCTCTTCCTCCACACTGTCAAGAACAGTTTCGACAATAACAGGTATTTTGCAATAGACTGTATCGTTAATAACATATTTCAAAAAATCATACCCATTCATCACAGGCATCTCTATGTCAAGCATTATAGCGGAAATACCATGCGCCTGCTTACGAAGAATATCAAGACCTTCCCTGCCGTTTTCTGCACAGATAACATCATACTCATCTGACAGAATCTCTTTTAACATTTCACGGTTAAGAGTGTTGTCCTCGATAACTAATATCCTTCTCTTTTCTTTTTTGAACTCTTTCACTTTTTCTGGCCTCTCTTTCTTTTTCAAAAGAATCGCCGAATCCTCTTTGCCAAAGCAAAAGACAAATCGTAATCCCCAATTAAGTAAATTATACCCCATTTACTGATTATTTAATTTTACTACTTTTATTGACAAAAATCAATTATTTTAATTCTTTTTTCGACTCAAATCGACATATAAAAAGCAAAAAAAGCATAGCCTGCAATACCGCAGGTTATGCCCCATATAAAATATGTAATTTTATAATTATTAAGCGTACAAATATACTTATTTTGAGCTTATTTCCCTTAACATTCTGTCGACCTTTTTAAAGCGCTCCTCATCTGCCTCTTCTTTTTTTGTCATCATGTATCCTATCTCACGCTCAACCATATTTCCGACGCCGTAGTTTATATGATTCACAAGCTCTTCATTATTGATTTTAAGTGCATCAAGCATGATTCCGGTCATTATGCTTCTAAATCTTTCCATCTTTTCATTGTCCGGTTCGTTTGTGCTGAGCTCATTTTTTTCAGTCCTTTCCGCAATACTGTTTTCCTCTGCCCTGCCTGTGCATGCTTCCAGTCTGTCGCGCAACTCCAAAAGCCTGTCGGGCGGCAGTTTTTTAATACGATGGATATCATTCATAATTATCCTGAGTGCAGGTATCGTAAAGCCCTTTCTGTTAAGCATTATTGCAGAGGACAAAAGCTCAACCTCGTGCTTTGTGTAATATCGCAGTCCTCTTTCATCTTTCGGAATACTTATTGAAAGTGAATCCTCGTAATATCGTAACATATATGACGGCACATCAAGCTTTTTTGATACATCAGCCAGTAAATATTTTTTTTCGCCCATCAGCTTACCCTCCTGAAAAAACTACAATAATTATAATTCATTATCATAAATTTGCGTTAACGGTTATTCATATAAAAAGAAAAACCGCCCAACTATATATGAGCGGTTATTTCATAAATTATCAATTTTATTTATTTTTTGACAAGTGCTCCTGCCAAATCAATGCTCGCCCTCAAGCTGAAGATTCGCAAACTTGGTATATTCGGCAAGCCACTTCAAATCAACTGTTCCGGTCGGGCCGTTTCTCTGCTTGGCAATAATAATTTCGGCCTGACCCGGCTTATCTGTTGACTTGTTATAATATTCATCCCTGTAAATAAACATTACCACGTCTGCATCCTGCTCAATGGCACCGGACTCACGAAGGTCAGACAGCATAGGGCGCTTATCAGGTCTTTGCTCCACCTGACGCGACAGCTGTGAAAGTGCGATTACAGGACACTGGATTTCCCTTGCAAGAGCCTTTAAGGATCTTGAAATCTCAGATACCTCCTGCTGTCTTGATTCGCTTTTGTGGCCGCTTGTCATCAGCTGAATATAGTCGATAATTACAACCTTCAAATCCTGCTCAAGCTTAAGCTTGCGACATTTGCTTCTCAGGTCATTTATTGATATTCCGGGAGTATCATCTATTATAAGTCTCGAATCACCGATAATTCTTGCCGATTCCATCAATTCAGCCCATTCACCGTCATCAAGACGTCCTGTTCTGATATTCTGGGCATCAACTCTCGAATGCATTGATAAAATACGGTTTACAAGCTGAACTTTTGACATTTCGAGTGAAAAAATAACTGTTGTGAATTTATTTTTAACAGCCATATATTCAGCCAGGTTAAGTACAAAAGCCGTTTTACCCATGGATGGTCTGGCAGCTATAAGCACAAGATCGGAAGGCTGAAGCCCCGCAGTCATACGGTCAAGCTTCAAGAAGCCTGTCGGAACACCTGTTACTGCTCCATTGCTCTTTGAAGCCATTTCAATATTTCTGATGCTTTCTACAACCACCTCTCTGATGCTTGTATTATCCTTTGCTCTTGTCGATTTCTGAAAAAGCTCGAAAAGCTCCTTTTCCGCCTTAACAAAAAGCTCTGCCTGGTTATCCTTGTCAAGATAGCACTTATTTACAAGCCCCTCCGAGGTTGAGATAAACTGACGCAAAAGTGATTTTTCCCTTACTATTTCAGCATAATATTTTACATTTGCTGCAGTCGGAACCATTTCGACCAGAGTTCCGATATATTCGATTGATGTATATTCCTCAGGAACATCCTTTTTTCTCAATCTTTCCTGTACGGTTACAACATCAGCCTCAATTCCGGACGAATAAAGACCCGTAAGACATTCAAAATACAGTCCGAGAATTTTTTCATAGAAATCTCCGGGCTCAAGTATTTCCATTGCCTGGGTTATGGCCTCCTTCTCCAAAAGCATAGAGCCGATAACTGACTTTTCAGCCTGTTCGGAAAATGGCTTTACCTTTTTAATCAGATTTTCATCCATATTATTTTTCCTCTACCACGTCGCACTTAAGTGTTGCAGTTACTTCCGGATGAAGCTTTACGCCTATATCAAAGCTGCCCATGTTTTTAAACGGATTCATGATAAGCTTCTTTTTGTCAATGTCATAACCGAGCTGGCTCTTGATTGCTTCCGCAACCTCTTTTGCAGCTACGGCTCCGAACACTCTTCCGTTCTCGCCAATCTTAATGCCGACGCTTATTCTGCCCGCATTGAGCTTTTCGGCAAGCGCCCTGGCAGCGTCAAGAACCTCCTGCGCATGCTTTGCCTCAGCCTTTTTCCTGAGCTTTAAGTCATTTATCGCCTTTGGAGTAGCCTCCACGCCAAGCCCCTTATGAAGGATACAGTTTCTTGCATAACCGTCACTAAGCTCAACTATCTCGTCCTTCTTACCTACTTTTTTTACATCTTCAAATAAAATTACCTTCATTTATAAATCTCCTCCCATTGCCATTTCTGACAAAACATTTTTTACTCTGTCCATTGCCGCAGAAACAGTTATGTTTTCAAGCTGTGCGCCGGCAATATTCATGTGGCCTCCGCCACCAAGCTTCTCCATTACCACCTGTACGTTGAGCTCATCAATCGACCTTGCACTGATAAATACCCTGTCTCTGAACTCCGTAAATACAAAGGATGCTTTAATCCCCGTTATTTCAAGCAGCTCATTAGCCACCTGAGCGCCAAGAACGGTCGGTGCCTCCACTCCCTCCGAGCCGCAGTAGGCAAATGCATATCCGCCCAGGAATATTTCTGTAGAAGTAATTGCCTTTGCCTTTGTAACATATTCTGTCATATCCTCTCTGAAGGCCTTTCTGATACGCGTTACGTCTACACCGTTCTTTCTGAGATATGCTGCCGCCTCAAAGGTTCTTACACCTGTTTTCGTCAGGAAGTTATTTGTATCAATCATAATACCGGCATATAACGCCTCAGCCTCTATCGGCTTTAACCGAAGCTCGTCACCGATGTACTGCAATACCTCGGCAACCATTTCACTGGCAGATGAGGCATAAGGCTCAATATACGAAAGAACCGCATTTTTTATTGAATCGCTTGCCACTCTGTGATGGTCAAGAACAATAACGGTTGAAATAAGATCAAAAAGCTCAGGACATTCAGTATGCGAAGGTCTGTTAACATCAACAATAACAAGGAGCGTATCCTTATGAGCCGTCTCCTGTGCAGGCAGAGAGCCGATAAACATATCGTCCGGATACTCTGCATTGTCAAGGAAGCGTGAAATCATAGGCCGTATCGACGAATTAATTTCATTAATGACAATGTGGGCATTTTTGCCGAGCACCTGTGCAATCTTATATACACCGATTGCAGAGCCGAGTGAGTCTACATCACCGATTGAGTGACCCATGATAAGTATGTCGTCATGAGCCTCAATAAGCTCACGAAGCGCATGTGCCTTTACTCTGGCTGTTACACGCGTACTTTTTTCAATGGAGGCTGACTTACCGCCGATATAGGTAATATCATCGCCATCCTTTATTACCACCTGGTCACCGCCACGTCCGAGAGCAAGGTCAATGGCAGCTCTGGCATATTCATAACTCTTGGCGTAATTACTCTCTGCAATACCGAGGCCCATACTTATCGTAATGGCACTTTCCGACTTACCGGAGTTGATTTTCTTAACCTCCTCCAGAAGCACCTTACTTGTACGGTTAACCTCTTCCAGATATTTCTTCTGGAAAACAAAGAGGTATTTATCCTTCTCAAGCTTCTTTATGACTGCGTCCATATAAACCATGTATTTATTGATTTTTCTGTCTACGAGAGCCACAAGAAGTGAACGCTTTACCTCATCAACAGACTCAAGAACTTCATCATAATTATCAATATAAAGAAGGCCTATTATCATCTGCTGATTAAAATTCTCAATTCTTAAATGACTGACCTCTGTATCATCGTACATATATACACTTATGAGCGTCTTATCTTCGACAGGTCCCGCATCATTAATAATATTAAGCGCATCGTCAAACTCAGGAGCATTAATGGCGCTGAGAACGATTCGATACTCCTTGTTTCCGATTTCGGAATGAAATACCACATCATCAGTAGCAGTAGGAATCTTAACCTTTGTGATGTTCGGAATCATGTCCCTTAAGTCGTTGCTGCCTTTTTTGATACTGTCAAGCAGCCCCCTCATTTCATAGTTGGTATAGAGTACGCTTCCCTCCGTATCAATAAGTGCATAAGGAATCTCAAACATACTCAGAACCTGCTCAGGTACCTCTTTAAATGATACGCATGCCAGGGTAATGTCCCTTTTAACACGCGACATAAAAATCGCACTCACAATAAGGATTGAAGCAATATAAGCAAAAGTAAAGCTCATTGCAACAACGGAAGCCTTCTGATTTTTAACAGCAAATACAAGTACAAGATTCATTACGATAAGTATCAGGCTGCAAAAAACCGGCATAAGAAAATATATTTTAAATCTGTGATTTTTCATATAATTACTCCATTTCCCCCTAACGACGTACTATACACCACTTTAAACAGAATATAAAGTCATTTTATCACAACCGTCCTGCATCGTCAACAAAAAGCAGTGCGCGGAACTAAGGCTTTTATTTTTTGTTGACATATCAATAAATTGATGTTATACTCCGTATGACAAAACATACGCATTTATGCAGAAAGAGGAAATATGAAAATACAAATTATTGTCGATTCCGCTTCGGACATCGTGTCGCCTTATCATGAAAATGTTACTGTAGTACCCATGACCGTTACGTTCGGCGAGAACAGCTACCTTGACGGCGTAACAATATCACACAGGGAATTTTACGAAAAGCTTGTCGAATATGAAACACTGCCTTTTACAAGTGCAGTATCACCATATGACTTTGAAAAAGCCACCGATGCGGCCCTGAAAGATAATGATGCCGTAATTATCATTACATTATCATCAAAGCTTTCAAGCACTTATCAGAATGCGGTCATCGGAGCTGACGGCAGGGAAAATGTCTATATTATCGACTCGTTAAACGTTGCAGTCGGAGAAAGAGCTTTAGTTGATTATGCCCTTACACTTATTGACCGTGGCAGGTCAGCCGATGAAATAGCCGGTGAACTTAATGCACTTGTTCCACGGCTCCGCGTTCTGGCACTGCTTGATACGCTTGAATATCTAAAAAAAGGCGGACGCATTTCGAAAACTGTTGCTTTTGCGGGCGGACTTCTTAACATCAAGCCTGTCGTGACTGTTGACGACGGTGAAGTTACGCTTTTAGGAAAGGCAAGAGGTTCAAGACAGGGCAACAACTACTTAAACGAATACATTCGCTCCGCAGGCTATGATAAAAAACTTCCTGTTATTCTCGGATACACCGGCATCAGCGATCATCTTCTCAGAAAATATATAGCTGACAGCGGCGACCTGCTCAACGCATACGGCAAAGAGCCTGTAATCACTTCAATCGGTGCCACAATCGGTACCCACGTGGGTCCAAATGCAGTAGCAATCGCATTCTTTGAGGCATAAATAACGGTAACGGTGCGTTCACAGTGTCCGGGGTGATATTCAGTCCGGGGTGATTCGGATATGAGACTGCACCCTTATATCGCACCGGCAAACTAAATTATCACTAATATATAAGCCCCGCGATATACTCAATTAAGCACCAAAGCGTCCTAACGCTTAAGTGCTCATGTGCGTATTGATGTATGAAGCGGGGAAATCTACATAAAAAAACCCATGCATTCCTGCATGGGCTGATATTAACAAATGACAGTTGCAAATTAGTTGTTAATGAACTTGCTAGCCTCATCATTCCAGCTGTAAAGCTTACGAACTTCTTCGCCAACAGCCTCTGATGGATGCTCAGCAGCGAGCTTTCTCATTGCCTTAAAGTGAACCTGTGAACCTGCATCTGACATATCAAGTAAGAAGTCTTTTGCAAATGTACCATCCTGGATATCTGAAAGAATCTTCTTCATTGTCTTCTTTGTCTCTTCTGTAATGATCTTTGGACCTGTAATGTAATCACCGTATTCAGCAGTATTTGAAATTGAATATCTCATTCCTGCGAAGCCTGACTGATAAATAAGATCAACGATAAGCTTCATCTCATGAATACACTCAAAGTAAGCATTTCTTGGATCATAACCGGCCTCAACAAGTGTCTCAAAACCAGCCTGCATAAGTGCACATACACCACCGCAAAGTACAGCCTGCTCACCGAAAAGGTCAGTCTCTGTCTCTGTTCTGAAGTTTGTCTCAAGTACGCCTGCTCTTGCACCACCGATACCGAGTGCATATGCAAGACCGATATCCCATGCATCGCCTGTTGCATCCTGCTCAACGGCTATAAGACAAGGAACACCCTTACCTGCCTGGTACTCTGAACGTACTGTATGTCCAGGTCCCTTAGGAGCGATCATGATAACATTTACATCAGCAGGAGGCTTGATGCAACCGAAATGGATGTTGAAGCCGTGTGCAAATGCAAGTGTCTTACCTGCTGTAAGATTTGGCTCGATATCTTCCTTGTAGAGCTTAGCCTGCTTCTCATCGTTAATAAGAATCATGATGATATCAGCCTTCTTAGCTGCTTCATCAGCAGTAAATACTTCAAAGCCCTGCTTTACGGCCTTATCCCAGCTTCTACTTCCCTTATAAAGACCGATAATTACGTTTACACCGCTGTCCTTAAGGTTTAATGCATGTGCATGTCCCTGTGAACCGTAACCGATGATTGCAACTGTCTTGCCTGAAAGCTTGTTTAAGTCACAATCTTCCTGATAAAAAATTCTGTTAGCCATTTTTTTGTCTCCTTAAAAAATATATTTTTATTAGAGCAGGTAAACCTACTAAAATCATGCCTGTTCTATATTTCAAAGGGGCTTCCCTTTAAAACCTTACTTAAATCTGCTTCTGGGCAGCAACCATCTCATCCACATTAAGAGCTGTTTCCTTACCCCTTGCAAGTGCAACCAGACCTGTACGAGCCATTTCTATAATACCAAACTCACTGAGAAGCTCGATAATGGCTGATAACTTGCTGGATTCTCCTGTTACCTCTATCGTAACCGCATCAGACGCATAGTCAATAATCTTAGCCCTGAATACATCTACTATTGACATAATATCCTGACGAACCTCTGCACTGTTTTTAACCTTGATAAGAAGAAGCTCTCTTGATACCGAAGCCTCTCTGTCAAGCTCCTGAATGGTAATTACATCAGGCATTTTGTCAAGCTGTTTAAGAATCTGATCCTTTTCATCTGTTCCGAGAAATGAAATTGTGATACGTGACACCTCAGGATTCTCAGTTTCACCTACTGTTACTGTATCAATATTGAAGCCTTTTCTTCGGAACATGCTGGTTACTCTGTTAAGTACACCAAAATGGTTTTTTACTAAAACTGCTACTATATTACGTTCCATTTACGGTAATCCTCCAATCAATACTAATTTCCAACCTTAGTAATAAGGTCATCCATTGAACCGCCTGCAGGTACCATCGGAAGTACTAACTCATCCTTGCCAATCATACACTCAATGATTACAGGACCGTCTTCTACTGCGAATGCTTTATCAAAAGCTTCCTTAAGCTCTTCCATATTGGTTACGCGGTAGCCTACCGCGCCAAACGCATCTGCAAGCTTAACAAAATCCGTATGACGGTTCTCAAGCTCGGTATTTGAATAACGCTTTCCGTAGAAAAGTGTCTGCCACTGACGAACCATACCAAGTACCGTATTGTTAAGAAGAAGAATAACAATAGGAATATTATTTGTTACTGCTGTTGCCATCTCAGTAAGGCACATACCGAAACCTCCGTCACCTGTTACAAGCACCGAACGCTCCTTTGTACCCATGGCAGCACCGATTGCAGCTCCGAGGCCGAAGCCCATTGTACCAAGACCGCCGCTTGATATAAACTTTCTTGACTGCTTAAAGTTTACATACTGCGCTGCCCACATCTGATTCTGACCTACATCGGTTGCAATTGCTGTTGACGGAGCAATATATTTATTAAGCATCTGAATAATGTTCTTTGGAACAAATCCTTCTCTCTGAGGATCATTCTTGGCTTCCTTGTCCTTAAGTGCATCTACATGGGCAATCCATTCAGGATGCTGAACTTTTGAAAGCTTATCAAGCATTCTTGAAAGTACTTCTTTAACATCTCCCGTAACGCCTACATCAACGCTGACATTCTTCTCAATTTCGGACGCATCAATATCTATATGTATAATCCTTGCATTTGGAACAAACTTGCTTGTCTTACCTGTAGCACGATCTGAAAATCTTGCTCCGACGGTAATAAGACAGTCACAATGATGCATTGCAATTGAAGCTGCATAATGACCGTGCATACCGACCATACCGAGAAATCTTTCACTGTCAGTAGGTACTGCGGAAAGACCCATCATGGAACAGCCTATTACCGCATCAAGCTTTTCTGCCAAAGCCACTGTTTCATCTGTTGCATTACCTGCTATACATCCGCCGCCTACAAATATGTATGGCTTCTTTGAAGCCTTGATGATTTCTACTGCTTCATCAATCTCTTTCTCTGATGCAGGAACCTTTGGATATGGCTCAACCACAGGCACAGGCTCATACTCGCACCATTCATTCTGAATATTCTTAGGAATATCTACAAGTACAGGACCGGGACGACCTGACTTTGCAAGCTTAAAGGCTTCACGGATTGTATCTGCAAGCTTTTCAACCTTTGTTACAAAGAAGTTGTGCTTTGTAATAGGCATTGTCACACCTGTAATATCAACCTCCTGAAACGCATCCTTACCAATCATTCCCGTTCCGACATTACCGGTAATTGCAACTAAAGGAATGGAATCAAGATAAGCAGTTGCGATACCTGTTACAAGGTTTGTTGCGCCGGGACCGGATGTGGCGATACATACGCCTACCTTTCCTGTTGCACGTGCATAACCGTCTGCTGCGTGGCTGGCTCCCTGCTCATGAGCTGTGAGCACATGATGAAGCTCGTCACGATGCTTATATAATTCATCATAAATATCAATTACAGTTCCGCCCGGATAGCCGAATACTACGTCGGTACCCTGTTCAATAATTGTTTTAACTGCTATTTCAGCACCTTTGATTTTCATAATGTTCCTCATTTCCAGATAAATAATGCATGATAAAATGCAGAAAATATCTCATAATCTTATTTAGGATATCAAATTTTTCCGTTTTTTGCAATACTAATTGAGCTTTTTCCCTTATTTCTTTAGTAATAATTTAGCATATAATAGCTATAATCAATAATATGACGGATTATAACCTGTCGTCTCTTTTGTATGCTTTACTATTTCTCCCCAAGTCTGTCAAGCTGCCTGATAAAGCCCGTGATAAGAGGCAGAATCGTAACAAACGCCATCACGTCACAAATCGGCTGTGAAAGAATAATGCCCTGCTCTCCGAAGAAATGCTCCATAATATAAAGCATAGGTATAAAATATAAACCGCTCCTTAGCATTGAAGTAAAGCTTGCCTGCTTTTTATTGCCTGTGCTCTGAAAGGTCATATTTGCCATTACGCAAAGAGGCTGAAAAAGAAGTGCAACGCATGAATACCTGAGCGCCCTTGTTCCTATTCTTATAACCTCCGAATCATTTCTGAAGAATTTTATAAGATACGGAGAAAAGCCGAATCCGATAATTCCAAGCGTTCCGAGAGCTATCTCACCAAGCAGAAGCGTAAACAAAAATGCCTCCTTTACCCTTCCGTATTTCTTTGCACCGTAATTATAGCCGCATACAGGCTGGAAGCCCTGACCCATACCGAGTCCTATTGCGAACATGAAGAAGTTTATTCTGTTAACAATACTGATTGCCGCAATACATGCATCCTGATAGTTGCCGGCAATTCTGTTTAGTATGATGGTGGATATACTTGTAAGTCCCTGCCTTATCATACTCGGGAAACCTGTGGATACGATTTCCCAGATAACATTTTTTCTTAGTCTGATATTTTTTACCGACAGAACAACGGAAGATTTCTTAAAGATAAAAATGCTGCTAAGTATACAAAAGCCTATAAATTGCGAAATGGCAGTTGATATTCCCGCACCGGCAATACCCAGCCCAAGTACATTTATAAACACAGGGTCGCATATAATATTTATTACCGCGCCTGATACAAGTCCAATCATGGCCAGTGAAGCCTTGCCCTCAAACCTCAGCAGATTGTTTAATACAAAGCTTCCCATAATAAACGGACCCGCAAGCAATATCCATACCGTATAGTCCTTTGCATACGGAAGTATAGTCGGTGTGCTGCCTAAAAGCTTAAGAACATAGTCAATATTAAGTATACAGACCGTTCCGATAATAGTTCCTGTCAGAATTGCCAGAAAAAGACTCGTGGCTCCGTAAATCTCTGCCGACTTAATGTCTTTGCCTCCGAGCTTTCTGGATATCAGGCTGCCTGCACCCTGTCCGAACATAAATCCAAAGGCCTGAAGAACTGCCATCAGTCCGAATGCTATACCGATGGCTCCGCTGGCACTTGTTCCTATTTCTCCTACGAAATAGGTGTCCACCATATTATATATGTTTGAAACAAGCATACTGATGGTTGTAGGTATGCCGAGAGTCACAACAAGCTTTTTGACCGGCGTTTCCGTCATTTTTTGAAATTGATCCTGATTATTTCCCATATAATTCTCCAAAACAAAAGTAAATTAACAATCAAAGGTGATTCTGTTTTATCATATGATTATACCCGATAAATTATAAAATAAATCCACCCGTTTTTCAACAGGTGGATTTCAATAAATAAACATGCGGAGAAAAATTCACCCTTATGAACATCAAATGACAGGTCATCTACCACTTTACGTTTCCCAAATGATTTTGTAAGGTTTCTTACACTTATGTACAGTTCATTCATAACAAAACCTCCCTGTTATATTTACAGGGAGGAGTATATCATCTCCCCTTAAGGGGATAGTCAAGAGACATATTTTAACATATTTTTTATAATTCTTAAAATTAATTACGTTCTTTCCTTCTTGCTATAACCGGGCGTTCCGATAGAAGTAATGTATAACTTAAAAGAAAAAGCCTCTCTTGTCTTGGTAGACAAAAGAGGTTTCTTTCGTGCTGCGGACTACGGGACTTGAACCCGAACGCCACTGGGGCACATGATCCTTAGTCATGCCTGTCTGCCAATTCCAGCAAGTCCGCATATGAATGTGTTTTCACACAAGCGATATAATAACACTAAAGGATAAAAATGTCAACAGCATTTTTCATATTTTTTTTAATTTCCATAATAATTTGTCATCTCAACAACCTTACCTGAACCTACTGTTCTACCACCTTCACGGTCTGATTTGGTTGTGTTTAGAAACTTATTTGTTACGGTTTTTGCCATTTCTGACTCATTTTATGGGTATTTTACCTATTATTTTATCTTTTCCCGGGGGAATGTATCAAAAACGTATCACGCTTTTTCGTCCACCTAAGCCATAATATAGCATGGGCGAAAAACAATGTAAATCGGCATTTTTTAAAAAATTTTAAATATGATACAAATTTCGAAAATCGTGATACACATTTTGGAGAGTGTGATACGCAGTTTTATGTATCAGCATGTGCAGGTAATACATTTTTGCATTCGGCACCAGTGCCACTATACGCAGCGTGATACATATTTAAGTGAACGTACACACGAAAGTCTATTGTGTGTATCTTTACTCAAATCTTTCACACTTCTTCATACATGGATGAACTTGCATATAACTTGCACGTAAGCTTGCATGTTCACATGCAAGTCTAAAATCAAAATGACTCAACATGGTCCACATCGTTGAGAGGCGTGTTGAGTTCTGTTAATCACATTATATTCTATCTCGCGAGAAAAGCAACTGTTTCTTATTCCTGGCGATTGACTTTCTTATATCTTTTGCTTACAATATCAATGTAATAATCAATCTTGATTGATTTCGGGCTGGTCGAAAGACCCTGGTCCACCGAGCAGCGGGGAATTCCCCGCTATTTTTTTTGCAAGGATCTTATCTAATTCCAATTTACAAAATCCCTCAAACGTAGATAATGGATATTTTGTAATATACAAATCCACATCACTCTTTGTAATTCTACAAACAGATATGTACTCCGCAAATTTGTCTCTGGCCTCTTCATAACTACAATCAAGATATGCATCAATCTTTACCAATAGCTCCAGCATCTGTAACACATGTGCATTCTCTTTTGTTATCGGCACAATCGGTTTTCTTACAACAAATTTTCTATTACCAATCAGGACCTCTCCATCATCCGAAACATTGTTACTTACAATCTCAATAACATAAGGAACCTGCGTAGAAATGCCTATCTGATTAGCAAATGTATTACCGGCATAGAAACCATCTACATTATCCCCTTTGGAAATGAAACGGTATCTTGCCACCATATCTACATTAGGACCAATAGTAGAATTCAATGTAGTCTTCTTGGGAATAAAATATACCTCGTCATCATATTGCTGCAATAAACCTTTTTCACAGAGTTCCTTCAGTTGCTGGTTTAAATCCGACTCGTTAGTATTCGTTTTTAACAAATCCGAAAGAAAAATCGGCTCTGCTTCTATATAATGTTCTTTTATGTAATTGCACAGCATTGCCGACTCTCCTCCCTTAAGACTTCAACTTTATATTATACCTATTGGTTTAATTATCAGTATCCATATTAAACAAGAAAACTCTCATTGATATTAACTGCCCCACAGCATTTTCTGATGCAAATTCACAACAAAATTCATTCTTATCTACAGATGTTATTTGCCTAATCATCGTCAATTCCTTAAGTGTCTTTTCTACTGTATTGCACACTTTAATAAAATCTTTTCTTCTGACAAAATAAATCAATGCCGTTTTAGAATCTCTCCATGTTAAATATCCATCCAATTGTTTAATAGCCTTTTCAATATCTTTTGCTCCTGTCCACATTTTACATTCTGCAACAAATGCCGCACGATTTTCGCGCTCAATACAAATATCGGTTTTTCCCTTATTCCTAAAGGCTTCACCTACTGCATCACCTTTATATGCTGAATTTAATGATGCAAGTAACACATTTCTCAAATCCTCTTCTCCCATTGCTCTATATGAATTTGGAGTTCTCTCGAAAGTAGAGCCTGTATGCTTTATCGCATAAAGAATATCCTGATAATCTTTTTCAGAAATACAGTATTCTTTTTCTCTCTTTTTATATTCATGTGCAATAGGTACTATTGTTCTTTTAACATTTATGCATTCTTTTGCATATTCTGTCTTTTCAATTGGAACCTCAAAAAGCTTGGTTAACTCAAAAAATGATTGCACTTTTTTCTTTCTTTCCTCAATACATGTTTTTGCAAATCCCCTTATTGAGTCATTGTAATTTGCTATGTCTCTATTGGCATAACCAATACCATCACGGATAGATTTTAAATCTTTTTCCACTTCTTTAAGCAAATTATCTTTTGCATTTTCATTTTCCATTTCCTGCAATGTCTTCTGATATGTAAACGAAATGAAATCAGAATCCAATCCTATTTCCGGATATCCTGATACCGAAAAAGTACTTGCTTGGCATTTAAAAAGATCCCTCTCACCATTATATCTGAAATAAAATTTCATTACTATTCCATCTACTTCAACATACTCTCGATTAGGGTCAATTTTCACAAATGGATGAATCCACTTTTTTACTTTTGCTTGTTGTATGCTCCTCTTTCTGACCTCTTCTTCATAAATAGTAATAGGGTCAATAAAAAATTCTGAATAGATGTTATCCGCCAACAAATCAATATCATTTGCCATTATCTCATCATTAGTATATCCTTCAACTTTAATCTTTATTTTCCGCTTTTGCTCAGCAATAACTGCTGACAAATCCATATCTCTAAACGGCTTCACATTATCACCTTCCTGACAATTTTAAAAAGCTTCACCTGGTAACTTCTTACACTTCATTATAGATTCAATCATTTTTCGCTCATTAATGCATTTTCATGATATTGAAATCCAAACCAAATTAATTACGAATTATATCTTCTAACATCGGATCCATACCTATACTCAATAAATTTTCTACCATATGTTGAGCATTAAATCGATTCACATCCCATGCAACATATCTCAAAATATTAGCCGCTATTTCTTTAACAACAAAAGAAAATTTTTCTTGCAAAACATCATTTGCAAAAGAAGAATATACATCATATGCTTCATATGTACGTCCACATACATTCTGATATGCTTTATCTATACTTTGAATCACATACTCCGCATGAGACTCATCCTTTTTCATAAAACGCATCAACGCTAAAGAAAAACCATTTCTGTAAGACTGCATCATTCTTGCTATTTCTTCTGAAGTCATACTATAAATATATCCTTCTATTTCATCATCAAATTGTTTACAACGAATCTTTTCTTCTATTCTTGTCTTATTTTCTAAGTTACTCTTATACTCTACAGCTTTATTAAAAAAATTTAATAGTTGTCCTGCATCTGCATAACGATAAGCAGAATCACTATTGGTTGACTTTTCTGCAACACTTCTAAACACATGATGTGAATTTCTAGGATCACCAGTCATAATAAAGTTAATGACACGCCCTAAAGAATATACATCGCTCCTTTTATCCCCATCCTTTAACATCATAAATTGCTCTGGTGCACAATAATAGTATTGCCCCATAGAATTTGTATGTATTGTTTGATGTGAAGTGAAAATATTTAAGTCTTTTCCTAATCCAAAATCCGCAATTTTTAATATGCCAGAAATTATAAATATATTGTTAGCACTAATGTCTCTATGAATAATGTCCGCCTCATGCACAGATTTCATTATATATAATATTTGACGTATACAATTAACCTTCGTTTCTTCTGGTAATTCATTATCAATAATATATTTTTCCAAAGTTGTTTCTGCACGCTCCATAGTATAGGAACAATTGCCACCATCAAACGAATAAACTTCTATAATTCCCGGTGTTCCTTGTAACGCTTTTGTTATTTCATATTCCCTCTTAAATCTGCTACGAATTCCTTTATCTGTCAAAAAATCATCTCGTAGTTTTTTAACAATTTGTTTTGTGGACTTTTGATAGTAAACATTAGCAAAACCTCCACTTCCTACAAATACCAAATCATCATTTTCTTTAACCAACTTATATAGACCATTATTCCTTGTTATTTTATATAAGTCTGATTGAATGATTCGATTAAATTCATTCCATATTTGCTCTGCTTTTTCGGCCGCTTGCACTTGTGAAAGAGATTGCTCCCTCATCAAATATTCTTTACTCAGTACTATGTTTAAAAAACTATCAAAGTTATTTGTATTTATAAAGTCTACTAATTTATCATATACATATATCCACCGTGGTGGGAATCCCTGCCTATATACATCACCCACCCGATAATATGAGTTAAAGAACTTTACAAGTTTTTCTCCCGTTTTATACTCATAGTACCCTTCTGTATCTCCGCAAAAGATATGTGCAATTTGTATTAATGAAGATTCGCTTAGCATATTTATCCTCTACTTAGAATTAAAATCCATTCCCCAGCATTTTTACATTATCCACAAGTCTATCATACGTTACAATTCTTAAGGCTGGCGTTTCATATTGGCTCTGCCCTCTCATTTGATTGGCAATTTCATCCATACGACTTCTTCGACTAACAACCAAACAATAATTTATTCCCCAAGTAGGTATATTTCTGCTGACATTACTCAGTCCACAGCTCTTCATAAAATACTCACGGTTACTATCCATCCACCGTTTCCAATCTTTTATTTGTGCAATACCTTTTCTCACGGAATCACTCTCAATGTTTGCACTTTGAATTTTATAGTCAACATTTACATCTTCAAACTCTATTAAAACAATTTGATGTCCAATAGAATTTCTTCCAAGAAGCATATAATCCGCACGATATTCAGCCCCCAAAGCTTGTTCCGGAACAATAAATGCTTCATGATGTCCAAAATTATATTCCTTAAAAATAGACGCAGGAATAAACCATTTCTGATTATCCTTAATATAACTTTGAATATCATTCTCTTTCCTTGAATCATCAAGAATTTTTAGCAGTTCCTCAGCCTCAGATTTAAAATCATATTTTCGATACCACCCCAACTCAAATTCAATAAAATTATCTGGCATTGTATAATCCACGTTCATCACCCTTTTCTACTATTACCTTCACAATCCGCTCATTATTCAATCATAATTCGCTCATTATCCTTTCAAAAAATGAGCGAATTACATTTTCTTAATATATACATTTCCCTTGGTAGTCTTTGTACTCTGTATAATGCCTACATTACACAAGCTTTTTAAGTATCTTCTTACTTGTGCCTCTGATTTACCCGTTATTTCTACACCTTTAGCCGTTGTAATTTCATTATTCTGTTCTAAATATTCCATGATTTTTACAATTGGCTCACTCTTTATTTCGCTTATTTTTTTATCTAATAATTTGACTTCTTCCTTCTCTTTTTTCAAAAACGAAAGCGACAGTACCGTTCTGTCCGGATCAAATCTCTCCTCAATAACCGGTTCTTCCCAGCCTTCATCTGCCCAAACATTAAAGATGTTAGGCACACCGCTTCCGGCACGTTCACCGATATTGATAAGATTAAACATTTTCATAAGAGCCTTATTTCGGGGATCGGATTCGCCGCCAAGACGCATCTGCTTTTTACCCGTTCTGACATAGCCGGGATTTGCCAAAATGAGCTTGTCCGGTTCCTTACGGATAACAACACCACGCAATCCATGATAATCTGCATTAATCAAACAGTTTGCCAAAGCCTCACGAAGTGCCTTGTGTACAGGAGTATCGTCAACACGTTCGCCGCCAACCATTTTGAAAGGCACCTTAATGTCTTTAATAATCTTGTTATAAACTCTAAAATAAAAGTCGCACACATTCCCGGACCATTCACCGGAACTTGACTGCAATCTATCGCTCCAGCGAGTGGTAGGGTCCAACTCTTCTCTGTAATCCAAGAAATACTCTGGGAAGTGACGTACAATGTTATACTCGTCCCCAAACATCAGCATACCTGCTGCCGTAGGATGCAACTTTCCGTCTTCCTCTGAAATAGCAGCCGCACCAATGCTTCTTAAATACTCATGGTCGCTCAGGCGCTCAAAAGGATGTCCTTCTTTTAAAGAACGATGACTATTGCGATATCCATGAATGGTATCATAATTCAAATCTTCCATCGGAACCTTATCAAGCACTTCCATATCCATAGTGCGCTCAGTCTGGTCACGGAGCATAGTCTTTACCTGCAATCTGGTACAATGATAATCGCCCTCGTAATTACGACGAAAAGTGCCATTAAAAATGTCATTGTTGATGTACACCGGCTTCTGCTCACGCTTCGCCATGGGCACATAAATAACCATGATAACATCTTTGTTATCACCGACTTCATATAGCTCTACGTCATCTTCCGACAGGAGATTGATATTCACTTTCTTAGAATTGTTGATGGTATCCCAAAAGTCTTTTCGGAGCTTGGACGCATTCTGAAGACCGGTAGTTTTCCAACTGCCGTCTTTTTCTTCTTTGACACCGAGGATAATAACACCGCCATAGCAATTTGCAAAAGCAGAATACGTGTCCCACAATGAAATTGGCAAACCACCATTTGCTTTTTTCACTTCTCTTCTGTTATCTTCTCTGTATTCATCAAATTGTGAAAGGTCAAAAATATCCGACATTCTGGTTCTCCTTCCGTTACTATATTACATATTTTTTTCGCACTTCAT
>JAQXKO010000004.1 GCA_029010495.1 Clostridiales bacterium | reverse complement strand
GTATTATGACGGCAATGAAAAATCGAAACGATGCCAGGAGAAGTGTGGCTTTGTGTATCATCACACGGAAGAAAATAAACCGTGTGAACTTATGGGAGATGTAAGAACAGAGCATTTCACATTTCTTACAAAACAAGACTAGTTGGATAATCAGAATCATGAGAAGGTGAAAGTAGAATGATAGCGAATGCTATAACGTATTGCCGAATTATAATAAGTATGCTGCTGTTGGTCTTTTTCTTTTGCCTTGCTCAGAATATATCTGTTCAAAGATGTTTCTATTGGAGAGTGATGATATTGATGAAAAAGGTATACAACGACTGTTTTCATATTAAAGATATAAACGTTGAAAAAGGGGCACAAATGCCTAAAATTATCAAAATACAGATTGAGAATATTTCATTGTTAAAGTATAATATTGAAAAAAGGGCACAATGTACCTTATTTTTTAATATGTAGGCATTGTCATACGGATAACCTGTATGAGAATAACTACGTTGCATCTTTTCGGTGGCTTCGCGCAAGGCATTAGAAACATACCGGCTGCCACGATCAGTGTGAATAATCAAAGGGGAATCGATTTTTCGATAGTCTTTGCTTTATTAATAGTTTCAATAACGGTGGATACATATACGAAATATTAGTATAATTATATGGAGGAAAAAATAATGAAGTACACAAATCCCGTAATTAAGGGCTTTTACCCTGATCCGAGTGTTGTTAAGGCAGAGGGCAAATATTATCTTGTATGCAGCTCGTTTCAATATTTCCCGGGAGTGCCCCTTTTTGAGAGTGACAATCTTGTTAACTGGAAGCAGATAGGCAACGTGCTTACAAGACCTTCACAGATAGAGCTTGACAGAATAAACAGCTCCGGCGGAGTCTTTGCACCGACAATCAGATACAATGAGGGCAGGTTTTATATGGTAACAACAAATGATACTACCCATCAGAATTTCTATGTTTATACAGATGATATATATGGTGAGTGGTCAGACCCTGTTGTCGTAGATCAGGACGGTATTGATCCTTCGCTTTTGTTTGATGACGGTCATGTGTATTTTGTAAGCAACGGAACAGATGATTTCGGCGACAGCGGAGTGGTTCAATGCGAGATTAATATTGAAACCGGCGAGAAGCTTTCCAAAAGTAAATGTATATGGCACGGCTCGGGCGGACGTTATCTTGAAAGTCCCCATGTATACAGGCTTGATGGCGGATATTATCTGATGGCAGCCGAGGGCGGAACTGAGTACGGACATATGATTACTTATGCAAGGGCGCAAAATGTATGGGGACCATATGAAAACTATGCGCTTAATCCTGTGCTTACGAACAGAAATAAGGCGCCTGAAATCATACAGGGGATCGGTCATGGTGACCTTGTCTGCGACAATAACGGCAACTGGTTCATTATTTCTCTTGGCTTCAGACAGATTCATTTGTGGCAGCCGTATCATCATCTCGGGAGAGAGGTATTTCTTACTCCTGTGAGCTTTGATGAGGACGGCTGGTTTAGTGCCGGAACAAATGGCACTACATCAGTAGAATACTGTATTGACGGTGATTTTGAACAGGAATTTAAAAATCATTATACATTTGAAAATACCGATTTTAATCTTGAATGGATGTATCTTCGTCATCCTGTAAGGGCAAATTATGAGATGTCAGAGGATTGTCTGAGACTTACAGGCACTAATGTGACACTGGATATGTGCGATACTCCGACATTTATCGGACTTCGCCAGCGCGATTTTAATATGAATTTATCATGCAACGTGAAATTGACCTCCGGCGAGGGAGGCGTCACTGTCTATATGTGCGAAAACGAGCATTATGATGTGGCCTTAAGAAAGGCAGACGATGGAATGATTGAGGCTGTTTTAAAGCTTAATATCGGCAATATTAAGCATGTTGAGAGCACTGTAAAGATTTCAACAGATACGGCAAGACTTATTATCAGAAGTGACAGTCAGGTTTACAGATTTTTCGTAGAGGACGACAATCAGGAGAAATCACTCGGATACGCTTTTTCAAAATATCTGTCAAGCGAAGTTTCGGGCGGTTTCACCGGAGTAATGCTCGGACTTTATGCAGTAAACGGTGTATGTGAATTCAGGGAACTAAATATCGATTACAAATAATTAATGGGTAATTGTGAGGTAAAGGTGTTAAAGGACGCAGATATAAGGGAACCATTATTTGATTTTCTTGAGGAAACCTATGGAAAGGTAAGAATACTTGAGGAAAAGACGACAGGACTGTCAAGAGCCGATGTTGTAATGATAACAGAGGATGCCATAACAGGAATAGAAATAAAAAGTGATGCAGATTCTTATCAGCGCCTAAGCCGTCAGATAAAGGATTATGATAAATTTTATGATTATAATTATGTGGCAGTAGGTACAAAGCATGCCCTTCATATTAAAGAGCATGTTCCCGAACACTGGGGCATAATTACTGTTGAAATGGTTGATGATGTTGTTGATTTTTATATTCTGCGCAGACCTCTTCCAAATCCTTTTATGAAATTGTCAAATCAGCTGGGACTTTTGTGGCGTCCCGAGCTGGCCATTTTGCAGAATAAATATAATATGCCAAAATACAAGGACAGGTCTGCGTCCTTTGTAATTGACAAAATAATAAACAGAATAGAGCTTCCGGAGGACAATCCGAAGAAAATCAACAGGGAAAGACTTAAAGCAGAGATATGCGGGCTTCTGTTTGAAAGAGATTACAGCAATGTATCAAAGACTTTGGAGGAATACAGAAAAAGTGAAATGGTTAAGCAGATTGAAGCTGAAGTTAATGATACAAGGCGTATTGAACTGATGATGGAGCTCTCTGAAAAACGTTATAATTTCAGAAGAAATGTTAATAAAAAAAGAGCGGGAAGAAGGTTAAGAAAAAGGTAAATGGTAACAAGAGAGGAAGTTCTTGAATATGGGCTGTCGTTTGAGGACACATATCAGTCTGCTCCTTTTCATGATGACAATTGGCAGCTGGTAAGGTATAAGGGTAACAATAAGGCTTTTCTATGGACCTATGAAAAGGACGGATACGTTAATATTAACGTTAAGGCAGATAAAAACTGGCGCGATTTCTGGAGAAGCGCCTACAAAGCTGTAATACCCGGCTGGCATCAGAACAAGGAGCATTGGAATACAATTATTCTTGACGGCTCCGTGCCGGATGAAGACGTGAAGCGTATGATAGCAGAGAGCTATGACATTGTATCATATTCAACTACGACAAAGATATATGAAGCAGTAAAAAGGATACCAAAGGGACGCGTTGCGACATATGCTCAGGTTGCCCTGATGGCAGGCAACGAAAAAATGTGCAGGGCAGTCGGCAATGCTCTTCACAGGAATCCCGAGCCCGGAGTAATTCCTTGTCACAGGGTAGTTAATTCCAGGGGAGAACTTGCGGGAGGATTTGCCTTCGGAGGTTTGGAGGTTCAGGCGGCCCTGCTTGAGTCTGAGGGCGTTGAAGTGTCAGACGGACGGGTGGATTTAAGTAAATACGGAATGAGGTTATAGGCATTGTATTTTTGATTTTTGTATTTGAACTGAATCTTATATATATAATTACACTTTTAGCCGTAATCGCTGCCGAATTTTTTTTTCAGGGCAAAGAGCATTACCAAAGAGTGTATGAAAAAAATATGACATTTCCTGTTTTGAGCATATTGCTTATTGAGAAGCGGGGGAAATTATGCTATTATAAGGTGAAATGTTTTAAGGAGAAAAACCATGCAGATAATTGATATATTAAATAAAGAGCAGATGTCACTTTCTTTTGAGGTATTTCCTCCGAAGCTTGAGACATCCTTTGAAAGCGTAAGAATTGCTACTGAGGAGATTGCCGCTCTTAATCCGTCTTTCATGAGTGTTACATACGGAGCAGGCGGCGGTACAAGTAAGTATACTCTTTCGGTTGCCAAAAATATTAAGGACAAATATAATGTGCCTATGCTTGCCCATCTTACATGCGTATCATCTGACAGGGCGCTTATCAGGCAGAGGATTGCAGAGTTTAAGGAAAACGGCATTACAAATGTAATGGCGCTCAGAGGCGACCTTACGCCGGAACTTGAAAAGACTGACAGAAGCAGGTGGGATTATCGTTATGCTGTTGAGCTTATCAGAGAATTAAAGGAGGCCGGAGGCTTCTGTATCGGTGCTGCCTGCTATCCGGAGGTTCATCCTGAAAGCGCATCACAGAGAGAAGATATTAAGCACCTTAAGGAAAAGGTTGACGCCGGAGCGGACTTTCTGACCACGCAGATGGTATTTGACAACAATCTTTTCTTTAATTTTCTTTATAAAATCAGAGAAGCCGGAATTACTGTTCCCGTACTTCCGGGCATTATGCCTATTACAAATGCAAATCAGGTTGAAAGGGCAATAAAGCTTTCAGGTGCATTTATGCCACAGCGTTTCCGTGCAATGGTAGATAAGTTCGGCTCGAAGCCGGAGGCAATGAAACAGGCAGGTATTGCTTATGCGACTGACCAGATAATTGATTTATATGCCAACGGAATTACAAATGTTCATGTATATTCCATGAACAAGCCTGACATAGCAAGGGGTATTAGTAACAATCTTTCACACATTTTGGGAGAGAGCTTCATTGTATAAATATTTGTTGGAAAGCGGGACATTTTATGAATGTTTTGGATTATTTAAAGGATAATATTGTCTATCTTGACGGCGGCATGGGTACAATGCTTCAAAAAAACGGGCTTATGCCGGGTGAACTGCCTGAAAGATGGAATGTATCGCATCCTGAGGTTATTATTGATATACAGAGGCAGTATTATGATGCAGGTTCAAATATTGTCTGCACCAATACCTTTGGCGCCAATAGTCTTAAATTTGATGATGAAGAGCTTGATATAATAATCAAAGCAGCTGTTGACAATGCAAGAGAGGCTGCAAGCCGCAGCTGCGGAACACAGCCCAAATTTGTAGCGCTCGATATAGGACCTATCGGTAAGCTTTTAAAGCCTTACGGGGATTTTGAGTTTGATGATGCGGTTGATTGCTACGCAAAAACAGTAAAAGCCGGTGCATCATACGGAGTTGACCTTATTTTTATCGAAACCATGAATGACAGCTATGATACAAAGGCTGCTCTTCTTGCTGCAAAGGAAAACTGTGAACTGCCTGTATTTGTATCAAATGCTTACGGTGAGGATGGCAAGCTTATGACCGGTGCGTCGCCGGCATCAATGGTTGCGATGCTTGAGGGTATGCATGCCGATGCTATCGGAGCGAACTGTTCGCTTGGTCCTAAGCAGTTAAAGGGTGTTGTAGAGGAATATCTTGAATATTCGTCTGTTCCGGTGATTATCAAGCCTAATGCGGGCATTCCTAAGAGTGTAGACGGAATTACAAAATTTGATGTACTGCCTGAAGAATTTTCGGAGGATGTCCTTGAATTTGTCAATATGGGTGTGAGAGTGGCAGGCGGCTGCTGCGGTACCACGCCTGATTATATTAAGGCTGTAGTGGACAAAACATGCCGCTTGATGCCAAAGCCCGTTACAGAGAAAAACAGAACACTTATCAGCTCGTATACTCATGCGGTAGAATTTGACAGGTTACCTGTGATAATCGGAGAGAGAATAAATCCGACCGGAAAAAAACGATTTAAAGAGGCTCTCAGAAATAATGAAATTGATTATATTCTGGGTGAAGGAATCACGCAGGAGGAAAAGGGTGCCCATGTTCTTGACGTAAATGTCGGGCTGCCGGAAATAGATGAGCCTGCCATGCTTAGCAGGGTATGCTTCGAGCTTCAGTCAATCCTTGATTTGCCCCTTCAGATTGATACAACCGATGTGACTGCCATGGAGGCAGCCCTTCGCCACTACAACGGCAAGGCGATGATTAATTCAGTCAATGGCAAGGAAGAGGTTATGAGGGCAATATTCCCGCTTGTAAAAAAATACGGCGGACTTGTTGTATGTCTTACTCTGGATGAGGACGGTATTCCCGATACTGCTGAAAAGAGAGTTGAAATAGCAAAACATATTATTGAGGTTGCAAAGAGCTACGGAATAGAGAAAAAGGATCTTATATTTGACACACTTGCCATGACTGTAAGTGCTGATAACAGGGCGGCCATTGCGACACTTGATTCGCTTAAAACCATTAAAAATGAACTCGGATGTCATACTTCTCTCGGAGTATCAAATGTATCATTCGGACTGCCTTCGCGAGAAATTATTACTGCGGCATTTTTTACTCTTGCAATGGAGAACGGTCTTTCGGCAGCAATCATGAATCCTAATTCTGCTGAGATGATGAAGAGCTATTATAGCTTTAAGGCATTAAGGGGACTTGATTCAAATTGTACTGAATATATTGAAAATATCGGAAAATATTCTGCTTTTGTTGGCACAACAACTTCAACTACAACAGTAGAACAAAGTGCAGGCAATACTTCTCCTGCACAAAGTGAGCTTCAGAGAGCTATTGTTAAGGGACTTAAGGAACAGGCTGCAGCAATAACAGGCAGACTGCTTGAAACTGACGAGCCGCTTAGTATTGTGACAAATCATATTATACCGGCTCTTGATATTGTAGGTAAAGGCTTTGAAGAAAAGACAATGTATCTTCCCCAGCTGCTTATGAGTGCGGAAGCTTCACAATACGCATTTGAACAGATTAAAAAGAAAATGTCCGAGACTGCCGCAAAGATGGAGAGCAAGGGCAAATTTGTCATAGCTACAGTCCGTGGCGATATACATGATATAGGCAAAAACATTGTAAAGCTTATTCTTGAAAATTACGGCTTTGATGTATGTGATCTCGGAAAGGATGTTCCACCGGAGAAAGTGGTTGAGGCGACAACCGCACTTCACGCTCCGCTAGTTGGTCTGAGCGCTCTCATGACAACAACTGTGCCGGCCATGGAGGAAACCATCAGGCTCCTTCGCGAAAAAGCTCCGTGGGCCAAAACAGTTGTAGGCGGGGCGGTGCTTACACAGGAATATGCGGACAGCATCGGTGCTGACCATTATGCAAAGGATGCCATGTCAACAGTCAGATACGCATTGGATGTTGTTGAAAAGACAGACTACAGAAAGAATAATTTGATTTGTAATGAGGTCTGACATCAACTGTAATGTGCAGAATAATATTTATTATTGGAGGTAATTAATATGAGCTTTCTTGATAAAAGTGAAAGAGAGGAAATGCGTTTTTGCTATGCGGAAGATGAGATTATTATAAGCAACTATAAATATAATCTAATCCTTGGCGGTGTTGTGGCATATGGCCTTCTGGTAAATGCAGTTCTTTGCTCTGTCATAAATGACCCGACCGAGATTATGAGTCCTTTTGCATTTTTAATTATGTATATGGTATCGTGTATTACAGGTATATTTATGGCTGCGAAATCCGATAATCCATATATCAGCTTTGCAGGTTATAATCTTGTAGTAGTTCCAATCGGACTCCTTATATCAGGTACGGTAAACGCATATTCCTCAATTAATCCTGAAATTGTATCTGCAGCATTTTCAATTACTTTCGTGATTACTCTGGCGATGATAATACTTGGAAGTATGTATCCGGAATTCTTTTTCAGTATAAGCGGAATATTATCAATAACGCTTGTAGGTATCCTGATTGCAAGTATTGTGTGTATGATAATGGGAATTTCTGATTTTGTCATTACTGTAATCGGCGCGGCACTTTTCAGTCTTTACATAGGTAAGGATTATGCAAGAGCCCAGGCCTATACAAAGACAGTTGATAATGCAATTGACAGCGCTCTTGATATATATCTTGATATTATCAATCTGTTTATCAGACTTCTTCGAATCCTTGCGGAATTTTCAGGAAGCAATGGTAAAAGAAGAAGATAGGATATCTTAATAAAAAACATAAAATGTAATGATTCTGCTCCCATGGTTGATTTCATGGGAGTTTTTTATTTCTAAAAATATGTTTTGATTATAAAATAGTTAACAAAAAATATTAAAAAATATATATTTTAAAAAATATATAATTAAAAATCTAAAATACTTGACAAAAGACAAATGATATTATAATATAATTAAATAAATGAAATAATAGTTGAATTTTTATTAGTTTTGGCCATTTGAGTTTTATTAACGGGATGCAGGTTGCAATAATAATTATAATGGATATCCGATTGCACTGATGAACCGGGAAAGTGTAAATGGCGGAAGTACAAATGTTGTATCACAATGGGTAACAAATCATGACAAGTATAATTTGATTAAAAAATGGGGGAATTAGTATGAAAAAAAGATTTTATTTGTATTTTTATTAAGCACCATTCTTTTGATAAATGGTTGTGGTAAACAATATTCTGATGATGAAAGTAATAGTGATAATTCACTTAGCAAAGCAAGAGAAGATTACAAAGTATCACAGAGTGAATCATATATGATTATTTATGAGAATTATAATGATTCGTATGAAAAAGCTGATCTTGTTGTTAAAGGTACTTTTGTCGGAGACGAAAAAACAACCCTTACCAAAGAATTTGATGAAAACGCCAATAAGGACGTTATAAATGATTTTATTACAGAAAATACATTTCAGGTTGAAAAGGTGTATAAGGGAGATTGTAAGGACAAACAGATTAAGATTAAAGCAAATTATGGTTATGATGACGAAAATAAAATAATAATGACATATTCGTATCTTACACCAATGAAAAAAGGAACATCCTGGGTATATTTTCTGTTTTACAGTGAACAGAGAGATGGCTATATGCCGGCCGGAGACTATACCGGAAGATATTCCCTGACAGTTTTAGATAATATGGAAAAATATCTTGACTCATCAGATAATGAAGTATTTGGTCTGGTTGGAAATGTAAAGCCAAATAAACAAATGTATAAAGATGTTTATGAAAAGATTTATAAATAATACATTATTTATCTATAATGAATGATAAACTCCTATAAACTCCTGCGGAGCAATGCGTGGGAGTTTTTTATTGATATCAAATCCACAAAAATAAAATAATATTGCATGTATCTAATATATGAAATCGCTGAGCCGAATTATAATTATAAATAAACAGATATTAAGAAATGTATCGGGTATGAAAGAGGTATTTTAAACTATACGGAGGTTTATTATGAAAAAGATAATGCTGGGAAATAACAGGAAGCTTTTGGCGCCGGCGCTTGCCGTGGGTTGTATGAGAATATCGGAAATGGAGGAAAACAAGCTTATATCCCATATTGAGGGATGTATGGAAATGGGGCTTAATTTTTTTGACCATGCCGATATATACGGCGGCGGAAGCTGTGAGAAGCAATTTGGCGAAGCAGTTAAAAAAGCCGGTATAAGGCGTGAGGATATGATATTACAGTCTAAGTGCGGAATTGTTCCGGGCAGGATGTATGATTTTTCGAAGGATTATATTGTAGCCTCGACAGAAGGAATTCTTAAAAGACTTCAGACAGATTATCTTGATATTCTGCTGCTCCACAGACCGGATGCACTATGTGAACCGGAGGAGGTAGCTGCTGCATTTGACGTGCTTGAAAGGACCGGAAAGGTCAGATATTTTGGAGTTTCGAATCACAATCCGTATCAGATAGAGCTGCTCAAAAAGAGTGTAAAGCAGGAACTTATAATTGACCAGCTCCAGTTTAGTATTCCGTTTTCCAATATGATTGCATCCGGAATGGAGGTCAACATGCTGACTGAGGGAGCTGTTGACAGGGATGGTCATGTGCTTGATTACTGCAGACTAAATGATATTACTGTTCAGGCATGGTCTCCGTTCCAGTATGGCTTTTTTGAGGGAAATTTCATCGGAAACAAAGAAAAATTCCCTGAGCTTAATGCAGAGATTGACAGACAGGCAGAAAAATACGGAGTGACTCCTACAGGAATAGCTACGGCATGGATACTTCGCCATCCTGCCAAGGTTCAGATGATAGCAGGTTCAACTAAGCTGCAAAGACTTAAGGAAATGGATGCGGGAAGTGAAATTGATATGACGAGGGAGGATTGGTACAGGCTTTACCTTGCCTCCGGTCATATCCTTCCTTAATTTAAATGATGACAGAACAATGTAAATATTATAATCTTAAAATGTGAAAAAGCACTATGAAATATTATATCATAGTGCTTTTTATATGAATGAGAGAAGGGTATATGGTAATGTCATCGCTCGTCGGCAGGCGGATTGTTTTCGAAACGTCCTCCGCCATTGCCATGTCCGCCACCGAAGCCGCCTCCTCCGCTATACGGGCTTCCGTCAGAGGTTATTCCTGTGGAAGCCTCGGATATAGTGAAGGTGCATAATGAGTTGCTGTCTGTCAGAAGAGAATACTCTCCTGATGACAGATTAGGAGAACACACAACTATATTAGAAAAATTTTTTTCGGAAGTAAAGCTGACAACCTGACTGCCGCTTTTGTCGTTTATGGTTACTATTGTTCCTTTTGGCTGAGTTGAATTAAAATTAACCATTAATGCATAACAACCGTCGGGAGTGACAAATTGTGCCATTCCGGAGGAACCTGCTGCAAGAAGTGTGCCGCCGGTAATTGTAAATGATTCGTTGTAATCAAGTGCGCCGTTACCGTTATTGGCAGGACCGTGGACCTCCACAAATCCTCCCGTCATAATTATCTTTCCGTTAGAATCAATTCCGTCACCGTCTGCATATATTATGTGGTTTCCTCCGGATATGGTTATTATGCTTTCAATCATATTATTATCTGTATTGTCTTTGCCTGTAGTATTATCCTGCGATTCTACGGTGCTGTTTTCAGGCTTTTCCGGTCTGCTGTTTTCATTATTTGCCGGAGAGGCAGTAGTATTATTGTTTACGCTGTCTTTATTGCCGGGAACATTTTCGGTATCGGGAGAATTGATGTCGCTATCGGGTAATCTGTTGCCTCCCGGAAATTCTCCGTCTTTAGGACGCTCCATACCGCCACCGGGACGTCCCATGCCGCCGCCGAATTCATTGCCTCCGCCGTTGGCGTTAATTCCGTCATCTTTTGCAACGAGTGTTCCGATGCCGCCCGACAGCGTTATTGATGGCGCTTCAAAGCCCTCATAACAGCTTAGAATATTATATTCACCGTCTGATATCGTTAGACTGTTTTCGGCATGTACTGCATCATCTTCTGTATTTATCGTAAGATTTCCGCCTGCTATATTGATGTCTCCGTCAGAATGTATGGCATCGTCTTTACTGTTGATATTAATTGTTCCGCCGGATATTATTAGGCTGTAGCAGCTTTTGATGCCTTTTTTGTTATCGGTTGTAATGTTAAGCACACCGCCAGCGATTTCGGTAAGATATTCCCCGTATATGCCGTTGTCGGCTGCATTAATATCATATGTTCCGCCCAGTATTTTTATAAAACCTGCGGTTTCTGTGTTATCCGTATAAGATTTAATCGCATTATTACCCGCTTTTATCTTAAATGTACCGTCATATACAGTCACATATTCTTTGCCGCGAAGGGCATTATTGGCCACATCAATATTAATAATTCCTGACATTACCTTAAGCTGGTTTTTACTTATGACTCCATTGCAATTGCCTGTAATATTAAGAGTTCCGCTGCCTCCGATTGTCAGATTATCCTTTGAATAAATTGCGGCCGTGGAGCTTTCGTTTTCACTATTGTCTTCAGCAGAGGAATTGGCGGTTTTATCGGTGAGGGAATTATCTGAACCGTCAGCTAATGTAATCAGAACCTTTTTTGCATCCTCAACATAAACGGGGGAGCCCTTTGAAGAATGGAGATTTACGTTGTCAAATATCAGATTGACATACGAATCAGCGGCATCCACGACAATACAGCCCTCTGTAAGAGAACCGCTTATACGGTATACGCCTTCTTTTGAAACGGTAACTACGGAGCTCAAGGAGGAAGCACCGTCACCTGATATTTTGATTTCATTATCCGACAGAGAAATGGTGCATACATCAAAATCAGAAAAAGCACTTCCGTCATCATATTTATCGTTTGTTACTTTTGTATCAAGCTTCATTGAAGCATAATCCGATGTTACGTCTCCTGATGTTTCATTGTTTGTATCCTGAATGTTTGTGTCAGAGGAACCGTTTGTTTCATCGATTGATTTCGTATTATTGCAGCCGCATAATATAAGAGCTGAAACGGCTAAAACGGATATGTATTTTTTTATTATCAAAGAATTATGTCGCATATGTTTATCTCCTTTCAGTATCAGAATAATTTGGAAATGTGAAAAAAACATGTTAATTCCCGGATGCAAATATGAAAAGTGATGTTAAAAATCCGTAATAAAAAAATTTATTTTAATGAGATATATTAAGCCGGTATTATTTATTATAAAAATATAGCTGAAGCATTAATAAATGACTATAATATACTGATAAATGATGATTTTTTTATAGTTTAATTTTTTAATAATATGCTATATTGTAATTAATATGTGGTTGATATCAACACATTTATATAACAATAAGCAAAAAAGAAGATAAAACAAATATTTTGAGGAGTAATTATGAACGAATACGTATTAGATTGGAATAAGTATATCGAAATTGCAAGACGGACTGTTGCAGAGGGGATGGTTCTTGTGGAAAATAACGGAGTTCTCCCTCTTAAAAAGGGCAGCAGGGTGGCTGTCTTTGGGCGTATCCAGACCCATTATTACAAAAGCGGTACAGGCTCAGGCGGCATGGTTAATGTTGACAGGGTTATTACCATTCCCGAAGGACTTAAAAACAGCGGTTGTGTAAGCGTGGATGAAGAGCTTGAAGGTATATATGAAAAATGGGAGGAGGAGCATCCCTTCGATGAAGGCATCGGCTGGGGTAATGAGCCATGGTGCCAGGAGGAAATGCAGCATGACGACGAAATGGTTAAGCATTTTGCAGATAAAAATGATGCTGCAATATGCATAATAGGCCGTACTGCAGGAGAGGATAGAGATGCAACAGACAGTGAGGGCTCATACCGTCTTACAGCTGTAGAATATGATATGCTCCGCAAGGTGAGAAAGCATTTTAAACGTATGGTTGTGCTGCTTAACGTGGGCGGAATAATAGACATGAGCTTTGTGGACGACATAAATCCCGATGCCGTAATGTATGTATGGCAGGGCGGAATGATTGGTGGTGACGGTACTGCTGATGTGCTTGTCGGAAAGGTTTCTCCATCGGGAAAGCTTCCTGATACTGTTGCCTACAATATTTCTGATATTCCTGCTGATGAGAATTTTGGAAATGATAATCATATTTTTTATGCGGAAGATATTTTCGTCGGATACAGGTATTTTGAAACCTTTGCGATGAATAAGGTTAGGTATACGTTCGGTTACGGACTCTCATATACAGACTTTGAATTTGAAACTGATGTTACATTTGACGGTACTGAAGTAAATGTCAATGTAAATGTTAAAAATACCGGTAAGGTTTCAGGCATGGAGGTTGTGCAGGTTTATCTCGGTATGCCTTGCGGAAGGCTCGGTCAGCCGTCCAGGATTTTGGCGGGCTTTAATAAGACGGGCGAGCTTGCACCCGCTGAAAGCGAAATGGTTAATATTTCATTTAACATTGCGGATTTTGCTTCGTATGATGACTCCGGTGTGACGGGTTATGCATATGCCCATATTCTTGAGGCAGGAGAATACAAAATATATGTGGGAAGTGATGTTAGGAATGCATCACAGGCAGGCTCCTTCATTCAGGCTGAAACAAAAGTTATTAAGCAGCTTGGCAGTGCTCTTTATCCTGTTTGCTCCTTTGACAGATACGTTGCCAGGGACACGGAAAACGGAGTAATACTGACTAAGGAGCCATGTCCCGTAAAAGAGCCTGATGAGGAGTTAAGAAGACTTGCAAACCTTCCCGAGTGTCCTGAAACAGTGAAAACAGGCGCAACACTGATGGATGTATATAAGGGTGATGCCTCTGTTGATGATGTGGTTGCCGGGCTGACGGATGATGATTTATGCTGCATTGTAAGAGGTGAGGGAATGGGAAGCAGCAGGGTAACTCCCGGTACTGCTTCATCATTTGCCGGAGCTAATGACAGACTTACGGATAAACTGTCTGTTCCTTGTGTATGCTGCGATGACGGTCCTTCGGGTATGAGACTGGACAGCGGCGTCAAAGCATTTTCTCTTCCGAACGGTACTCTTATCAGCTCAACCTTTAATGCTAAACTAATTGAACAATTATATAGCTTTACCGGTTATGAGATGGCTGCCAATAAGGTTGAGTGTCTTCTCGGACCGGGCATTAATATACACCGTCATCCGCTTAACGGAAGAAATTTTGAATATTTTTCTGAGGATCCTTACCTTACAGGCATTATGGGCTGTGCTGTGATAAAGGGTTTGAAGAAGGCCGGAGTAACAGGTGTTATCAAGCATTTCTGTGCCAATAACCAGGAACACAGACGTCACTTTGTTGATTCTGTTGTATCGGAAAGAGCACTCAGGGAGATATATCTTAAGCCGTTTGAAATGTGTGTTAAGCTGGCGGCAGCTGATGCGGTAATGACAACATACGGCTCGGTTAACGGTCTCTGGACATGCGGTAATTATGATCTTAACACCACAATCCTTAGAGGTGAATGGGGCTTTGACGGTATTGTGATGAGCGACTGGTGGGCTATGATTAACAGAAGGGGAGGCGAACCGGACCACAATGATTTTGCTCAGATGGTCAGCGCGGGCAATGACCTGTATATGGTATGTGCCGATTCGTCACGCAATTCTTCAAACGATAATCTTGCCGAAGCACTTAAGAACGGTACGCTTACAAGGGGGGAGCTGTGTGCATGTGCTAAGCGTATTCTCTCTTTTGCGGTAAAAACACGCGCCATGAAGCGTCTTATGGGGGAGGATGACATGGTCAGTGTTATTAATAAGCCAAAGAGTCCGGATGATATCGATATGGAGGGGGCAGAATATACTATTATTAACGACAGCCATTACTTTGACCTTTCCTTTAAGGAGTCAAAGGCCGGTACAAATTATGTGATTCCGGTAGATTTTGCAAAACTCGGAAGATACAGGGTAAGAGTGACTGCGTCCTCAAACCTTTCAATTTATTCCCAGAACCCATGTACTCTCTTCTCAATGGGAACACCTGTCGGAACATTCTCATTCAGAGGAACAGGCGATGAAGCAACGGTCGTTGAGCATGAGATTGAATTTTATTCAAGATTCAGCATTTTAAGACTGTTTATTTTGAGAAACGGCGTATCAATCAGGTCCATGGAGTTTGAATATATCGGCGAATAAATTCTGCCGCTTGACAGATTAGTCTGTTGTGGTATAATAAATACAGTTAAATATTATCTTCAGGGCAGGGTGTAATTCCCTACCGGCGGTAAAGCCCGCGAGCGATTATTTCGCATGATTCGGTGAAACTCCGAGGCCGACAGTATAGTCTGGATGGAAGAAGAAAAGGAAAGACCAAAGTGCGTTTAGTACTATTGTGCCCCTGAAGTGACTCTTCGGGGGCTTTTTTTATGAATGATACAGATTATATGAGACGTGCGATTGAGCTTGCACGAAACGGTGTGGGCTATGTTAATCCCAATCCGATGGTCGGAGCTGTAATTGTTAAGGAAGGCAGGATAATCGGTGAGGGCTATCACAGAAAATGCGGGGAGCTTCATGCAGAGAGGAATGCCATTGCGTCTCTTTCTGAGTCTGCAGTGGGTGCGACCATATATGTCACGTTAGAGCCATGCTGTCATTACGGCAAGACTCCGCCATGTACTGAAGCGATTATTGAGGCCGGCATAAGAAAAGTGGTCATTGGTTCAAGGGACCCGAATCCTCTTGTTTGCGGAAAGGGAGCTGCAACCCTGCGCGAGCACGGAATAGAGGTTGTTGAGGATTTTCTCAGAAAAGAATGTGATGAGCTTAATCCCGTGTTTTTTCACTATATAACAACAAAACGTCCTTATATTTGCTTGAAATATGCTATGACTGCAGACGGTAAAATTGCCTGCGAATCAGGCAAATCAAAATGGATTACGGGGGAGGCTGCAAGAGAGAGGGTTCAGCATATGCGCCACCGGTATATGGCAATTATGGCCGGTATAGGAACGGTTCTGAAAGATGATCCGATGCTCAATGTCAGAACAGACGGATTAAAAAGTCCTGTAAGAATAATAGTCGACAGCACACTCAGGATTCCTATGGACTGCAATATAGTAAGAAGTGCAGACACGTACAGGACTATTGTAGCCTGTGCAGAACCTTCGGAGAGAAAAAAGTTACTGCTTGAAAGAGCCGGAGTCGAGGTGGTATGCTTCAATGACGGTCACGGCAGGGTGGAACTTAAGGGGCTTATGGATTTCCTCGGCAGTCAGAAGATAGACTCTGTTCTTGTGGAAGGCGGCGGAACGCTTAACGCATCATTTATTAAGGAAAAGCTTGCAGACAGGCTTGATATATTTATGGCGCCGAAGATATTTGGAGGCATTACCGCACCGGGACCCGTATCAGGTGTGGGTGTGGAAACGCCTGATGAGGCTTCTCTTTTTAAGATTGACTCAGTAGAGATTATCGGTGATGATTTGCATGTCGGCATGATAAAGAAAAAGACTGGAGGGAAAAAATGTTTACCGGTATAGTAGAGGAAATAGGCATTATTAAAAATATAACCGTTTGCGGTACCTCCGGAGAAATTTATATTAAGGCTGAGAAAGTACTTGAGGGAACGGCAATCGGCGACAGTATAGCTGTAAACGGTATATGCCTTACGGTAACAGGGATTATGTCAGACGGCTTTACCGCCGACATAATGGCTGAAACAGTGAGAAGGACAAGCTTGAAAAATGCTGCAAACGGTTCACCGGTTAATCTTGAGAGAGCAATGGCGGCAAACGGACGATTTGGCGGACATATTGTTTCGGGTCATATTGACGGGACCGGCATTATCCGAAGCTTTGTCAAAGAAGAAAATGCGGTCTGGGTCACAATCAGCGCCTCGTCAGATATTATTGGAGGCATCGTAAATAAAGGCTCCATAGCAATTGACGGAATCAGTCTTACAGTGGCGGAGCTTGGCAGTGATTACTTCAAAGTATCGGTAATACCGCATACAAAGGATGAAACCACTCTTCTTAAAAAGCATCGGGGAGATAGTGTGAATCTTGAAAATGATATAGTGGGTAAGTATGTAAAAAGGTTCATGGAAGCGGGTTCTGCCAATGCAGAATGTGAAATTGGCAGCACCTCAAAGCTCACCATGGATATGTTGAAGGATTATGGATATTAACCGAAAGGAAATAACGATAAATGGGTAATTATGGTACAATCGAGCAGGCACTTGAGGATTTAAGGGCCGGCAGAATAATACTTGTAACTGATGATGAAGGCAGGGAAAATGAAGGTGATTTTATTTGTGCGGCGGAATTTGCCACTACGGAGAACATCAACTTTATGGCAACCTACGGCAAGGGACTTATCTGTACACCGATGGATAAGGCGACGGCAGACAGACTGGGCTTTCCCCAGATGGTTTCGGAAAACACCGATAATCACTGTACTGCTTTTACGGTATCAATCGATCATGTTGATACTACAACGGGTATTTCGGCAGCGGAGCGCAGCTTAACGATGATGAAATGCTGTGACGATAAATCATCAGCGGGAGATTTCAGACATCCCGGACATGTGTTTCCTCTTGTTGCAAGAGAGGGTGGCGTACTTGTAAGGGACGGTCACACCGAAGCAACTGTAGATTTGTGCAGGCTTGCGGGACTTAAGCCTATAGGTGTGTGCTGCGAGATTATGGAGGACGACGGAACCATGATGCGTACGCCGAATCTTTTCAGACTTGCGGAAAAATATAATCTTACTTTTATAACCATCAAGGCGCTTCAGGACTACATTCATACAAACGTAAAGCATGTAGTCAAAGAGGCAGATGCCAATATGCCTACAAAATACGGTGATTTCAGAATTGTGGGATATGTTAATGATATATCGGGAGAGCATCATGTGGCTCTGGTAAAGGGCGATATAGGCAACGGTGAAAATGTGCTTGTAAGAGTTCACTCGGAATGTCTTACCGGAGATGTTTTCGGCTCAAAGCGTTGTGACTGCGGTGAGCAGCTGCAAAGAGCCATGGAGATGGTTGAGAGGGAAGGCAGAGGAATTGTCCTTTACATGAGACAGGAAGGCAGGGGAATAGGACTTATCAACAAGCTTAAGGCCTATGAGCTTCAGGAACAGGGCTATGATACGGTTGAGGCCAATATTAAGCTTGGTTTCGCACCGGATTTAAGGGAATACTGGGCAGGGGCACAGATTCTCAGAGACCTTGGTGTTAAGTCAATAAATCTTCTGACAAATAATCCTGAAAAAATATACGGATTATCCGGTTTCGGTCTTTCTATTAACAGGCGTATTCCTATAGAGGTAAAGCCTTCTGAATACGATTTGTTCTATATTAAAACAAAAAAAGAAAAAATGGGTCACATTTTCAATGAAATAAATGTGGATTAAGGAGGATATTATGAAAAACATTAATCTTTTGGAAGGAAATGTAGTTGCAAAGGAAGGAATGAGGGTTGGTATAGTTGCCTCACGTTTCAATGAAATTATTGTAAACAAGCTTCTTGGCGGCGCAGTGGACGGACTCGTACGTCATGGGGTTTTAGAAGAGAATATTACAGCCGCATGGGTTCCGGGAGCATTTGAAATACCATTTATTGCAAAGAAGATGGCTTTGTCGGGAAGGTATGATGCAGTTATCGCTGTAGGAGCTGTTATACGCGGCGATACATCTCATTATGATTATGTATGCAACGAGGTGTCAAAGGGTGTGGCACAGGCTTCTATGGAGTCAGGTGTTCCGGTTCTCTTTGGAGTAATTACTACTGAAAACATTGAACAGGCGATTGCAAGAGCGGGAAGCAAAGCCGGTAATAAGGGCTATGACTGTGCACTTGCTGCCATTGAAATGGTAAATCTTGCCGATAAACTTTAATTATATGAAACCGTTATTGATTTTTGATATTGATGGTACTCTCAACGAAACGATTCACATTTATGCACCTGCCGTATATGACTGTATTGAGCTGATGAGATCAGAGGGAATTAAGGTGAAAGATGTGGATGAGGGTACCATTGCGTCTTTTCTGGGGCTTAATTATAAAGAGATGTGGCAGAGCTTTATGCCTGATCTTGAGGATGAATTAACAGAAAGATATGCAGTTAATATTGGCAGCGGAATGATTAATAATCTCAAAAGTGGCATGGCGAGGCTTTATCCGGGTGTGACAGAGGTTCTTGATGCGCTAAAAGAAGACGGATATCGGATGGTACTTCTCAGTAATTGTAAAAAAGCATATATGGAAGCATTTACGAAACATTTCGGTCTGGAAAAGTATTTTGACGGATTTTATGATTGTGAGAGCTATCATTATATTTCTAAAGCGGAAATTTTTGAAATAATTAAAAAAGACAATAAGTTGTATGAAAAATTTATCCTGGCAGGCGACAGATACGGAGATATTTCTTTTGCGGATGGTGTAAATACAATGTCGGCAGGGTGCCTGTATGGTTACGGAAGCACTTCGGAAACGGATTGTGCGGATATCAGGGTTGATAATGCAGGAGAATTATATGAAGCCATAAAAGCTCTTACCGACAGATTAGAGGTGAACAGTTATCTTGTAAGCTGCAGGCTTTGCGCCAGAGGGTGCGGAATTAACAGACTTGAGAAAAAAGGTGCATGCGGAGTCGACGGTCAGATATATTTATCAAGAGCAGCGCTTCATTATTACGAGGAGCCTTGTATATCGGGTGAAAACGGCTCCGGAGCCATATTTTTTTCAGGCTGCAATATGAAATGCATATATTGTCAGAACAGGGACATATCAAGAGGGCGTCACGGCAAAGCGGTTACAACTCAACGCCTTTGCGAAATCTTCTTTGAGCTTAAGGCAAAGGGTGCTGAAAATATCAATCTTGTCACTCCGACAATGTATATACCGCAGATATGCGTGGCAATAAGAAACGCAAAGGAACAGGGATTTAATCTGCCTTTTATCTATAACTGCGGAGGTTATGAGAGTGTGGAGGCGCTCAGGCTGCTTGACGGACTTATTGACGTGTATCTGCCGGATTTTAAGTATATGAATGAAGAAACGGCAGATAAATACAGTAAATCACCCGAATATCCCGGATACGCAAAGGCGGCCCTTCGGGAAATGATTCGCCAGACCGGTCCCGTATGCTTTGATGACAGGGAAATGATAAAAAAAGGCGTGATAGTACGTCATCTTTGTCTTCCGGGACATAAGGAAGAATCAAAAAGCATTATTAAATATTTATCTGATAATTATAAGGAGGATATATATTTAAGCATCATGAGCCAGTATACTCCTTCGGAGGAAATGAAGACGGCCGGAATTGACAGACTCGATGAAAAACTGGATTTTGATGATTATGAAGAAATTCTGGATTATGCAATCGGTCTCGGAATTGAAAATGCATATATTCAGGAGGAAGACGTGGCAGATGAAAGCTTTATTCCTGCATTTGATTATGAAGGCGTCTGAACAAGCGGGAAATATTAAGAAAAATAGTGAATGACATATGGTTTTATGTGTGATTTGATTGCAAATTATTAAATGTTACAAAGTGGCAACATGTTAAAATTATAAAAATTACAGTGTAAATGTAATATATTATGACATAATCTCTAATAATTATTAAGAAGCTCTTAATATGAAAAATAATTGTTACAAAATTGTTAAGTTGTGCTATAATATAGTCAAATAAAGAAGACGAATTTTTTATATTTCTTTTTATCTCCTATTTTCTTTTCATAATATTGAAGGCCTCTGCAAATGCAGAGGCCTTTTGATGTTTCTGAATTAATTGTAAAAATAAGATTAATTATTATCTGCGGCTTCCGCAGCCTTAATCATTATAGCACATTCCATACGCTTTTTGAAAAGCTCACAGCCGTATTCGTATGTTCCGGTTATACTGCCTGTTGCATGATATGCATTGGCGGCACAAC
This sequence comes from Clostridiales bacterium, assembly GCA_029010495.1. GTDB lineage: Bacteria > Bacillota > Clostridia > Lachnospirales > Lachnospiraceae > UBA3775. The sequence continues at coordinate 4,604 of JAQXKO010000004.1, read as the reverse complement.
CTCCGCTGCAATAAAGCTTTGCCCAGCAGTCTTTGCAGTCGGGTCTTGCATAGGCATTACAAAGCTTAAATTCATCCCTGCAGGCCTCGTTTGTAACTCCGTCATAAATATTACCGAGGAGATATTTTTCGTCCCCGACAAACTGGTGACAGGGATAAAGGTCTCCCCAAGGAGTCACTGCCATATATTCGGTTCCGGAACCGCAGCCGCTGATTCTTTTATATACACAAGGGCCTCCCGTCAGATCTATCATATAATGATAGAAGGTAAAGCCCCGTCCTTCCTTTTTACGTTTAATCATTTCGGAGGCGAGTATTTCGTATTGCTCGCAAAGCACAGGCAGATCCTCTGCCGTAAGGGCATACGGATCGGACGGATCGCATACTACAGGCTCCATGGAAAGCTCGGTAAAGCCTAGGTCGGCCATATGGAAGATATCTTTTGTGAAATCCGTATTCAGGTGAGTGAAGGTTCCTCTGATATAATAACCCCTGTTACCGCGCTTTTCTACAAACTCCTTAAACTTCGGTACAATGATGTCGTAGCTTCCTCTGCCGTTAATTGTCTTGCGCAGATTGTCATGTATTTCCCTGCGTCCGTCCAGACTAAGCACTACATTGTGACATTCCCTGTTTGCAAATTCAATTACGTCGTCATCAATCAGCAGGCCGTTTGTTGTGAGAGTAAAGCGGAAATTCTTGTTATGCTTTTTCTCTATTGAACGTGCATATGCAACCAGCTGCTTGACCACATCAAAATTCATCAGCGGTTCGCCGCCGAAGAAATCGACTTCTAGATTTTTTCTGGAGCCTGAATTGGCAACAAGAAAATCAAGAGCCTGCCTGCCTACCTCAAAGCTCATAAGAGCGCGTTCACCATGATATTTGCCCTGGCTGGCAAAGCAGTAATCGCAGTTCAGATTGCATGTATGGGCAACATGGAGGCAGAGAGCCTTTACAACGGTATTTCTTTTTTTGAAATCAAAAGCAAGCTCGCCATATGTGTCTTTTGAGAAAAGCTTTCCGTCTGATATTAAATTTTCAATGTCGCTGACGGTATCAAGAACATCCTGCTCTGTTACGTCGGGAACATCCTTATATTTGTCACAAATGGCTTTGACGATATCCTCCTTTGAATTGTTTTCGTACATTTCAATAATGTCATAAGCGACCTCATCAACAAGGTGGACAGAACCGCTGTAGACATCAAGAACAATATTAAAGCCATTTAATTTGTACTGGTGAATCATCATTTCCTCCTAAAATCAAGCGTGAAAAAAACCGTCTTCCGGTTGCAGAAAACGGTTATTAATACACAAGGTTATGTTAACAATTATTTATTGCTCTTAACCTGTTCACATTCCTGGTTTGCAACACCGCATGATGTTTTGCAGGCTGACTGACATGATGTCTGGCACTCGCCACATCCGCCATTAACCTTGCTTTCCTTAAGATCGCGTGTGTTAATTGTCTGGATTCTCTTCATAAAGTACCTCCGTATTAATACAGCCTATGCTGTTAAATTACTTTTATGATTATATCATAGAGAAATATATAAATCAACCCTAAATTGATGACTATTAAGTCCTGTATGAATATGACTCTGCATGCATATCGGGATGTGTCTGATACCGGATACGGGGTGATACTTTGGGACATCAGACCATGCCAAAACACAATTTCTTATGAAAATTTTGTCTGAAACTGCAATATAAAAGGTAAGAAATACAAAACATAATGCTCGCATGAAGTAAAATAAGAAATAATTACTCGATTGAACACAATAAATAGTAGTTGATATTCGCTCTATCACAAGACATTGTGATATAAGGGTCAAAGTTTTATACAATATTTGTAAAGAAGTTACAATAACAGAATCATGATTTGTGCAAAATGCACAATGACCAGCGGTCGAAAAAATCTTTTAAATATGAATGTTTTTTGCTTAAAATCATTCATAATGTAAAAATATACGTCAAAAATATGCTAATTATTCGCAAAATGAAAAAATGGTTTGCATTTTTGTAAAATAAGTGTAGAATGTAGGTAACAGAGATGAGGCAGGCCACACAGGCTTGCAAAAAAGAGTGAGTAAAAGGAGAATTAAGTATGGCTCAAACAATGAAGGAAATAATCGGGGATGCATATGGTGACATAACAGAATCACGTTTATGCGAATTTTTACCTAATATAGTTTTAAATTCCGAAGGAAGAGAATTCCTTTCAAAGGATCCTGAACTCAGCACTATGATAAGACGTTGTCTTGATGAATCGGCTGAAGGCGGTATGATAGGTCTTCTTCTTCCGGATGCCGGCAAGATACTTAAGCCTGTTGCAGTTTTAAACAGAGGCGGTATTCTTGGTACGGAGAATATCGAAACGGTAGGTACTTTCGGTAACAGACAGAAGAAAAATCTTTCAAAGGTTCTTGTAAGTATTCAGCCTCTTGTTCAGGCTAAGTATGAAAATCTTCTTGTTGAAAGTGAAAATGACAGAAATCTTGAGAAGGAAGCTGAGAAGGCTGCTAAGGAAGCTAAAAAGCGTGAGGCAGAGGCTAAGCGTATTCAGGAACAGAAGGATAAATACAGAACCGAAGCACTTAAGGAAGGCGAGGATGCATTCAGACTTCTCAGAACAGGTCGTGTATTCAGACCTGAGATGCCTGATATGTTAAGAAAGGTTTTGATTGGCCAGGCAATAATCAACGGAAAGTTTGCCGATAAGAGCATTGAGGAATTTGAGGCTGATTATGTTAATGATGATATGAATCTGATTTTCACACGTACAGCTGAAATTCTTGACAACGAGATTGCTAAGCGTTCACAGATGGCTCTTGATGCACTTGATTCAATGGATTCACTTGCTGACTTTGTAATCAGCTATCAGGAATACCTGTTATCTAAAAAGATCAGCTTCAGGGATAAGCTTGTAAATCATGGAAATACTGCTTTTGAAGAGCTTTATGGAATGAGCGCCAGCGATGAAACTCAGCTTTGGAAGATACCTGAGCTTTTAAAACAGATTTATCTTGGAACACTTGCTTCTAATGATTCCGTAAGTGAAAACGATATTGAAGATTGCAAGGCTGATCCTGCATTTGATAAAGCCGTAGAGCTTGTTTCAAACATTACAACCATGAATATCAGACTCGGCACCTTAAATTCAAATGCTGCAACTGCACGTAATGAAATCGTAAGACAGATCGAAGCTGCAAGAAAGCAGATGTCGTAAAACTACATAAACATTTTAATTATTTTAAGAAGACTGCCCTTTAGGTGACTTCAATTAGGGATTTTTAATCTCTGAAATAATCGGCATAACTTACGACAATGTAGGTTATGCCGTTTTTCTTTGTCTGCCGGGATATCAACTGCACCAATAAAGTTCCAATGGATACAGATTGTCTGCTTCTTGGTTCTTGTTCCCGGCACCTTTTCGAGTTTGTAAACATCAATTCTCTCAACAAAACTTCTGATGATTGAAAGATGCATCAAAAGGACGTTTTTGAGAAAGAAAATAAAAAATCCATCTGCAAAAGTTACAGATGGACCGGATGGGTAGAAAATTTCATAAATATGTGCTATAATTATGCTATATCACTGACATAGATACACAAGCAGATGAAATAATATGACCTATTCGGAAGAAATAAAGAAAATTCGTCAAAAAAATAAAAGAAATCTGCGAGGCACAGGGTATTGATTTCAGTGCATTGGAAGCGGAATGGACTAAATAAATGAAGGGACGAATAATACAATGGCTCAGAAGAAAACAGTTGAGAAAGCATTGAACATAGATAGTATTTTATTTAATTGTAGAGATTACTTACGTGCGGCACGTAACTCCGGCTCATTCTTTGAAAAGAGAGATATGATGCTTACGCTGGTATTCTTAAGATTTATTGGAGAAAAGTATGAAGACGGAGTTGAAAGGTTAAAGCAAACGCTGATAGAACAGGGATTAGACCCGGAGGATGAAAATATTAAAGCTGCCTTTTTTGACGATGCTACTTTCGCAGATGGAACGTATAATTTACCACCAGAAGCAAGATGGTCGACAATCATTAATACACCGGCTCCAGGATTAAATGTTGCACTTGATACTGCTTTGCAAAGACTCGAGGAAGAAGATCCACAATTAAAGGGTTGTTTTGTGAAAGGAACATTTACGGCACGAAATCTTGCTGCCAATGACATAAAGAAAATTGTTGATGAAGTAAACAAAATCAGCCATAAGGCGTTTGGCGAAGAAAAAGACCTTATCGGTCGTGTATACGAATACTTTCTTAAAGAATTTGCAGTAAATGCTACAAAAGAAGAAGGAGAATTCTATACACCACATGATGTGGTTCAATTGATTGCAACTATGATTGAGCCTTATGATGGCACTTTATATGACCCTTGCTGTGGTTCAGGAGGTATGTTTATTCAGAGTGCTGAACTTGTAAAGTCAAAGCAGGGAAACTTAAATGGCATCAATATTTATGGTCAGGAAAAAGAACCAGCGACATATCGTCTTGCAAAAATGAATCTTGCACTTCGTGGAATTAGCCATAATCTCGGTGAAGAAGCAGATTCTTCATTCACTCATGACTTACATAAGGGA
>JAQXKO010000003.1 GCA_029010495.1 Clostridiales bacterium | reverse complement strand
GTGGGTTAGGTCTACAATTCTCAGTATTTTAAAAAATGAAAAATACAAAGGAGATGTATTATTACAGAAATATTATAGATTTGATTTCTTGGAAAAGAAAAACAAGAAAAATAAAGGTGAATTACCACAATATTATGTAGAAGACCATCATGAGAGTATAATTAGTTCTGAAATTTTTAATGCTGTACAAGAACTTATACAAGCAAGAACAGGAACACATTATACTGGAAAAAACATATATGCCTCAAAATTGTATTGTAAAATATGTGGTTCGAGAATAGGCCTTAAAAAATTTCATGCCAATACATCTTATGAAAAAATAGGTTTTCATTGCAATAATAAATATACTTCTAAAAAATGTCCATCTCCAATAGTATATGAAAGAGATATTAAAGATACTTTTATTGAAGAAATAAATAGACTATATATTAATAAAGAAGAAATAATTAAAAATTTAGAATTAGTTGTCTCTAAATTATGTGTTACTGATGATTTGGAAACTAAATTAAATGATAATTCCAAATATTTGCAATATTTAGAAAATGGTGTTAAAGAATTAATTTTTGAAAACAGTGTAAAAGTTCAAAATCAAGATGAATATAGAGAAAAGGGGGATGTTTTATTATCTAAATATAATGAAGCTGCAGAAACTCAAAAAGAAATTGCTCATCAACTTGAATTAGTTAAACAAAAAAAGAAGGCTTTTGAATTTTATATTAAAGAATTAAAAACTCATAAATTTGTTTTAGATAGTTTTGATCCTTGGGTTTGGGCTTTATTTGTTGATAAGGTACATATATCAGAAAAAATTGAAATTGTTTTTAAATTTTAGCATTGTTCTAAACTAGTATATAGCATTAAACAGATGTCCGTGCGGCTTTTACCCTGACAGGAGAAAATGTCATTGCATGCCTAATCAGATTAAGCGGTACTTATCGAAAATTTCCCAGCCTATACTTGACAGAATAGATTTACTTGTCGATATTCCGGCAATTAATTATGATGAAATACTGTCAAAGACAAAGCCTGAATCCTCGGCCTGCATACGACAGCGCGTTATACGTGCAAGGAAGCTTCAAAATGAGCGATATAAGGATTTAAACATTAATTATAATTCAAGATTAAGCTCAAAGGAGGCAGAGGAATACTGTGTTCTCACACCTTCCTCAAAAGAAATAATCAAAGATTTCTTCTGTAATAAAGATTTGAGTGCCAGAAGTTATTACAGAATATTAAAAACTGCGAGAACAATAGCTGATTTGGAAGGTATGGAACAAATTCTTGACAGACACGTAAACGAAGCATTGATGTTCAGAATTGATTCCCTGGAGGTGAAATAATGAATGAACGTGATTATTACCTCTGGCTTGCTGCAAATAACGAATTGGAGCTTCCTGTAAAGCATAAGCTTCTTAATTACTTTGAAACGCCATATGAAATTTATAATTTAAAATCTGAAACGCTGGAAAAATGCGGCTTTTCAAATTTGATATGCAGCAGGTTTATGCAGTCCAAACAAATATCGATAGAATCAATTCATGAAACACTTTACAAAGAAAATATCAAATTTTCTTCCTTTGCAGATAATGATTATCCTGAAAAATTTAAGAATATTTACAATCCTCCGATAGGTATTTTTTATAAAGGAAGACTACCTGATGACAAGCTTCCGAGTGTTTCGATTATCGGGGCACGATGCTGTTCCGAATACGGCAGACAGATAACTTTGAATTTTTCAAAAAATCTATCCCTGAACAATGTTCAGATAATAAGCGGTCTGGCTATCGGAATTGACGGTCATGCTCACGAGGGCGCTATTTTGGGCAAAGGATATACATGTGGTGTGCTTGGCAACAGTATTGATACGATTTACCCTAAATATAATTATAATTTGTTCGAGCAGATGTATGAAACAGGCTGTGTTATTTCAGAATATTTTGTCGGTAATAAATTTAATAAAACACATTTTCCCGAACGTAACAGATTAATTGCTGCTTTGTCAGATATAGTACTTGTTGTCGAAGCAAAGGTAAAAAGCGGTACAATGATAACAATAGACAGAGCTTTGGAGCAGGGAAAGGATGTATATGTGATTCCGGGCAGGATAGGAGATGAATTAAGTGAAGGCTGCATGCGTATGGTTATGCAGGGCGCAAATATAGCTTTATCGTATAAGGATATTATAGATAAACTTTCTGAGCATTATGAAATATTTAATAATTTGACGCTCGAAAAAGATAGTCAATATACATTTTTGCCTAACAATAACAAAGTAAAATTAAATAAAGATATAAATAATTGTAAATTTACTCTTGAAAAGAATGAAATTATAGTGTATGCTTTGTTAAGTCTGACACCGATACATCTGGATGATATTGTTATCAAAAGTAAAATAACATATCCCGAAGTGATTGATGCCATTACAAAATTATTAAAAAAACAATTAATTATCTGCATCAGTGCAGAATATTATATTAAAAACAATCAATAATAATTGAGAAGAATAATACCGCATTATCTTTGTGGAGGAGTAAAATGGCAAAGAACCTTGTAATTGTAGAGTCACCGGCAAAAGCAGGTACAATTCAAAAATTTTTAGGAAGTAATTATACTGTAATAGCCAGCGGCGGTCATGTCAGAGATTTACCTAAATCAACACTCGGCATAGACGTTAACGGAACATATGAACCTAAGTATATAACCATTCGCGGCAAAGGTGACCAGCTTTCCATGATGAGAAAGGAAGTTAAAAAGGCTTCAAAAATATATCTTGCAACTGACCCTGACCGTGAGGGAGAGGCCATATCCTGGCATCTTTATGAGGTTCTTAAGCTTAAGGATAAAAAATGTTACAGAATAACATTTAACGAAATAACTAAAAATGCCGTAAAGTCTTCTTTATCAAATGCAAGGGAAATTGATATGAATCTTGTAAACTCACAGCAGGCAAGACGTGTGCTTGACCGTCTTGTGGGTTATAGTATTTCGCCTCTTTTGTGGAAAAAGGTAAAGAGCGGTACAAGTGCGGGTCGTGTACAATCAGTCGTATTACGTCTGATTGCTGACCGTGAAGAGAGTATAGCTGATTTTACTCCGGTTGAATATTGGAATATTTCTGCCGTTTTAGGCTCAGGCAAAAAGATAATTGAAGCTCCTTTATCAGGCTATAAGGGTAAAAAGCTTGAAATATCCTCTAAGGCTGAGGCTGATGAAGTCCTTGAAAAACTGAATAATGCCGAATTTGTGGTAAGTGATGTTAAGCTTGGTGAAAAAGTCAGAAAAGCTCCATTGCCGTTTACTACATCAACTCTTCAGCAGGAGGCTTCCAAGGCTCTCGGTTATTCTACAGTTAAAACAATGAGAATTGCACAACAGTTATATGAGGGTGTATCGGTTAAGGGTCACGGTATGTTAGGTCTTATCACATATCTAAGAACTGATTCAACAAGAATTTCAGAAGAGGCCAGAGAAAACGCAAAAAATTATATACGCTCAAATTACGGCGATAATTATATAGGTGAAATCAAATCAACTGATAAGGAAAAGAAAATTCAGGACGCACATGAAGCAATAAGACCAACATATATTGATTTGACACCTGCATCGGTAAAGGATGATTTATCAAAGGAACAATTCAGACTTTATCAGCTGATTTGGAAAAGATTTATAGCGGCTAATATGTGCAGCTCCGTATTTGAATATGCATCTGTCACAATTACCGCATCAGAATATGATTTTAAAACTACATCATCTAAGGTGAAGTTTGAAGGTTATACAACCGTTTACAGGGAAGCTGACCTTGATGAAGAGAAAAATACCAAAAACCTGTTTATACCTGAGGTATCCGAAAAGCTGATATTAAAGGAGACTTCTTCGAGCCAGCATTTTACAAAACCGCCGGCACATTATACCGAAGCTTCAATGGTTAAGGTGATGGAAGAGCTCGGTATAGGTCGTCCGAGCACATATGCACCTACAATTGCGACTCTTCTTGCAAGACACTATATTACAAAAGAAGGCAAAAACCTTTATATTTCCGAAATGGGTGAAGCAGTCAACTCTATTATGAAAAAATCATTTCCTAGTATAGTAGACATTAACTTCACTTCAAATATGGAAACACTGCTTGACGGCGTTGAAGAAGGAACCGTAAACTGGAAAAATATTGTAGCTAATTTCTATCCTGATTTGGAAGCACTTGTTAAAATTGCGATGGAGGAAACAGAAAAGCTTGAAATCCATGATGAAGTAACTGATATTAAGTGCGATGAGTGCGGTCAGAATATGGTAATTAAATTCGGTCCATACGGTAAATTTCTTGCCTGTCCGGCATTTCCAAAGTGTAAGGGTACTAAAAATTACTTTGAAAAAACAGAATATAAGTGTCCGAAATGCGGAAGCAACGTGATTCTTAGACGTACAAGAAAGGGTCGTCGTTATTATGGTTGTGAAAATTATAATGAATGTGATTTCATGAGCTGGCAGAAGCCGGGCCAGACTGTAAAGTCTGAATTAAGAGGTGAATAATATGTCGATTGAATTATTGGATAAAACAAGAAGCATTAATTATCTGTTACAAAGTAAACTGTCGGGTGACAGAATTATTTTTAATGATTTATGTAATATTCTTTGTGAGGATTTTGAAGCCAATGTACTTGTAATCAGCAAAAAAGGTAAAGTTTTAGGAGTTGCAATTTATAATAACGAAGATAAGCCTGATGATAAAATACCTGATGAAGCAAATAGTCTTGTAAGATTAATTCCTCATGAAACAGGAAAATTTATTGATAAATACCTGAATCAGAGGTTAAACAATATTCTTTCTACAAAAGAAAATGTTAATCTTGAGACTCTTGGCTTTACAAAATCAGAATCTTCAAAGCTTACTGCAATCGTTACTCCGATTTTGATTTCGGGTGAACGCCTCGGACACCTGTTCATTTATAAAAAAGATTATCTGTTTTCTATTGATGATATTATCCTCAGCGAGTATGGCGCCTCTGTTATCGGTCTTGAGACTATGCGTTCCGAAAAAGAGCAGATTGATAAGATAGCAATTAAGAAATCAACTGTAGAATCTGCAATAGCTTCGCTTTCACTCACTGAAATAATTGCAATCAAACGTATTCTTAAGGAGATTCCTCCTGAGGGTGGTATAATTGTCACAAGTAAAATTGCTACCGAAATTCAAATTACAAGATCAATTATTGTGAATGCCATCAGCAAATTTATCAGTGCCGGAATATTTGAAGCCCATTCAAGCGGTATGAAGGGCACATATATTAAAGTAATAAACAATTTTATATATGATGCGGTCGACAAATTATAAAATTGTCGAAAAATTCTGATAATTCTTTAAAAAGCAGGTAATTTCTACTTGCTTTTTTATTTTGTGTATGTTATTATAGCATGGTGTGAAATTATACACGTGCTGTTATGAACCTTTGGTGTCACACGCTCTTTGTGATTGAGGGAAAGATGCAGTACGGAAGATTATTTAACCAGGAGGATTTTAAAATGAGCGTAATTTCAATGAAACAGTTACTTGAAGCCGGTGTTCATTTCGGACATCAGACAAGAAGATGGAACCCTAAGATGGCTCCATACATCTACACAGAAAGAAATGGTATTTATATCATTGACCTTCAGAAGTCTGTAGGTAAGGTAGATGAAGCTTATGAGGCAATTAAAAATGTTGCCATGGACCCTGAAGCTACAATTCTTTTCGTAGGTACAAAGAAGCAGGCACAGGATTCAGTTAAATCTGAAGCAGAGCGTTGCGGTATGTACTATGTTAACGAGAGATGGCTCGGCGGTATGTTAACAAACTTCAAGACAATCCAGACAAGAATCGCTAAGTTAAAGGCAATCAGAAAGATGGCAGAGGACGGCACTTTTGATGTGCTTCCAAAGAAGGAAGTTGCTCTTCTTCAGAAGGAGCTTGAAAAGCTTGAGAAGAACCTTGGCGGTATTGCAGAAATGAAGAAGATTCCGGATGCAATTTTCGTTGTAGATCCTAAGAAGGAAAGAATCTGTATCCAGGAAGCTCACTCACTCGGTATTCCATTAATCGGTATTGCAGATACAAACTGTGATCCTGATGAACTTGATTATGTAATCCCTGGAAATGATGATGCTATCCGTGCAGTTAAGCTTATTGTTTCAAAGATGGCTGATGCTGTTATTGAAGCAAGACAGGGTGAGTCTATGGCAGAGGAAGTTGCTGAAGAAGCTGAGGCTGCTACAGAAGAATAATCATTTTTGTTTAATTAAGTATTCTTAATTATTTGGAGGTATTAATATGGCTAATATTACAGCTAGTATGGTTAAAGAGTTACGTGAAATGACAGGTGCCGGTATGATGGACTGCAAGAAGGCTCTTGCTGAAACAGACGGCAATATGGAAGCTGCTGTTGAAGTTCTCAGAAAGAGCGGAGCAGCAAAGGCTGAAAAGAAAGCTAGCAGAATTGCAGCTGAAGGTATTACACGTACAGCAATAAACGGCAATGAAGCAGTAGTAGTTGAAGTAAACTCCGAGACTGACTTTGTTGCTAAGAATGAAGTATTCCAGTCATTTGTACAGGGTATTGCTGATAAGGCACTTGCTTCCGGCTTAAATGGCGGTAAAAATGGTGAAGATGTTGAAGCTTTAGTAGAAAAGTGCGATCTTAAGACAGAAATTATCGAGAAGACAGCACAGATTGGTGAGAAGCTTTCATTCAGAAGATTCGAAAGAGTATGCGGTGATGCAGTTGTTTCATATGCTCACGGCGGCGGAAGAATCGGTGTTCTTGTAGCAGCTGACGGTGCATCTGATGATGCAGCTAAGGAAGCTCTTACAAATGTTGCAATGCAGGTTGCAGCCATGAACCCACAGTTCATTTCAAGAGCTGATATATCAGTTGAGGAAATTGCTAAGCTTAGAGAAATCACAATTGACAGCGCATTAAATGATCCTGCTTCACTTCCAAAGCCAATTCTTAACAAGTTAATCGGTAAGGCAGTAGCTGATTCAATCTGGAGTGCTGAAGATATTGCAATCTATGAAGAGAAGAAGAATAACATGAACTACTTATTCAACTTCCTTTCAGATGCAGCAAAGGCTGCTATCATTTCACTCGGTTTTGAAGATAAGGAAGCTATTGTAGCTGATAAGATTTTTGCCGGTCTTGTTGAAGGACGTATTTCAAAGCAGGTTAAGGAAATTTCTCTTCTTGACCAGACATATGTTAAAGCTGAAGACGGCAAGCAGACTGTTGCTAAATATCTTGAATCAGTTAACAAAGCTATCGTTATCAAGAAAATCGTCAGATTTGAAGTTGGCGAAGGCATGGAAAAGAAAGAAGAAGATTTTGCGGCAGAAGTTGCAAAGCAGATGGCAGGCAACTAATATATTCAGAACATTTTATATTTCCCTTGAAAATATCATAATTGGTATTTTCAAGGGATTTTTTTATTTTTCTCTATGATTTATACTTCATAAAACAGCAGTATTCAGATTTTAATCAACACAGATAATATCAAATTATTTGTTATTATCTCTATGCTTTTTGATTATTATTTGTTATAATAAAATGGATAAAATATATTTCTGCCATAGGTTTATGTATATTGAGGAGGAGTATTATATGTGGATTATTATTATGCTCTTAATACTAATAATTTTCTGCCTGAGCTATTGGTATCTGTATACGAGGCTTAATTGTATTATTTATAAAGAAAAGACAAAAAGTAAAACTCATATTTTTATAACCAATTTTATATTGCTTTTACTTATTGCAGCTTTATATTTTACCATGGGCAGCATGAATACTGCCGTTATCATTATTCATTTTGTAATATTTGTGTTTATGACAGACATAATCTGCCATTTATTATCAAAAATAATAAAGAAGAACATTTCCGGCAGAATGGTAGGTGTATTAGCTATTATCATCACAATGATATATTTGGGATATGGATATTATTCCTGTCATCATGTTGTCGAAACAACCTATGAGCTTACAAATACAAAATCTGCTAAGAGTTTAAAGATAGTAACATTTTCAGATTCACATATAGGTACTACCTTCGGACCTGAAAAGTTTTATGATTATATTTCAGAAATTAATGATAAAAATCCGGACGTCGTATTAATCACAGGGGATTTTGTTGACGATTCTACAACAGAAAATGACCTTATTAAAGCCTGTAAGGCCTTAAATAAGCTTAAAACGACTTATGGTGTTTATTATACTTACGGTAATCATGATAAGGGCTATTACGACAGTTCAAGGCGCGGCTGGACTTATGAAGACCTCGAACGTGAGCTTAAGTCGGCAGGTGTAATTGTTTTAAAGGATGAATGTGTAGATATTAATGACGAATATTGCATTATCGGTCGCAATGACAGATCAGATGAGCGTATTTCGATGAGTGAATTTGAGAAATCGATTGATAAAAGCAAATATATAATCGTTATGGATCATCAGCCTAATGATTATTATAATCAGGCAGCCGCTCAGGTTGACCTTGTTATTTCGGGTCATACACATGGCGGCCAGCTGATTCCTATTAACAAAATAGGTGAGTTGATTAAAGCAAATGATTTTACATATGGTCATACCAGAATTAAAAATACCGATTTTATTGTAAACTCAGGTATTGGCTGTTGGGCAATGGATTTTAAGACAGGCTGCAAATCCGAATATGTTATAATTAATATTAATTAGTTTTTTCAATTGTTAATATTATATCAAATATATAATTTTTTTATAATGTTTGGGAGGTTTATATGGTTACAAAAAAACATGTGAATAAATTAGGAATTGATTTGTCGCTTCTTGGCTTCGGTTGTATGAGATTTCCTACAATTGACGGTAAGATTGATGAGGTCAGAGCAGAAAAAATGCTTGATTATGCTATTGCAAACGGTGTTAATTATATTGATACGGCTTATCCTTATCATATGGGACAAAGTGAGCCTTTTGTCGGTAAGGTGTTAAAAAAATATGACAGAAACAGTTTTTATCTTGCAACAAAGCTTCCATGCTGGGAGGTAAAGGAGCCTGACGATGTAATGCGTCTGTTTAATCTTCAATGTGAAAGACTTCAGACTGATTACATAGATTTTTATCTGCTTCATTCACTTGATTTGGAACGTTTTAACAAAATGGTTGAACTTGGTGCGGTTACGACCTGCGAAAAACTAAAGGCTGAAGGAAGAATTAAATATTTCGGCTTCTCATTTCATGACAATTATGATGCTTTTGAGAAAATTATTAATTATCGTGACTGGGATTTCTGCCAGATTCAGCTTAATTATATGGACACAGATGAGCAGGCCGGATTAAAGGGTTATGAATTAGCCAAAGCAAAAGATATACCTGTTATTATAATGGAACCTGTTAAAGGCGGTTTGCTTGCGAACCTTCCGGATGCTCAAAAAACACTGCTTTATAATGAGAACGACTCATATTCATGTGCTTCATGGGCTCTCAGATATGTTGCTTCCTTTGATAATAATCATGTAGTATTAAGCGGTATGTCTGATGAATTCCAGCTTGAGGACAATATAAAAACATTTACAGATTTTGAGCCGTTATCAGATAATCAGATAAAGCTTCTTGATAATGTTGCTTTAATTATGAAAAGTAAAGTTTACAACGGATGTACAGGTTGCGCATATTGTATGCCTTGTCCTTGCGGTGTTGATATTCCTGGTTCATTCAGACTATGGAACAGATATGGAATATACGAAAATATCGGCGATGCCAAATGGCATTTCGGTAATGAATTAAAGGAAGATAAGCGTCCGATAAACTGTGTAGAATGCGGTCTTTGTGAAGAACAGTGTCCGCAGAAGCTTTCTATCAGAAAAGATTTAAAAAGAGTTCAGCTGCTGATTGATGAATTAAATGTATAACAGTTTATCTGAATTTTGGAGGTGTTTATGAGAAAAATTTGGATTGTCGGAGCTTATGGTCATATTGGCAGGGCATTATCCGGTATGATTAATAAAACTGAATATGAGATATTTGAAACAGATAAGGATGATGTTGACATTACAAATATGTCACAGGTCACTACATTTATGAATATGAACAGACCTGATGTTGTTATAAACTGCGCAGGCTATAATGCAAGAGTTAATATGTTAAATTTTGACAATGACATGGCATATAAAGTTAATGCAGTCGGTGCAAGGAATCTTGCCCAGGCGGCTGAAAGCATTCATGCCACATTAATTCATTTATCAACTGATGATGTATTTTCTAAACCATCTGACAGTCCGTATAATGAATTTGATGATGTCTGCCCTGCAACAATATACGGTAAATCAAAATACGCCGGAGAATGCCTTATAGAGAGGCTCATGACCAGATATGTAATAATAAGAAGTTCGTGGATATATGGTATCGGACATGATTTTGTAAATGATATTCTTGACGCTGCACATTCGCCGATAATTGACACTCTTGTACTTGATAACAATGATGTTGCGGTTCCGACATCTGCAGATGAGCTGGCTAAACTTATTATAAAATTTATTGATACTGATAACTTTGGTGTGTTTCATGCAGTTTGTAGCGGTGGAAGCTGCACAAGACTTGAATATGCAGAAAAAATTCTTGAATATGCCGGTCTTAAGGATAAGCTCAATGTAATATTGTCTGATTCTGCGGAAAATAACTCAAAATATTCCGTTCTTGACAATATGATGATACGTATTACAGGCATGGAAGAGCTTGCTCCTTGGGACGATTCTCTTAAATCTTATATAAAAGAAATAGGAGGCATCAATTAATGAAGAATAAAAAATGGGGGTTATCAACCCAAATTTTTATTGCATTGCTTTTGGGCGCAATATTCGGTATTGTCATTCATTATTTTATTCCTTCATGTTATATAAAGGATAAAATAATAGTAAACGGTATATTATATATATTCGGTACAGGCTTTATCAGACTGATGCAGATGCTTGTAGTACCGCTTGTATTTTGTTCACTTGTATGCGGAAGTATGTCAATAGGAGATACTAAAACCTTGGGAAAGGTCGGAGTTAAAGCCATTATTTTCTATCTGATGACAACTGCTCTTGCAATATGTCTTGCTTTGTCTGTTGCTTCAATTATCAGTCCCGGTTTAGGTATGGATATTAAACTTGAAGAATCTAAAGCTTTAGAAACAACAAGTGTTAATTTTGCAGAAACACTTTTAAATATTATACCTAAAAATATATTTACATCTCTTGCTGCCGGAGATATGCTGCCAATAATTGTCTTTGCAATATTTGTTGGTGTGATCCTTGCAAAACTCGGAAGCAGAACAAGTGCCGTATCAAACTTTTTTTCTCAATTTAATGATATAATGATGGAAATGACCATGATAATTATGAAGGTGGCTCCTGTAGGTGTTTTCTGCCTTATTGCAAAAACCTTTGCGGGAATAGGCTTTGATGCATTTGTACCTATGCTTAAATATATGTTAAGTGTTATCTTTGCCTTGGCAATTCAGTGCTTTGTTGTTTATCAGATACTTCTTTTTGTATTTACAAAGCTGAATCCGATAAAGTTTATTAAGAAATATTTCCCTGTCATGGCATTTGCATTTTCAACATCAACCTCAAATGCGACAATTCCCATGTCGATTGATATATTAAATAAAAAGATTGGTGTTTCAAAGCAGATTTCATCATTTACAATTCCGCTTGGTGCAACAATTAATATGGACGGAACATCAATCATGCAGGGTGTTGCTGTTATATTTATTGCACAGGCATATAACATTCCTTTATCCGGAACTGCCATAGCAACAGTAATCGCCACTGCAACCATAGCCTCGATAGGAACGGCAGGGGTGCCCAGTGTAGGTCTTGTCACACTTTCCATGGTTCTTACATCCGTTGGTCTTCCTACAGAGGGCATAGCACTTATTATGGGTATTGACCGTATACTTGATATGCTCAGAACAGCAGTAAATATTACCGGAGACGCCGTATGTACAACAATTATTGCTAATCAGCACGGGGCGCTTAACAGAAATACATTTAACTCAAATTAAAGAGGAGTAAGTATGAGAGTACAGATTCAGAATTTATTGAATGAAGTAAAAAAAGTAGTAAAGGGTAAGGATGATGTAATTATAAAAGTTATATCAGCCATGATAGCAGGCGGTCATATCCTTCTTGAAGATATTCCCGGTGTCGGTAAGACAACAATGGCTGTTGCCCTGTCAAAAGCACTTTCAATGGAGTACAGAAGAGTTCAGTTCACACCGGATGTACTGCCTTCTGACCTTATAGGATTTAATATGTATAACAGTAAAACAGGTTTATTTGAATACAAAGAGGGTAGTGTTTACTGCAATTTTCTGATAGCTGATGAGATTAACAGAACATCACCGAAAACTCAATCGGCTCTTCTTGAAGTTATGGAGGAGGGAAAGGCAACGGTTGACGGTGTCACAAGAATGCTTCCGAATCCGTTTACTGTTCTTGCAACACAGAATCCTTTCGGTTCAGCCGGTACACAGAAGCTTCCGGAATCCCAGCTGGACAGATTTATGATTTGTATGTCTATCGGATATCCTGATTATGAATCTGCTATAGACGTATTAAAATACAATACTCAGATTAAACCTGAAATTATTCCGGTATTAAAAATTGATGATTATCTGGAAATCAAATCTGCTGTTGAAAAAATTCATGTTGATGATTCCATACTTGATTTTATCGTATCATTTTCAGAAAAGACAAGAAACCACGAACTTGTTTCGTTAGGTCTTTCTCCTCGTGGAAGCATTGCTTTGCTCAAGATGGCCAAAGCGACAGCATATATTAACGAACGAACTTATATTACACCTGATGATGTAATTGAAAACATTAATGCGACATGCAGTCACAGACTTGTATTATCTCCAAAAGCAAGAGCATTAAAGAAGACTTCAAATGATGTATTAATGCAGATTTTACAGGAAACAAATCTTCCGAAATTAATGTGACTGAGGGATAAAAAGTGAAAAATTACACCGTAAAAGTAAATTTTTTGAATTTAATAAAGTATCTGCTTGTAGTAACTGCAATGATACTGCTTTTTATGTTTAATCACAGAAAAGCACTGTTTATATGTGCATTTGCAGTAATACTTATGGCTGTACCAAGTATATTGCTTCTGATAAAATCATTTAACAAACCGGTCATTTCACTTGCAATGAAATACGAAACGCAGAATATAGGAGAAAAGAATTTTCTTATAACAAAAATAGCCGGCAACGGTTTTATGACTTTTCCCAGAATTCATATATATTATAATATTTATCATAATCACGAAAAAGCCATAAGAAGTTTTCAAAATGTTTACTCGTTTTTTTATGATTCCGTCGAATACAGCGAAGGAATATATTTTGATTATTGCGGTGTATATTATATTTCGGTCGAAAAAGTACATATATATGATTGGCTTAAGATTGTATATCTTGAAATAAAAGACGAGATATGTACAAGCACGGTTATTATGCCTAATACAATTGAAATAGGTTCTGTGGTTGAGAAAATTTCTTCAAAAGACGAAGATTACCTTGTTGATGATCCGTTGGCAGGTGTTGATGTTTCACAGATCAAGGAACTCAGAGATTACAGAGAGGGCGATAAGCTTTCACAGGTGCATTGGAAATTAAGTACCAAATCAGAGGATTTAATAGTTAAGGAATACGATAAAACAGCCGGTCTCGGTATTGTTATAGGCGTTGACGGATCTTATGATTCCTTAAGAACAATGAACGACTATTATAATTACCTATACACTCTTTCACTAAGACTGATTGAAGATGAGATGAGTTTTGAACTTGTATATTTTGATAATGAAGAATCAGATATAGTTCGGAAGCTGATTAATAATACATATGATCTGGAAATCACGATACAAAATATGTTTTACCAGCTCAAACCTGTTTCAATGTCTGAACTGGAAGCATATGCATCTAAAACAAACAATAAAGCCAGACTTGCATTTGTGACAACTCAGGATGCAGATCCGGTGCTTTACAATATGATTTCTAAAAACAATAATGTTAAATTATTTATTCAAATTTATTCGGAGTAATGATGAAACTATTTGGTAAAAAGGTAAATAAAACCCTTAAAGAATTTTCTGACAGCGGAATATATATTGAATCTATTGATGATAATAAAGTACGAAACAATAGGGATATTATGCATAAATGCCTTTGGAATGCTGTTATTATGACCTTCATTATATATGGCTGTGCAGGTTTATTTGCTTCGGCATTTATGTTACCGGTCAATCATTTTGTATTGATGATATTTGCTGTGTTAGGGTCCTTTTATTTTTCATTCATGCGTTTGAATTCCATAACCTTTAACGGAGGTTATATTTTATTTTTTTTCCTTATCATTTTTTTATCAATTACACTCTTTTTATATATTAACAGCGGCTTCAATGCAATTATGAATATGATGATTGTGGCTGTTGATGATGAATTCAACCTTCCTTCAATAAGAGAATTTACGGAAATAATCGGAAACAGGTATGTTACAATTACAGTTTGTATTTCATTTCTTGAAATTATTGCTGCATGCTTTATCAGTATGTGGCTTACTAAACGTATGAGTATATCCTCACCGTTTTTATATAGTCTGATATTTGTAGTATTGTCAACTTATCTTAATGATAATTTTTCATATTTCCACCTGATTTTAATTATTTTCGGTAATATTATGTGGATGCTTACACTTGATAATGACGAAATCCCCATGAATTATCAAAAAAAATATAAAAGCTATAAGGTTATTAAAAAAAGCATATTTATCAAAGACAGAAGAGTAGATTCAAAAGGAAATATGATTGGTTCCGTCGTAATTACTGTATTAATTCTGATATTATCATATATTATATTTTTATATGTTCCAAGCAGCTATATTGAGAGAAGAAGCAGTGCAAAGGCTAAATCCGATGAAATTGTATATGATGTTGCTTTCAGGGGCTTAAGCGCGCTTTTTGGCAAAACTTCTGACAATGGCGGAATGAATAACGGAAGCTTTGGTAAAAACGGTAAGGTTAGTTTTGATTATGAAACAGACCTTTCCGTACGTTTTATTCCTGTTTCATCTGACCCTGTATACCTTAAGATGTTTAATGCAAATTATTATGACAATAAAAACAGCAGATGGGTAAATAATATAAAAGGAGTTGATGACAGCTATGACGGAACAAGACAGCTTTTAGAAAAAAATTATCTTAATCAGGACAAAAAAGCTGCATTTGGTTATATGGAAATAATTAATGTCGGTTTGCCGGGAGATTTTATAATTAGTCCGTATTATAACGACTGCTACAAGGAAACAAGTGCGTTTAATATTTCAAATACTTATTCAACTTATTATTTTCCTAATTTTTATTCTTTAAAGGAAATGATAAATTTTAAGGAAGAGCATGGTGATATTGATATTCTTAAGCTTTATCTTCAAAAATTTGATGTTGAAAACGATTATTTAAATATTGACGGATATACCTTAGCCGGCACAAAGGTATCTGATGAATTAAAAGCAATATGCGATACCCAGGGATTTGGCGGTACCCAGGAGGAGATTATCATTCAAATTTCGGATTATTTATCCGATAATTTTGAATATTCATTAAATCCCGGAACTACTCCTTCGGGTGAAGATTTTGTAATTGATTTTCTGAAGGATAAAAAACAGGGTTACTGTGTACATTTTGCTTCAGCTGCATGTTTGTTATTAAGAAGTATGAATATTCCTGCAAGATATGTGGAAGGATATTGCTTTGATATTCAGAATATTGATGATGCGACTGTGTTTGATTTTACTGACAGATATCCGGGCTTTGAATTACTTAATAAAGAACAGCTTGATTCTGTCAGAAATATTAAAAATAATAATATTTCATACATTAAGGAGGGAACTGAAAAGACCGGCAATATGATTGATTTATATTCCGGCTACAGCTTATATGATGTATATACTCCTGTTGAAATAGATATTACTGATGCAAATGCTCATGCCTGGGTTGAAATTTATATTGACGGCTTTGGATGGGTTCCATATGAGTTTACAACTGCCGCAATGGCACTGGGCGGAGATATGCAGGAGGTTTCGGATGGCGGACTTATGTCAATGCTTTCAGGGCTGTTAAGTATAGGCGGTTCAAATGATACCCAGACCACTAATGGTCAGACAATAAGTAATATTGCAAATAATTTCAACGCAAAGCAGACTCAAAAGGCATTTGAAACAGCAATAATGCGATTAATAATTACTATCATTTCTCTGATTATAGTATTTTGCATAATTAAAAAAACAATAATTCATTATAAAATATATAATTCAAAAGAAAACAAAAGAAATATTAATCAATATAAGCTTATTGTTAAGCTGACAAAAAAACTTGATTGCCTTTCTGCAAAAGAAAAAAATTGTGATGATTCATCAGTTTATTCACATAATGTACTTGGCGATAAACTCATCAATGAATTATCCTTTGATAAAGAGTTGGTTGACAATTATATTTTTACTAATAAAGAATATAATTATTCACAAAATAATATATCGATTGACGAGCTGACATACAGATTTAGAATTTTACTGAATGTAATTATCAAAAGATTTGGACTGATTAGAAGAGTAGTATATTATATTAAATATTATCTGTAAGAAAACTTTGTTTAATGATGGAGAATAAAATAATGGAAGATAAAATTAAATTATTATGTGATATAATTAATAAAAGCAACAATATTGTATTCTTCGGCGGAGCAGGCTGCAGTGTTGAAAGCGGCATCCCGGATTTCAGAAGCTCTGACGGATTATACAGCAAAAAATTAGGTAAAAATTTTACTCCGGAAGAAGCAGTATCCCATACCTTTTTTGTAAGACATACTGAGGAGTTTTATGAATTTTATAAGAAAAACCTGATTTATCGTAATGCTTTGCCAAATGACTGTCATAAAGCATTGGCGAAGCTTGAACAGATGGGGAAGGTTTCGGCAATTGTTACTCAAAATATAGACGGACTTCATCAGGCTGCGGGAAGTAAAAATGTATTTGAATTACACGGAAGCGTTTTAAGAAATTATTGTATATCATGCGGTGAATTTTATGATGTGGATTATGTATTAAATGCAGAATCAATACCGGTATGCAAAAAATGCGGTTATGTTGTAAAGCCTGATGTAGTTCTTTATGAGGAAGGCCTTAATGACAATATAATAAACGGCGCCATTAATGCAATAAGAAATGCCGATACGTTAATTATCGGAGGAACTTCATTGGCTGTTTATCCGGCTGCAGGCTTTATTAATTATTTCAGAGGCAAAAATCTTGTTTTGATTAATAAAACAGAGTCAAATGTTGAATACAAGGCACAATTGGTGATTCATGATTCAATAGGAAAAGTATTTGCTCAGGTTATGAAGCAATTATAAATTACTTTATTTACTGTAATACATAACTTTATCAACAAATATCTTATTGATTTAATAAAATTTTACGGTGTAAGAGTAATATGTATTTATCGGTTAAATATCTGTTTTTCCGATAAAAGGTTGACTTTTGAGAGTAGTATGCTATAATATATTATAAATTAAATATTACCATTAATAATATTTTTTAATTATTGTTAATCAGATAAAACTGTTATACAGAAGGGATTATTTATGGGAAAAGATTCAGATTATTACAAAGAAAAAACTTCTTTACAAAAACAAAAGCTTCAGGAACTTTCAAAACAGCTTCCTGAATTTGCGCGAAAATTTATTAATGACAAACGATTAACTACACAGACATCTACATTAGTATCTTACAGCTATGATATCTTGACATTTTATCGGTTTTTAATCAATTCAAATCCGGTTTTTTCATCGTATAATACAAAAGATTTTACATTCGATGACATGAAAAATATCACATCGGATGATGTTATAGAATACCAAAATTATCTTGAATATAATTATGACGGTGAAAAACATGTAAATGATAAAAAGGCTATTGCACGTAAAATGTCACCGTTAAGGGGAATGTTCCAATATCATTATGAACATGGCAATTTGCCGAATAATCCTATGACACTTGTTAAATTGCCACACATAAAAAAGGATAAAAATATTATCAGGTTAAATCCGACTGAAATACAGGATTTATTATATACAATTGAATTTAATGCAGGTACAAAAACCAATAAAATGATGAAATTTGCCGAAAAAACACGTTATAGGGATATGGCTATAATTACGCTTTTTTTAGGCACGGGAATGCGTGTTTCCGAATTGGCCGGACTTGATATTTCTGATGTGAATTTCACGGATAATTCTCTTGTATTAGTCAGAAAAGGCGGTGGTCAGGACATTATTTATTTTGGTGAAGAAATACGAAAGGCATTAGTTGATTATATTGAAGGAGAACGTAATACAATCAATCCTAAGGAAGGTCATGAAAATGCACTCTTCTACAGCCTCCAAAGTAAACGTATATCTGTTGATGCCATAGAAAATCTTGTAAAGAAATATTCAAGTATAGCTGTTCCCAATAAAAAAATTACTCCTCATAAACTTCGCAGCACATACGGTACAGCACTTTATCGTGAAACAGGCGATATCCGACTTGTAGCTGACGTACTCGGTCACGAAAATGTAAATACAACCGTTCAATATTATGCAGCAATTGAGGACGAACACAAGCGTATGGCAGCCGGTGCCGTAAAGCTTCGTAATAAATCAAATAAAAACATAAATAATAATAAGTATTAAATATAATAAAATTATAATTCTCAACCTGTAATAATAAAAACCATATAATATATACTCTGAATATATTATATGGTTTATTTATTTTAAAAATGATAATTTATAACAATGTTTACTATAATTCCGCATGCCCGAGGAAATAAAAGCCTTTTTGTTCATCAAGTCTGACATTTATTATCTGACCGAGCAATTCTCTACCGCCTTCAAAGTGAACAAGCAGGCTGTTATCAAGTCTGCCTGTTATTGTAGCCTTTTCATCATTATATTCTTCACACAGAACCGGAAGAGTTAATCCTGTTAATTTTTTGATTACCTCATCTGTCGATGTATGAATAGTATCAAGAAGACGGTTAAATCTTTCTGATATTACGTCTTCGGATATATGATTCGGCATTTGGGCTGCAGGCGTACCGTTTCTTACGGAATACTGAAAAGTATAAGCGCTTGTATATCCGGCTTTTTTTACAACATCAATTGTTTCATTAAAGTCTTCCTCTGTTTCTCCCGGAAAACCTACAATTATATCTGTTGTAATACTTACATTCGGAATCCTTTCTTTAATTTTTCTGACAAGCTCAAGATATGCTTCTTTTGTATAGCGACGATTCATTTTCTGCAATATATCAGAGGAGCCGCTCTGTAATGGTAAATGTACATGCTTGCAAACCTTGTCATTTACTGCAATTTCTTCAATAAGCTCATCTGATAAATCCTTAGGATGAGGTGTCATAAACCTGATTCTTCTGATGCCTTCAACTTTTGATACTTCACGAAGAAGCTTGGCAAAAGTTATTTTATCGTCAAGATCATTGCCATATGAATTTACATTCTGACCGAGAAGCATAATCTCTACAATACCTTTTGAGGCAAGCTCTTCGACTTCTCTGATAATATCACATGCTTTTCTTGAACGTTCTCTGCCCCTTACATACGGAACGATGCAATAGCTGCAGAAATTGTTGCAGCCATACATAATATTTACACCGGCTTTAAAGCTGTATTTAAACTCGCTCGGCAGATCCTCAACAATTTTATCTGCCTCATCATATATAACAGTAAGCGGTTTCTTGGATGGATTAGTAAGTCGCATATAAAGCAGCTCTGCAAGCATATAAATATTATGGGTTCCGAACATAATATCTACAAATCTGTAGCTTGTATTTATCTTTTCAACAACATGCTTTTCCTGCATCATACAGCCGCATACAGCTATCATCATCCCGGGATCTTTAGATTTCAGATTGCCGAGATAACCGAGACGACCGTATACCTTAGTGTTTGCATTTTCCCTTACTGTACATGTATTGTAAATGACAAAATCAGCCTTCTCTGACTTGCTTTCTTTATAGCCGACGGTTTTTAATATACCTGCAAGCTTTTCAGAATCCTTTGCATTCATCTGACACCCGAATGTAACTACACAATAAGTTAATGGGCGTCCTTTTTCTTTGCTTTTTTTGTCAATTAAATCAATAAGTTTTTTTATAAAATAATACTGTCTGTTTGGTTCCTTTATTGGTGGCTCCATAGTAGTATCAAGCTGTTCTAATGTTTTTTTAAATATTTCCTCGTTCATAAATTATTCCTATTCATAAATAAAAGATTCGGTTATTATTTTATCTGCCGGTATGTCATACTGATTAATTTCAAGCCTTTTATCAAGCTTTTGTATTTCAAAAGCAAGCATATATTTTTCAATATTTTTATTTTCAAGATATCTGTCATAATATCCTTTGCCGTAGCCGAGTCGGTATTTGTTAATATCAAATGCAAGTCCGGGCATAATCATCAGCGTATTTTCAGACGTTACAGTACATACCGGATTATTATCTGCCGGCTCCAAAATGCCATATGCTCCCTCAGTAAGCTCATTTCGCGAGCTGATATAATAAAATAAAATCGTTTGATTGTCAATAACCTTCGGAACAGCAACCTTCTTATTGTCCTGTAAGGCCCTGTCAATTATGAAAGCTGTATTGACTTCCGTGCCATAGCTTATATATGCAAGTATTGTACTTGAATTTTTATATCCGTCTGTATTAAAAAGTGTTTCTGATATACATCTTGAATAATAAAGCCTGTCCTCATACGAGAGGGATGCTCTCATAAGTTTCATATACTTTCTCAGCTCTGATTTGGATTCGAATTCTATTTCGTCATGTACCATTTTATCATTCCATTTCATTAATAATTCTGCATGCAATCTTTATTCCGTCAATTGCCGCACTCATAATTCCTCCGGCATAACCTGCACCTTCACCGCATGGATAAATACCTCTAATATTTGACTGATATGATTCGTCTCTTTCTATTCTTACAGGTGAAGATGTACGTGTTTCGATACCTAAAAGTATGGTTTCATCATCGCCGAATCCATGTATTTTTCTGTCAAATGCACACATTCCTTCACTGATTGATTTGCATACATAATCCGGAAGACAATTATTGATATTTCCTGCCTTATACATACCTTTAACAGAAAGCCCTTCAGGTATTTTATCACTCGGTTTATTATTAATAAAATCCTTAAGCTTTTGAGCAATTATTCTGCCCTGACACTCATTATAAGCAAGCTTTTCATATTTCCTCTGAAAATACATACCGCAAAGAGGAGTGTTTTCAAAGCCGTCGCGCAAAAAATCCTCCGGACTTACTGTTACGACAATTGCTGCATTGGCTGTATTTCCGTCACGGGAAGCATAACTCATGCCGTTTACCGTCAGATACTCTTCTTCACTTGAAGCATTTACAACATAACCGCCCGGACACATACAGAATGAGTATACTCCTCTTCCGTTCCGGCATGTATGCGTCAGCTTGTAGGAGGCAGCAGGAAGTTTATAAAATTCTTCTTTATACTGGCTTTTATTAATCAGCTCCTGACTGTGAAGTACCCTTACACCGATTGCGTACGCCTTTGGATTAAGGGTAAAATTCTGTGAATAAAGCATTTCAAAGGTGTCTCTTGCACTGTGTCCTGTGGCAAGAATTACTCTGTCGGCCGTAATCTTATTACCGTTTATGATTAAATTGGTAAATTTATTGCCGTCATGTTCTATTTTTTCAAGCTTAGATTCAAAATGAACCTCTCCTCCGAGCTCTTCAATGCTTCTTCTCATATTTGATACCACATCTACAAGCCTGTCAGTGCCGATATGAGGCTTTGCATCATATAATATGTCTTCCTGTGCACCAAACTCTACAAATGTCTTTAAAACGAATTTAGAGAAGCCTTCCCTGTCTTTTATCAGCGTATTAAGCTTGCCGTCGGAAAAAGTGCCGGCTCCTCCCTCACCGAAGCAGACATTAGAATCCGGCTCAAGCTTTCCTGTGGTAAAAAAATTATTTATATCCTTCTGTCTTTCGGCACAGCATTTACCTCTTTCGAAAATTACAGGTTTTAATCCTGCCTTTGCAAGAACGTAACCTGCAAATAAACCGGCCGGTCCCAGACCTATAATAACCGTTTTTTCATTACTGTTATCAATTTTTTTTATTATAAATTCTTTCTTATCAATAATCGAAACTTCGTTTTGTTTAAATTTCTTGTTGCTGTTTTTATATACTTCGACGTCAACTGCATAGACATAATTAACATCGTCTTTTTTTCTTGCATCAATAGAACGCTTATATATTTCTATTGATTTAATATCAGATTGATTAAGACCAAGTATTTTGGCAGCTTTTTTACCAAGACAGTCTGTACCGGCATTTATTGGTAATTTAATTTGATGAATTCGATACATCTTTACTCCTTATTTTGCTCTTCCTGCAATATAACCGCTTGTAAAAGCCCATTGAAGATTGTAGCCGCCGCATAATCCGTCTACATCGAGAACTTCACCTGCAAAATATAAGCCTTTTACAAGCTTTGATTCCATATTTGACTTAATCTCAGATAATTTCACGCCGCCCTTCGTCACCTGCGCTTTATCAAATCCAAGGTTGCCCGATATTTCTACCCTCATGTATTTTAGTGCTTCAATGAGCTTATTTATTTCAGAAGGTTTTATAACGGATGCTTTTTTATCAGGGTTTATCGAGGCGGTTTTCAAACAGTAATCAAGTAATTTGCTGTTAAGCATGCCTGTGAGCGCCTGGTATATTGTTTTGCCGGATGAATAATTAGAAAATAATCTTTTAGACAATTCAACAAATAATTCATCCTCAGAATATTCGTTAAGAAGGTCAATCAAAAGATATGATTTTTTTGAGAAATTACCTGCATACTTCGAGCTAAGCTGCATAACAGGAATTCCTCCAACATAATTTTTGTTGAAAATAATCTCCCCTGTATCTGATGCGAGAAATTCTTCTCCGTTGTATAGAGAAACTTTTGCTCTTGTTCTTACACCTGATAAAGATTCTAATTTTTTACCTGCTGTAGTCAGTCCAACTAAGGCAGGATACATATCGGTAAATGAATGTCCGAGTCTTTTAATGCATTCAAACAGATTACCGTCACTTCCGAGTGAAGGCGCAGCCAAACCTCCGACGGCAATAATTACTCTGTCACAGACAAAGGAATTATTATTTGATATAACCATAAATCCGTTTTTACTTTTAATTACATCCAAAACCCTGTCTTCAGTTACAATGTTGCATTTCAGTCTTGTCAATTCATTTACCAGCACCTCAGCTACTGATGACGCCTGTTCTGAATTTGGATAATAATATCCGTTTATATTGCGGGTAAATAAGCCTAAGGTCTCGAGATATTCCTTAAGTTTATTATTATCAAAAACTTGTAAAGCATTTTCAACAAATTTTGATGACGAATCATTGAAATATTCCGGACTCATTAACTCATTTGAATAATTACATCTGCCATTGCCGGTTGAATAAATTTTACGTCCGGGTTTATTATTTGTATCTATTAATGATACATGGCTGCCGAGACGCAATGCTTCGATTGCAGCAATCATACCTGCGGGTCCTGCGCCAATAACAACTACTTCCAAAACATATCCTCCCAAAACTATAAAAGATGTATTTTTCTGAATACTTTAACAAGCATATGCCCTTTAGGCATCTTTATCATTTCCTCTGCAGTTACACCCTTTAGCTTTATTAATACAGTAAAATATATTAGTGCACTTAAAAAGATGGATAATAGTGTTCCTGCAGAATTACCGAGAAATGATAAAATCCTATAAAATCCAAAGCAGAATATACCCATTATAAGTGCAGATATGAATGGAATGATAAAGGTTGTCTTAATCTCCTGCTTATAATCTGCATACTTACTTATAGACCGCCAGTTAAGAATACATACAATAAAAGGGAAAAGAACATTGCAGATTATTAATGAATAATAACTGTCTTCCAAAATATACATGAGTATAATAAGTAATGGTATATGAATAACAAGAGAAATTGCCGAATGATATACCGGAATATTCATTTTATGAATCCCCTGAAGAATACCGTTTGTTACGGTTGATAATGCGAAAAAAACTATACATATGCTTCCCATACTTAGAAAATTAGCACTCATTATATTACTGTCATTAAATAAAAGCTTAAGGATGGGACCGGATAATACTGCAAATCCTATTGCACAAGGGAAAGCTATTATCATATTAAATTTTACAACTATGGATATTTTATCATGAAGCTGCTTTGTATTTCCTAATGTATAATCGGCAATAAGGCTCGGCACAATGGCTGTTCCCATTGCTGAAGCAACTGCAATCGGTACATTTGTTAACAGTTTATATTTATTTGAATATATACCCCATATCGTACTTCTGATGTTTTCACTTACGCCCTGTCTGCTGGCTATCAGATTATATATAATACTGTCAAGTGTACCGCTTACCTGATAAATTGTCTGCGATATGATAACAGGTATTGCTGTAGCGAGAAGAATCTTTAAAAGATATATACTTGTCTCAGAAACCTCTGTCGAATCATTCCGGCGTCTTTGGTCTAAAAGAGGCTTGTATATCATATAGATAATAATAAGAGTAATAAAAGCCGCTACAGCGCCTGAAAATGTACCAAGTGTGCCGCCGGCCGCACCGTAAGCCTCTGCTGCAGCCTCTCCCTTGTGAGCCTTCAGCATAAAATATGCCGCAACAATACTTACAATTGCATTTACAATCTGTTCAATAATTTGGGAAATGGCAGTCGGAACCATATTGGAATGTCCCTGAAAAAATCCTCTGATTACTCCCATTACGGAAAAGACGAAAATGGTTGGAGCAAGTACCCGCAGAGGTATTGCAACATATTGATTTTTTATAAGCGCTCCGTATGCATCTGCAAACACATACAGAAGTATCGTTGCAATCGCTCCTACTGCAGCACCAAAAGTCAATGAAACAATAAATAATTTATGGGATTTTTTATATTCACCTTTTGATACTCTGGCTGATACAAGCTTTGAAACAGCAAGAGGAAGACTGTAGGACGAAAGAATCAGTGCAAGATTATATATTTCAAATGCATAGCTGTAATAACCCATTGCAGCATCGCCCAGAATTCTTGTAAGCGGTATACGGTATATAAGTCCGATTATACGTACAATAATTGAAGCTAACGCAAGAATGGAACCCTGCACAATTATATTTTTTTTCAGATTCTTATTATTCATAATCTCTTGTTATATTAATTCCTTCTAATATTTCTTTCTGCATTTTTTCCATAACAATACGTTCATCATTTTCCATATGATCATAACCAAAAAGATGAAGCATACTGTGTACGCACAAAAAGGCGAGCTCTCTGACATATGAATGATTATATTCTTCAGCCTGTCTCAGGGCTGTTTCAAGGCTAATAACGATATCACCCAATAATAACTCTCCTGTTTCTAAATCAAACATGGTTATATCATTTTCATCAATAACATTAAAATTACCGGGTATATCATATTCAATCATCGGAAATGATAATACATCCGTTGGTCTGTCTATGTCTCTTGTTTCAAGATTAATCGAATGTATATTTTCATCATCGGTTAAAAGAATATTTACATTAATTTCATAAGGACAGCATACAAAATCAGAGGCATATTCAATTACTTTTTCGAATAATGATTTGAAATCAAAATCCATTAATAGTTCTGTTTCTTTATCAATATTAATTGTCATAATGCCTGTCCTTAACCTTTCCCTGTCTTCTGCTCATTTGCCTGTTTTCATATTTATCATACGCTGTTACTATTTTCTGTACAAGCGGATGACGTACTACGTCAGCATTTGTAAGCTGCTTTATTGCAATTTCTTCAATTCCGCTTAATACATTTATTGCTTCATCCAGACCTGATTTTTCTCCTGCACCAAGATCCTTCTGAGTAAGATCCCCTGTAATAACTGCTTTTGAGCCGAAACCGATTCGCGTCAAAAACATTTTCATCTGAGCAGGTGTAGTATTCTGAGCCTCATCAAGAATAATAAAGGAATTATCAAGCGTACGTCCTCTCATATAAGCAAGAGGCGCCACTTCAATTAGTCCTTTTTCCTGATTTTTCAAAAATGCCTCTGCACCCATAATCTGGTATAATGCATCATATAAAGGTCTCAAATACGGGTCAATCTTCTGCTGTAGATCTCCGGGCAGGAAGCCAAGCTTTTCGCCGGCTTCAATTGCGGGTCTTGTTAAGATTATTCTGTTAACCTCATCATTTTTAAATGCAGTTATGGCAGCGGCCATTGCAAGATAAGTCTTTCCGGTACCGGCAGGACCGATTCCGAAAACAATCATTTTTTCTCTTATGGCATCCATGTATTCTTTCTGTCCGACTGTCTTTGGCTTGACAGGCTTACCTGTGATTGTATGACAGATTAAATCATTATCAATTTCAACTGCCAGATGCGTATTATGCGTTGCCACAAGGGATAAACAATAATTTACATTCTGAGTGGCAATCTGATTGCCTTTTTTTGATAATTCATAAAGGCTGTTAATTACTTCACATGCATTTTTTACAGGGCCTTCTTCTCCTATAACTTTCAATTCATTTTCTCTCTGAAGCAGAGTGACACGCAAAGTTTTTTCGATTATTTTAGCATTTGAATCATATTCACCAAAAATATTTTTAATGTGAGATGAATTAATGCCTGTTATTGTCTGTATCAAAAGTAAACCTCCTATCTGCTGTCAGTGGCATTACCGCTCAGGTTATATGTAACGGACAGAATAACTTCATCATCTTTAATATAAAAATCTGTATTTTTGTCAATAATATTATATCCTTTTAATATATATTCTTTATCCTTTAGTTCGGCTTTTTCCAAAAGCAGGTCTTGGGCTTCTTCGGCAGATAATGTAATAGATATTTTATTGGTTGTATAATATTTGGTTGTATTGATATATATCGGAAGCTTAATCTTTCCAAATGCATATATATCCACTTTCTCGGTTATTATATCATATTTGTCATCATAAATATATGGCTGATACGAAAAAAATTTTGTTTTTGCGTAAATATCAAGTCCTCTTTTGATTTTATTTGTCTTTTGCTTTATTTCGATATTTAAAGGAGTTGAAAATATCACCTTTGTTGTAAATGCAATCCTTATATCTGCATCCGCAGTTTCATCAACTTTTGTAATCTCTTCCCCGTAAATATTTTTTATTACTGATTCTGATATGATTATTTCTTCTCCGGGCACTACCTCATCACCGATTTTTTTTAAAGGGGTTCCTGATTTAAGCATTATTGATTCAATTTTACCGTAAACCTTAGATTTTATTGAATCATCCGCATATCTTTCATTAAGACTTGTGTAGTCCTCTAACAGATTAATATTAAGATTATTACCGTTGATTTGAGAATCACACCAGACTACATATTCAAAATCTTTTCTTATATCTTTGTTCAGCTTTTCGGCATCACAGTCTTTACGTTTTGAAAACAAAGTTATACTTTTCGTTTTGAGATAATCAGTAATAAGCTCATCAGTATAATAATAATTACCGTTAATTTGAATAGTAAGAATAAGACTGTTCAAATAAATATATATAATTGCTGTAATTGATAATAAAAAAATATAATACCACCCCTGTTTAAGATGGCTAATCAATTCTGCAGGACCTTTATATGAGCCTGATTGTATCCTTATTCTTGCTTTTTTACAAAGAATACATAAGCGTTTATAATCACTGCAAGGAATATACCCCGTGATATATTCCTTGTTATATTTTAATTCGGACAGTTCAATTTTATTATTAATAAAAAGACGAATTATTCTGTCGGCATTACTGCATTCAATACATACATATCGTTTGCTTAAAAATAAAAACGGATTATCCATATGCCCCCGGTTATTTATTAATATTTATTGAACCGATAATACCTCTTATTGCTATTTCATTTGGTGTATAACATAATATTTTCATATTACTGCCGCATATATTTATTCTCTCATATTCATTACATAATATAATTTCACTATCAGAACATTTTTCTATTTTACCGTAATTATCAATCTGAATATCATTACAGCCGATTACAGTAATAAGCATTGATTTTGCAACACAGTCATCAGGAATATTAAAATAACCGGAAATTCTGTTAAATCTTTTGATTTTTTCCTTTTTCCAATTTTTTTCGGTTTTATTTAATTCATCTTTTATATATTTTAAATTTGTTTTAAATTGATTATTCATATTTTAAAATACATACATTTATATTTTATAATATGAAAAAAAGCTGCCAGAAATGACAGCTTTTATAATTATTCGTATTATTTATTGTACTTTCTCTTACGAGCAGCCTCTGACTTCTTCTTACGTCTAACAGATGGCTTCTCATAATGTTCTCTTTTACGAATTTCCTGCTGAATACCAGCCTTAGCACAATTTCTCTTAAAGCGACGAAGTGCGCTATCTAATGATTCGTTTTCTTTTACGATAACATTTGACATCTCTTTACGACCCCCTTCCAATTGTGGAATAGGTAAAACTACCAATATTTACATTGAAACAATGTACTTTGCTAGTATACTACATAATTAGTATAATAGTCAACAATTAATTTGTATTTTTTGTAAAAATGTTTTATTACATACAAAAACGGTTTCATTGTAAAGGTACTGAAATTATGCTAACTGTTCTCTAATAACTTCAACAGCCTTTTTTAAGCATTCATCAACTGCTGCAGTATTCTTACCGCCGGCCTGCGCCATATTAGGACGTCCGCCGCCGCCACCGCCTACAATTGAAGCGACACTCTTGATAAGGTTACCTGCATGTGCTCCTGCCTTTACTGCATCATCTGAAGCCATGGCAATAAGAGAAACCTTATCACCAAGTGTTGAAGCAATAAATATATAGCAGGTTCCGAGCTTTGATTTGAATTCATCACCAAGGCTTCTGAGTCCGTTCATATCAACTTCGGAAATTGAGGCAGTAAGTACTTTAATTCCGCCTATTTCAGTTACATTATCAAGAATGTTTCCTGCTGAATTTTTTGCAAGCTTACTCTTAAGCTTTTCATTTTCAGATTGAAGTCCCTTGATTTCCTCAAGTAAAGAATTAATTTTCTTTGTGAGGTCATCAGTTGAACACTTGGCAGCCTTAGCCGCTTCTGATAGTTTATTTTCGATATTTGCATAATACGAGAATACGTTATCGGAAGTAATTGCTTCAATACGTCTTACACCTGCTGCAATACCTGATTCGGAAAGTATCTTAAATGCTCCGATGGCGCCTGTATTCTTAACATGAGTACCGCCGCAAAGCTCCTTGGAAAAATCTCCCATACTTACTACACGTACCGAATCACCGTATTTCTCTCCGAAAAGAGCCATGGCACCACTCTTTTTAGCATCATCAATAGACATAATATCTGTTACAACAGGGTAATCTTTAGCAATCGCAGCATTTACAATATTTTCTACTTCGAGTAATTCTTCAGAAGTGAGTGCCTTGAAATGTGAAAAGTCAAATCTGGTTCTCTCACTGTCCTGATATGAACCCTGCTGCTCTACATGAGGACCAAGAACTTCACGAAGTGCCTTTTGAAGAAGATGTGTTGCACTATGGTTCCTGCATGTTGCATTTCTGATTGCTTCACAAACCTCAAAGCTGCCTTTTTCGCCCTTCTTAATAATTCCGTTCTTTACTACGCCGTGATGAGCATATTTATCGCCGACAAGCTTTTCAACATTTGTGACTTCAAACTCACCTTCATCTGTTTTAATGATACCTTTATCAGATTCCTGACCACCCATTGTAGCATAAAAAGGAGTCTTATCAGCTATAATTGTACCATTCTGTCCTTCACCAAGGAAATCAACAAGTTCTGATACAATCTTACCATCTTCTTCCTTATCCTCAGACATAATGCTTATAACAGCATTATCAGATAATGTAGTATAACCCGTAAATTCGGTTTTTGTAATATAACTGTCAAATACAGATGCGTCAGCACCCATATATGTTGTTACTTTTCTTGCCTTACGTGCTGTTTCCTTCTGAATCTGCATGGCCTTATTGAAGCCGTCTATATCGACATCATAGCCTTTTTCTTCAAGGATTTCAATTGTAAGATCAATAGGGAAGCCGTAAGTATCATAAAGCTTAAAGGCATCGTCACCGTTTAATGTTTTAATGCCGGCCTTATTCATATTTTCTTCCATTGACGAAAGAATTGACAAGCCCTGATCAATAGTCTTATTGAAAGCCTTTTCCTCATTAGTTAATACAGTAAGGATAAAATCCTTCTTTGTTTCAAGTTCTCTGTATCCGTCCTTAGATTCATTTATTACAGTCTTTGCAAGCTCTGCCATAAATAAATTATTAATTCCGAGCATTCTTCCGTGTCTTGCGGCACGACGAATAATTCTTCTGAGAACATATCCTCTTCCTTCATTTGAAGGCATAACTCCGTCAGAAATAAGGAAGGTTGAGCTCCTTATATGGTCAGTAATTAATCTTATTGAAATATCATCCTTCTCATTCACCTTGTAAGTTTTATCTGAAAGCTCACAAATCTTATCTCTGATTGCTTTCATAGTGTCGATATCAAAAACAGAGTCAACATCCTGAACCACAACAGCGAGTCTTTCAAGACCCATACCTGTATCAATATTTTTGTTCTTAAGTTCTGTATAGCCACCCTTGCCGTCACCGTCAAACTGTGTAAATACATTATTCCATACTTCCATAAATCGATCGCAATCACAACCAACCTTACAATCCGGTTTGCCGCAGCCATACTTTACGCCTCTGTCGTAATAAATCTCTGAGCAAGGTCCGCAGGGACCTGCACCATGTTCCCAGAAATTATCACATTCACCCGTTACAGGGTCACGATAGAAACGTGTAATCTTCTCCTCCGGAATACCGATTTCTTCATTCCAGATTTTAAATGCCTCATCATCCTCGCCATATATGGAAGGATATAATCTGTCAGGATCCATACCTAATACTTTCGTAAGGAATTCCCAGCTCCAGGCAATGGCCTCGTGTTTAAAATAATCGCCAAAGGAAAAGTTACCGAGCATCTCGAAAAATGTAAGATGACGTGCTGTTTTACCTACATTTTCAATATCGCCCGTACGTACACATTTCTGACAGGTTGTAATTCTTCTTCTTGGCGGTATTTCAAGACCGGTAAAATAAGGTTTAAGAGGTGCCATACCGGCATTTATCAGAAGTAAGCTTTTATCATTTTTTGGAACAAGAGAAAAGCTGTCTAATTTTAAATGATCTTTACTTTCAAAAAATTCAAGATACATTCTTCTGAGTTCGTTTTCACCGTAAAATTTCATAAAATCCTCCGTATATAATCCCATATGGGTAATTATCATTAATATATTTAAATTAAACCAAAATACATTATATAAAATTTCTATTTTTTTATCAAGCCAAAACAGTCAAAAAAGGTAAAAAAAATAACGGAAACCATCGTTTCCGTTAAATAACAGCTCGTAGGGGAATCGAACCCCTGTTTTCGCCGTGAGAGGGCGACGTCTTAACCGCTTGACCAACGAGCCATAACTCACGCAAGAAATACTATACTATATATGTCGAAAAAAATCAAGTATTTTTTTTATATTTTTTTAAAGTTTTAAGTTGATAACTGCATACCCTTAATTGGATTTTAAGGGTATGCAGAAAAATTATTCACCAAGCATGTCAAATAATGAAAGCTGTTCATCTTCCGGCAGATTTGACAATAACCCCATTCTGTTCATTGCATCCACTACTGTCTGAGGAACCTTACATCTCTGTTTAAACTCGTTTCTTGAAACAAAAGGTGTTTTGGCTGCTTCAATTTCAACAAGCTCTGCAGCCTTACCTCCCATACCATTTATTGTTATAAGACTCGGCATAAGCTTTCCGTCAACAATTTGGAATCTGTTTGCTTTTGCCTTATATACATCAATTGGAGTAAATTCAAAACCTCTTTTATACATTTCACGTACAATCATCATGTCATCATAAAGAGATGCTTCCTTTGATGTGTTTGTATTTAGTGATATTTTTTTCTTGATTTCATCCATATTGGATTGCAGATGTTCGTAACCCTGAGCCATCATTTCGTAATCAAAGTCGTCAGCTCTTATACTGAAATATGCAGCATAATATGCAAGCGGATGATAAACCTTACAGTACGCTATTCTGAAAGCCATCATAATATATGCACATGCATGAGCCTTTGGGAACATATATTTAATCTTTTTACAGGACCAGATATACCAGTCAGGAATATTGTTTTCAACCATAGTGGCTTCCATTTCCTCTGTAAGACCTTTTCCTTTACGTACACTCTCCATGATTTTAAATGCTTTGCCGGCTTCCACTCCCTTAAGAATAAGATATGTCATAATATCATCTCTTGTACAGATTGCCGTAGGCAGAGTACATTTACCCTCTTTAATAAGCTCCTGGGCATTATTGGTCCATACATCAGTACCGTGAGAAAGACCGGAAATTCTTATCATATCCGAAAACGATTGAGGTTTTGTTTCCTTAAGCATGTTCATAACGAAATTTGTTCCGAGCTCCGGAAGCCCCAAGGAACCAAGCTCACAGCCTATATCCTCTTTAGTAACACCAAGTGCCTCTGTACCGGAGAAAAGTGAGATAACTTTTTTATCGTCCATAGGCCAGGTTTTTGCATCCTCTCCTGTCAGGTCCTCAAGAAATCTTATCATGGTAGGATCATCATGTCCAAGAATGTCAAGCTTTAGCAAGTTGTGGTCAATACTGTGATAATCAAAATGAGTGGTTATAATAGTGCTGTTCATATCGTTTGCAGGATGCTGAACAGGTGTAAATGTATATATTTCCTCACCGTGAGGAAGTACTACGATTCCGCCGGGATGCTGTCCTGTCGTACGGCGTACACCTACGCAGCCCTTTACGATTCTGTTGATTTCGGCAGCTTTTTTCGTAATACCTCTTTCCTCATAATATTTAAGGATAAATCCGTATGCAGTTTTTTCGGCAAGTGTTCCTATTGTTCCTGCCTTGAAGGTATGGCCTTCACCAAAAATAACCTCGGTATAAGCATGAGCCTTACTTTGATATTCACCCGAAAAGTTCAAATCAATATCAGGTTCTTTGTCACCGTAGAAACCAAGAAAGGTTTCAAAAGGAATATTTTGACCGTCTCTTACAAGACGTCTGCCGCATTTCGGACATTTCATATCAGGAAGGTCAAAGCCCGAAAGCTGATTATCTATTGCGTTTTTTATTATATCAGAATCAAAATCAGTATAATGACATTCAGGACAATAATAATGAGGCGGCAACGGATTTACTTCAGTTATTCCGGACATTGTTGCTACAAAAGATGAACCTACAGAACCTCGTGAACCCACAAGGTATCCGTCGTCATTAGACTTTTTTACAAGCTTTTGTGCAATAATATACATAACTGAATAGCCGTTGGAAATAATTGAATTAAGCTCTTTGTCAAGTCTTGTTTTAACAATCTCCGGAAGATTTTCTCCGTACATGGACTGTGCTTTTTTATAGCACATCTCCTTGAGTTCTTCATCGGAATTTTCAATAACAGGCGGACATTTATCAGGACGTACAGGAGCGATTTTCTCAATCATATCTGCTATACGTCTTGTGTTTGTAACACATATTTCATAAGCCTTGTCTTCACCGAGATAAGAAAATTCCCTTAACATCTCATCAGTTGTTCTGAAATAAAGCTCAGGCTGGTTATCTGCATCAGCAAATCCTTTGCCGGCCATAATAATACGTCTGTAAATTTCATCTTCTTTATCTAGGAAATGAACATCACAGGTCGCCACGCAAAGCTTGTCATGTTTTTTTGCAAGCTCTGCCACTTTTATATTCAGAAGTTGCAAATCCTTATCTGTTTTTATATCAGGATATTTTACGCTTTCCTTCATGAAGCTGTTATTACTAATCGGCTGAATTTCATAATAATCATAAAGGCTGCATATATTTTCAATTGTTTCTTCTGAAGCTCCGTTGGCAATGGCTCTGAAAATTTCGCCGGCTTCACATGCAGAGCCGATAATAAGCCCTTCTTTATATTTTTTCAAAAGTGATTTCGGAATTCGAGGTCTTCTTCTGTAATATATAAGATGAGAATCGGAAACAAGCTTATAAAGATGCGAACGTCCAAGATCATTTTTACAAAGAATAATTACATGATAGTAATTTCTTTTTCCGATCTCTTCAATATACTGCTCCTTTGGAAGCTTTATGTTTCCAAATTCATCAATCAAGTCATCGTCATTTACAAGATAACCCTCGCAGCCGTAAATTATTTTGAAATTTTTAAGCCTGGCTTCCATTTCGGGATTGCCTGCATATTTTTTAGGATTAAGTGCATGACTTGCTTCGGGGAAAGACTGTACAACTCCATGGTCTGTTATCGCAACCGCAGGATGCCCCCATTCAAAAGCTCTCGTGACAAATGAAGTGGTATTTGTAACTGCATCCATATCACTCATCTGTGTATGGGCATGAAGCTCAACACGCTTTTCTTCGCACAAATCCAATCTGACCGTTCTGTAATCTTTGATTTTTTTAATTCCGTTTATGTAAGATAATACAAGCTCTTTATCGAAGGCGTCCATTGTGCATTTGCCTGACACTAACAGAAACTTACCTGGCTTTATATTATCCTTAAGCCCTTCATATTCACTTTTTTTAATAAATATTTTAACACCTATCGTATCGGTAAAATCAGTTATATAAATAGTAATTATGAGTCTTTCATCCCTGATTTCTTTTTCGGCAATATCTGTTACCATACCTTTTATCATAACCTCATTAAGTCCGTCGATAAGGTCACGTATTTCAAAAAGGTCACTTTCAAAGTTTTTACCATAAATAATATCGGGATCATCAGGCAGTTTCTTTTTGAAAGTGTACTTTGTGTCTCCTGACTTAGCGCCGGATTTAGAATTTCCGGCAGAAACAGCAGTTTGCCTTGGCGCCTGTAAATCCTTGGGCTTTTCTTTTTTGTCCGCTCGTCTGTAATTATCAGGATTATAAAACTCGTACACAGGCGAGGCAATCTTTTCTTCTGTCTCGAAAAATTCACATAAAATATTTATGTCTTTGTGAAACCACTCTTTAAATATACACTGTACTTTATCCTTAATTAAATCTGAGCTTCCTATTGTCAGGAAGTTTTTAGGAAATGATAATATAATATTTTCTCCGTTTACAGACAATTCTGCCTCGGAAAAAATAACGGATTCATGTTTATTATTTACACCTATTGCATAAGAAATATAACTTTTAAATTCCTCAAAACATTTTTCTATATCATAATTCTCGGTAAAAGGATAATATATATTTACTTTACACTCTTTATCTGTATTAAAAAAATGTTGTGAATTCAGGGCGATTTCAAGGCTGTATAAATAAAAAGGATGAACAGGCTTGTCAGAATGACAATATATGTTGGCAATGTCTTTTGTCTGTGATATGCCGATTTTATCTACAATTATACCGGATACTGCATTATTAAAATCTTCCTTCATGTAATTTAACGGAAAAATATCAAGTATACCTGTCATCATTAATCATCCTTTCATTAGTATATTAAATAATTATTCAACAGAATTAATAAGCTTTACAAGCTCCTCTTCAAATCTTGATAACAACTCATTTTCTGTAACCTTGGCAATAATTTCGCCCTTTTTGATAATAATACCTTCGCCTTTACCGCCTGCTATGCCAAGGTCTGCCTCCCTTGCTTCTCCCGGACCGTTTACCACACAGCCCATCACTGCTACTTTTAGCGGAGTTGTATATTTTTCGGTAATTTTTTCAACCTTTTGTGCAAGTCCTATCAAATCAATGCTTGTACGACCGCATGTCGGGCAGGAAACGACCTCTATTCCGTCATTTCGAAGCCCCAGAGTTTTAAGAATTATTTTGGCGGATTTAACTTCATTTACAGGATCATCTGTAAGCGAAACCCTTATTGTATCTCCGATTCCCTGATATAGTATATTTCCTATACCGATTGCAGATTTAATATTGCCGGCATATGCAGAACCCGATTCGGTAATACCTACATGAAGCGGATATCTGCTGCTTTGTGCAATAAGTTCATGAGCCTTAATACACATCAGGCAATCAGAAGATTTAATACTGATAACGATATTATCATAATTACATTCTTCAATCATTCTGACCTTATCAAGTGCGCTTTCAACAATTGCCTCTGCAGTTACATGACCGTATTTTTCAATAAGATTTTTCTCTAATGAGCCCGAATTAACGCCTACACGTATTGGTATATTTTTTTCCCTGGCTGCTGCCACCACAGCTTCAAGTCGCTCTCTTGAGCCGATATTACCGGGATTAATTCGTATTTTATCAATACCGTTTTCAATAGCCATAATAGCAAGTCTGTAATCAAAATGAATATCAGCCACTAAAGGTATATTGATTCTGCTTTTTATTATACCAACAGAATTGGCTGCTTTTTCATTTGGAACGGCAACTCTTATAATATCACAGCCTGCATCTTCAAGTTTTAAAATCTGATTAACAGTAGCATCTACATCCTCTGTTCTTGTATTGCACATTGACTGAATAAGAACCGGATTACCGCCACCTATTAATCTGTTTCCGATTTTTATTACTTTAGTATTATCTCTGTACATAGTACCTCCTGAAATTTAGAAAAGAATCAATCTGAAATCATTTACTACAAGGAAAATCATCAGAATAAATAAAAGTATTATTCCTATAAAGTGAACCATATTTTCTTTTTCCTTGTCAATTGGTTTGCCGCGAAGCAGTTCTATAATCATAAATAACAGTCTGCCGCCGTCAAGTGCAGGAAGTGGCAAAAGATTTACAACACCCAGATTTGCGCTTATTACAATTGTCCAGAATACAAGATTGAGCGACATGACTTTGCCGCCGTAATCCTTGCTTTCCTCTACACTGTCGCTGATTGAATCAACCACCCTGACAACACCGCCGACACTGTCAGAGGATACATGACCCGTAAGCATATAACCAAGGCTTTTGATGGTTGTCTTTATCCAATAATCCATTTCAAGATAACTGTATTTTAATACTTCCGACGGATTAGCCTTAGTTCGACCCACATTGTATCCGAAGCCAAAGCTGTATATAGTATTATATTCAGGAATTATCTCATAATCTTTTTCATAATTATTTCTTGAAATAGTTACTTTGACTTTTTTATCAGTCATAGGATGCTCTTCAAAATATTTTGAAAGCTCATTGCCAGAATTAATCTTTTCATTGTCTATG
Source organism: Clostridiales bacterium (assembly GCA_029010495.1). Classification (GTDB taxonomy): domain Bacteria; phylum Bacillota; class Clostridia; order Lachnospirales; family Lachnospiraceae; genus UBA3775. The sequence continues at coordinate 29,738 of JAQXKO010000003.1, read as the reverse complement.
GCAATGATTGTATCTTCATTACGCAATCCGGCCTTTGATGCAGGATAATTTTCCGTAATTGTTACCATTGCAGGCTCATCAGACGCCTCATAGCTTATTCCGATAAAATATTGTGTCTGTTCCTCAGGTTTTACATCAAGCTTTACAATCTCACCGTCTCTTAATACTTCAAATTTATAGGTGTTATCTTCAAGATTATTAAAATAAATATAATTATATATATCGCGGCCGAGGCTTATTCTTTTACCTTCAATCTTTTTAATGATATCTCCTTCTCTTAAGCCGGCTTCATAAGCATTAGTACCTTCATCGACCGACATTATCTCAGGTAAATCCCTGCCGCCGATAGAAACGATAAATATTCCGAGTACAAAGGCAAGAATAAAGTTAAATACAGGTCCGGCCAGAACTATAGATATTCGCTGCCAGACATTTTTGCTGCAAAAGGCATTTGGGTCATCCTCTGTACTGTCTTCACCAAGCATAACGCAGCTTCCTCCAATCGGTAACAGACGTATCGAAAACTTCGTTCCCTTAATGTTTTTGCTTACAATTATCGGTCCCATGCCGAGATTAAATTCATTAACGGTTACACCGTTTATTTTTGCAAGAATAAAATGACCAAACTCATGAATAATAATAATCAGGCTTAGTATTATTAATGCAAGCAGAATATTTAAAAATTTAATCATTTATACCTCCGAATATTTTAAATCACCTAAAATTTTATATGTTTCATATTCCGTATAAAGAATCTCTTCAACAGAAGGATTATTGATAATACTATGTTTATTCATTACATATTCAATATATTTTTGAATATCCAGAAATTTTATTTCATCCTTCAGAAATTTACTTACAAGGTATTCATTTGCCGCATTAAATACTGTCGGAAGACTTCCGCCTCTTTTCATAGCTGTTTTTGCAAGACTGAGTGCCGTAAAGGTATCATAATCCGGTTTTTCAAAAGTCATTGATGACATTTTAAATAAATCAAGTCTATTACAGTCCATAGAAAATCTTTCCGGATATGATAAAGCATATAAAATCGGAAGCTTCATATCAGGTACACCCATCTGTCCGATAACCGCACCGTCAACAAACTCTACTGCAGAATGTAATATGCTCTGAGGATGAATTACTATGTTGATTTTTTCGCATGGCACACCGAACAGCCAGCCGGCCTCCATCATCTCCAACCCCTTGTTAACCAAAGTAGAAGAATCAATTGTTATCTTTGCACCCATACTCCAGTTCGGATGCTTTAATGCGTCGTGTTTTGTAATGTTTACCAGGTCCTGCTTCTTTTTCCCTCTAAATGGACCGCCTGACGCTGTAAGAATGATGTTTTTAATCTGGTCATTACCTTCAGATATTGCTTTTCCGTAATAATTTATACCCTGAAGAGATTGAAATATTGCTGAATGCTCGCTATCAACAGGATAAAGATTTACACCATATTCTTTAAGCATAGGCATAATAATATGACCTGCAGTAACAAGTGTTTCTTTGTTGGCAAGTGCAATGTCAATACCGGCCTTAATTGCGGAAATAGTGGGTCTGATTCCGATCATGCCTACTAAGGCGGTAATAACCATATCGAGACCATTATATGTTGAACATTCAATAAGTCCGTCCATGCCTGCAACAACCTTAATATCAGTGTCGTTAAGTTTTATTCTTAATGTATTGGCACATTCTTCATCATACATACAAACCATCTCAGGCTTAAATTCCCTGGCCTGCTTTTCTGCAAGCTCAATATTTTTATTCGCAGCAATTGTAAGAATCCTGAATTTGTCCGGATAATTTCTTACGATTTCCAGTGCTTGTGTACCGATTGAGCCGGTTGAACCCAGAATTGATATATTCTTCATTTTTTCCTCTTTCATTTATAAAATTAGTCTCCGGCATATACCAGAGACTATTATTTTTAAGCCATTAAAAATACTATCATAAAATATACGACGGGAGCTACAAAAATAACAGAATCAAAACGATCCATAATTCCTCCGTGACCGGGTATAAGATTGCTGTAGTCCTTTATTCCATATTCACGCTTTATGGCAGATGCGGCAAGATCTCCAAACATTGAAATTACCGCACTTACAACAGTAATAACAGGTAATGCAATGTATATATTGTCAAAGACAGATATATTATCATTAAATATAACTGCATATATAAGACTTACTAATACAGAACCGATTATTCCTCCTGCACAGCCCTCCCATGTTTTCTTAGGGCTAAGAACAGGAAAAGCTTTATGTTTTCCTAAAAATACACCGCTGAAATATGCGCATGTGTCACAAATCCAGGATGAAATAAAAATCATCCATACAAGATATATTCCTTCATTCAATATTCTGATGTTATATACGAAGCTGAGAAGGATTCCGGCATAAATAAAAGAAAAATACGCAAGTGCTATTTCTCCGGTTTTGATTCCGGGATATTTTAATACAACACAAATCAGAAGTGCAATAAATAACCCGATAATTATAATATATGAATATACACCGTCTAATATTGCAAGATTTAAGTAATAAAGTATACACGCAACATAAGATACAATTGCAGGCAAAGATTTTTCAAGCTTAAAAACTCTTAATAATTCAAATATTCCGATTATTGAAACAATGGCCAGACTAACTGAAGTAATATAACCGCCTAAAAGTAAAACAGGTATAAGAACAGCCGCAAGAATGGCACCGCTTATTACTCTCTGTTTCATTTTACACCTCCGAATCTTCTGTCTCTTTTGTTGTAATATTCAATAGCCTTTTGTAATTCTTTTTTATTAAAATCAGGCCATAATACATCTGTAAAATATAATTCTGCGTAAGTCAGCTGCCAGGGAAGAAAATTAGAAGTACGCAGCTCTCCGCTTGTTCGTATCATCAGATCTACAGCAGGAACGTTCCCGGTGTCAAGATAAGATTCAAAAATCTCTTCATTAACATCTTCTATACAGTAAGTTCCGTTTTCGATATCACCGTAAAGCTTTTTAACTGCCCTTACAATTTCATCGCGCCCGCCATAATTAATTGCAACATTAAATTTGAGACCTGTATTATTTTCAGTTATTTTCTCAAGCTTATCTATTGACTCAATAAGGTCCGGTGCAAGCCGGGACTTGTCGCCGAGAACCTTTACGACCATATTATTCTTAGTGCTGCGTTCAATACTGTCCTTCATATATTTTCTTAGAAGATCCATCAATGTATCAACCTCTTTTTGAGGTCTTGCCCAATTTTCTGTAGAAAAAGCATATATGGTCAGATATTCGATTCCGAGATTATATGCATCTTCACAAATCTGCTCAGCGACTTTACTTCCCTGAATATGTCCCGCAGTACGCGGAAGAAGCCTTTTTTTAGCCCATCTGCCGTTACCGTCCATAATAATGGCAACATGTTTGGGAATTTTTAGTTCTGTTTCTGCCAAATTTATTCCTCCATATCAACATCAAAAAGGCTGTTACATAATATATAATGCAACAGCCCAGATAATTTATACAGTCATAATTTCTTTTGACTTAGATTCAATCATTTTGTCAATAGATTCAATGAACTTATCTGTAGTCTTCTGAACATCATTTTCAAGCTTCTTGACTTCATCTTCGGAAATATCGGATTTTGAAGCCTTTTTAATGGCATCATTGGCATCACGACGGATGTTTCGGATGGCAACCTTAGCAGCTTCTCCTTTTTTCTTTACGTCTTTTGTGAGTTCCTTACGCCTTTCTTCGGTAAGCTCAGGGAATGTAAGGCGGATAATCTTTCCGTCATTGCTTGGAGTAATACCGATTTCTGAAGCCATAATGGCTTTCTCAATCTCCTTAATCATCTTTGATTCCCAAGGCTGGATAGCAATTACTCTTGCCTCAGGAACGCTTACTGAAGCAACACCCTGGATAGCTGTCGGTGAGCCGTAATAATCAACTTTTATTTTGTCGAGGAGATGTGGATTGGCCCTTCCTGCACGAATATTAGCATATTCTTCTTCAAGTGTTGAAATAGTCTTATTCATTTTAATTTCAAATGGTTCAATAATTGGATTCATAATAATCTTCTCCTTAAATTAATATACTAATGTACCGGTAAGTTTACCGGCAACATTGTTAAGAATGGCATTCTCTTCGTTAAGAGAAAACACAAGTGTAGAAACTCCGTTTTCCATACACATAACAGTAGCTGTTAAGTCAAGAATCGAAAGCTTTTTATCAAGGAGTTCCTGATATGTAACCTCATCATACTTTTTCGCATCAGGATTGACCTTTGGATCTGAATCATATACACCGTCAACGGCTCTGGCCATTGCAATAACCTCACATTCAAGCTCTATAGCCCTGAGTGCCGTAGTTGTATCGGTTGAAAAATAAGGATGTCCCGTTCCGCCTGCAAGGAATATTACCTTTCCTGCCTCCAAATCAGCAACTGCCTTGTCCTTTGAGAACACCTCACTGACATTGCCGCAGATAAAAGGAGTATAAATTGAGGTTTTTAAACCGACATATCTGCAAATTTCCGACATATAGATACAGTTCATGACAGTCCCAAGCATACCTATTGAATCAGCCTTTGTCCTGTCAATTGTTTTACTGCTTCTGCCTCTCCAGAAATTACCTCCGCCTGTGACGATTGCAACCTGAATACCGTTATCCACAAGACCTTTAATCTGACTTGCCACAGCCTTACAGGTTTCTTCATCAAAGCCGAACTTATTGTCACCTGCCATTGCCTCACCGCTTAATTTAAGCAATACTCTTTTATATTTTGCCATAAAATCCTCCAAAAGCTTTCTGACTTATTGTTTATAGTTTACCACATCGGTAAAACATATTCAAGTAATAACAGTTTAAAATTTATATAATTTGCCCTTTTAAAATATAGAACAAATGTTTACAAACATTAATTTGTATGTTATAATTATGAAAAAAATGGGAGGATTATGATGAGCAGCTCAGATAAAAATTCATTGACCAAAAGGCAGGAACTAATTATTGATTATATAAGAAATGAAATTAAAGCGCACGGTATACCGCCGACAGTTCGTGATATCGGTAATGCTGTCGGTCTTAGTTCAACCTCATCTGTTTTTTCACAGCTTAATATTCTTGAGAAAAAAGGTTATATTAAACGAGACCCTAAGCGTTCAAGAAGAATTGAGCTTGTTAATGATGAGGTTAATACATTGCGTCGTGATATGGTTAATGTTCCTATTGTAGGTACCGTTACAGCAGGCGAACCGATTCTTGCCGTGGAAAATATTGAAGATTACTTCCCTATTCCCGAAATGTATCTTCCAAACGAAGACATATTCATGTTGAAGGTTAAGGGTGAAAGCATGATAAATGCCCACATTATGGATGGTGACCTGATTATTGTTCGTAAGCAGAATACAGCACGTAACGGAGATTATGTTGTTGCACTTATTGAAGATTCCGTTACGGTTAAAACCTTTTATAAAGAAGACGGTCATATTCGTCTTCAGCCTGAAAATGATTCAATGCTTCCTTTTATTTTTGATTCTGTAGACATACTCGGTAAGGTTATCGGTGTATTCAGAATGTATTAATTATTATTTTAAACTGTAAAAAGGCTTTTAAGTTTATCCTTAAAAGCCTTTTATTTTGCAAAATTATTTATATATTTTCTTACCGCTGAAATAATCAGAGTCAATAAAATCAAGATATTCACAAATCTGTTTATTCATAACAAATACATATTCCGAATTGGAAGAAGTCACATAATATCCTGTTACTTCGCCACTTTCATCCTTATACTCGTTTCCGAGCTTTAATTCAAATGTAAAATCTCTCCGGTTACCGTTTTTGTCATCGGCAGCAAAGTCTATTTTTATATGCTTTGAATTATTGCCTAAGCCGTATTTATTAAGAATAATTTCAGAAGCATTACTTTCTATCCTGCTTCCAAAAGCAAATAAATCCTTCTGCGTTATATAACCCTCAAGCTGCTTAATACTTATTTGGTCTGCATCATATTTATCATATGATACAGGATCTTTTATGAGAGTAAATCTATCATTTTCTCTATGAATCCCGCAATAAAATCCGTCTGAATTTGAAATGATAATAGATTTAATCATATCCATCGTAAGAACAGGCAGCTCATTTTCGGGAAGTACTGATGTAATTAGTGAATATTCTCCGTTAAGTCTGATATTACTCAGATTTATAAAGTATTTCGCATATATATTGTTGATTTTATATACTGAATTATCATAAAATACGTAGCTATCTTTACCATCTTCGGTACAAGTAAAATTGCAGTAATATTCTCCTGCATTTTCAGATACCGGATTACCTATATTGAGCGTATATATAAATTCTGTTTCCGTACCCGCTCCTGAATATGTTCCCTGACCCGAAAAATTAATAATTATGGTACATTGCGGATTTTTCAGACCGTATGTTGCCAAATCATCTTCACTCGGATTATGCGAAACAACAGTATTATATTTAAATTCGTTTAAATGATTGTAAAATACAACTGCGTCAGATTCATCTGCCAAATGCTTTTTATCTTCATTTTCAGAAATACCGTTATAATAATAAAGCTTATCATCACCTGAAAATACAACAAGCTTTTCGGTGTATTGATTAGAAACTACAATATTTCCCAGTGAATACTTTGAAAAAACAGGGACAGAAGCCACTTCGCAAAAATCATATAATTCATAATCACCATATACACTGAGTGTATTTTCGGAAATATAAATCTTGTTGTCGTTTTCAATCATAAAGTATGTTGTTTTTCCGGACGCATCAACCTTATTTGATGAAATTAACAGATTTGTAACTTTACCTGTTTTATCGGTGAGCTCAAAGGACACCTTAGGATTTTCAAGACCAAAATCCTCAAGATTTTTAAAATCAGTAATCGTTCTGGAATATGTAAGTCCTGAAATACTGCTTATCATAGAATTAAACAGTTTCTGATTGATATGAAAATTTTCATCATCCTTTTTTTTCCACTTCAATGTAATATCATCAAAAAATACTTCAAAATTACACTTTTCATTTGCAATTTTGATATTTGAAAATGAAGTACCCTTTTGAAATAATAATTCCTTAATCTGTTCCGTGTTATTCGGCTGCTCTTCTTTGCTGTTATTTTTTACAACAAAATATATAATAATAAGCAGGACAAGTATAATGATGACAAACAGAAGATTTTTACTTTTTTTATTCATAATTATCCTTTAATCTGACGCAGAATATAATTACATACGCCTGTCAATATAAAAATAAACGGAATAAGTCCGATATATATTATTATTAGCATTGTAGACTGACTCTTGGTAGGATGATTGCTCTTCTCTTCGAGTGTTTTAACTTCTACATATATGTCGGAATCATCACCGGCAACATACTTAATCGTATTTGTAATTATACTGATATTTGAATTGAGTGTTGAATCATCAACAACCTTCTGCAGAAAATAACTGCATCCGATAACAAGTGTAGATGATGTTTTAACCCCGCCGAAATCATTTGTTGCCAATACTGCAAGCTGAGTCGGTTCAGTATAATCAACCGTGTATGTTTTTGATTCGGAATCCTCATCTTTCTTCTCGGCATAAGCTATCTGATAATCAGAGGATGTGGATAACAGATCTATATAATTTACAGTGCTTTCCGTTGTATCACATTTTTTAACTGCCGAGCTGTAAAGACATGCAACAGAATTCTTTAACGATTTAGTAATTTCATGCCTGTTGTTAACAGAAGGCATCAAAATATATTGTGAGGCTGTTCCGGATGCATAATGATAATTATCATCTTTTTCAATAATAAGACCGTCCACAAGCTTTATTCCGTTATAATTAATAAGACTGTAGAGATTTGATACATCAATATCACCGAGATTATTAAAAATCACAATAATATTACCGCCGTTTTTACAATAATTCTTTAATATAGCAAGCTCAGAATCAGAAATATCCTTAGTAGGAACATGAATAATAATAACGTCACAATCATCAGGAACATCATTACCCTTCGTCAGGTCAAGCGGAGTATCGCAAAGCTCATAATTACTTTTTGCTAAAGCCTGAGGAAGAGTTGTGCCCGAAAGCAATATTTCATTATGACCTGTTAACTCATAAACCTTAACTGCAGTTTCAGATGTAACATAATTAACTGCGGAAGCAATCTGTCCTTCACCGTCATAATTCCATGAGGAATAAGAATTGCCTGATTCATCATATTTATCTGTCTTAAATACCATTGAATTATACGGAACCACTCTGTATTTGCCGGTTGTTTTATTTTCAACAACAACAGACATGGCCGCCTTTGTATCGTTAAGCTTATATTTTGCCATAAATGCAGGCTCAGTCGCCATATCTATTTTATTAAGCTTAATCTTCTTTGAACCGGAAGCAAATTCTTTGCATACGGCTTCCGTATATTCTTCAAATGTGCCTGATTCATTTGATAAAAGATAAATATTTACCTCGTTGTTTATTCCCTTCAAAAATGATTTTGTCTTATCCGTAATTGAATAATAATCCGTATCCGAAATACTGAAGGTTGTCTTTGAAGCAGGCAATGCATTGACCAAAAGATTCACTACAACTATTACGGCAATTACAAGAACGGTAATTACAAAGCTGTATGAACCATTTTTAAACTGAATTGAACGATTGATTTTTTTGTTCATAAAATAATTACCACCTATAATTAACTGTATCTTCTTTTTTGAATTATCTGAATAGTAAGAAAAACTCCCACAAATATTAGCGAAAGATAAAATACAATAGCTTTAATATCAAACATATAATAATAAAAAAATGACATAAGATAATTTGAAGGCGAAATGGAATTTAAAACCTTTTGAATTAATCCCGTAAACATTTCTTTTTTAACAATATACAAAATTATGACAATAAGTGAAAAACCTGTACCGGTTGTAAAACCAAGCATAATGCTCTTTGAAAAAACTCCGCATACTACTCCTGCCAGCATGGCAATAATAATAAAGCATAAAAGCGAAACATAATCCTTGTCCGATAAAAGTGAGGCAAGTGACCCCGAGCATTCAAGTATGAATATTACAACAAGAGAAAGAACTCCGGATATTATCTGGTTTTCGCATAATGATGATATAAATAAACAAATTGATATATATGCACAGCCCAACAAAAAATAAGCAAATAGAAACGAATAATCAATTTTAAACAAAGAATATCCGAGAGAATTAATTGCTATGGGAAATGTGGAAAGTACAAGCATTGCAACAGAAAACACCGTACACATTGCCAAATACTTTCCGAATATTATCCCGGTAACAGATACTGGTGATGTGTATAGAAGCTGGTCGATTTTATCTTTTTTTTCTTCCGGAAGAGATTTCATCGGAAGAATTGCAAATAACAAATATCCCCAGCTGCAGTTATAAAGTGTAAATCCTACCTGAGCGATTCCGTAATTAATGTTATAGGTTTTAAAATATAATGCAGCAACTATAACATACAGAGCAATAAATACAAAGCCAATCATGGAGTTAAATAAACTTTTTAATTCTCTTTTATATATTGCAATCATTTATTCATCCTCCTTATCGTTACTGACAATTGACAGAAAAAGATCCTCAAGTGAATTCTTTAATGCATTACTTTCAAGTATAATAATCTTCTTTTCTGCAAATAACAAATAAAATCTTTCAAGAGCCTCATCAGGTTCAAGTGAAGTTGATAAGGAAACTGAAATATGTCCGTTATTTTCCGAAATTTCATAGGAGGATATTTTTGAATCATTATGTATGACTTCTTCAATTGCTTCCTTTTGACCCTTAAGCTTATAGGTGATTACGGTACCTTTATTTTGAAGCTTTTCAAGTTCCTGAGGAGTACCTCTTGCAATCAGAGTTCCCTTTGATATTATAAGTAACTCGTCACATACTGCAGCAACCTCCTGCATAATGTGTGATGACAAAATGACAGTATGATTTTTCTTTAATGAGATAATCAATTCCCTCATTTCATTTATCTGCTTCGGATCAAGACCAACTGTAGGTTCATCAAGTATAATTACTTTAGGATATGAAATAATGGCAGCAGCCAGACCGACTCTTTGTCTGTATCCCTTTGAAAGATGCTTAATAAGTCTGTAAGCTACATCACTGACAAAAGTTTTTTCTTCTATTTCATCAACATGATTTCTTCGTTCTGCTCTTTTAACACCCTTTAATTCCGCAACAAATAATAAATATTCGTCTACTGTCATATCCTTAAAAAGCGGCGGAATTTCAGGAAGATATCCAATGTTCTTCTTTGCTTTTTCGGGCTCTTCCAAAATATCAAATCCATTGATTTTTACACTACCGCTCGTAGCACCGATATATCCTGTTATAATATTCATGGTTGTAGATTTTCCTGCGCCGTTTGGTCCCAGAAGACCATATATCTTACCCTCCGACAATGAAAAGGATATTTTATTTACAGCCGGATAATTTCCATAATATTTAACCAGATTATTAACCTCTATCACTCTTTGGCCTCCAATACAATAAGCTTTATCATCAGCTAATACTATCATACATATGTGAATAAAATATGTTTAGTCAGTAATTTTTTTACCATCCATCCAAATTCTCTCAAGGTTGTAAAAATTACGCATTTCATGAGTGAAAAGATGAATTATAAAATTATTATAGTCAATTAACACCCATCCCGAACGACTGTTTCCCTCTATTGTCTTAGGCTTGATACCTTCTCTGGCAAGCTCATCTGTTACTGAATCAACCAAAGCATCAAGATGGTTTACATTTGAACCGTCAGCAATTACTATAAAATCTGTTAATACAGTCTGTTCTGAAATATCAAGCATTATTATATTATTTGCAAGCTTGTCTTCAAGACTTTTTCTTATAATCGGTATGTTTTTATTCATTTTTATCCTCTCTTATTGCTTTATAATAGTCATAAGTTTCCAATGTATTATTATCTACATACTTTTCGATACTGTTAAGATAATCAATCGTATTTTTGCATATTAATTCAACTGATTTATCAATATCTTCATATGCGGTTCTTCTGATTTCATCAAGCGGCGGATTTGTCAGCTGTTTTCTGCCGGGTTCAATATAATCTGCTACGAAAATAATTTTTTCAAGCATTGTCATTGCCGGTCTGCCGACAGTATGATAATAAATGGCAGATAATATCTCTTCATCATCAATAAAATAAATATTATGTGCAATAATACTTCCGGCCTTTGAATGAACAAGGTTTTTTGTTGTCTGTTCATCAGATTTTTCGTTTGCGGAAAGATAAACATTATTTTGTCCGCATATATTAATAAGCTCGGCGGCGCTGTATATTTTGGCACAGTCGTGCAAAATTCCGGCTGTCATGGCTCTGTTTATATCAACATTATAAATAACAGCCAGGTCGGCAGCACAATTCATTACACCGAGCGAATGAATATATCTGCTCTTCAAAAGCTCCTGTTCCATTATCTCTACTAATTCCTTAAGGGAATAGCCGTTGCCGGTCTTCCTGTACAAATTATTCTCAACAATATATTCAAGAATCGAATCGGGAAGCAAGCCCCTGCAGCTTATATTATTTAAGATATTATTTCTTATCATTGTTGACGATATATCTATACGTTCAAAATTAAGTATATAATAATTACCGCCGATTTTATTTTTGAGGTAAGTAATTTTATCCTTTACATAATCAACATTTGCCTCATTTCTGATACATACACAAATATAGGCATATTTAACAATAGTATCCGGCTCTCTCCACTTTTCAAAATTTGCTATGGAATCACCGCCCATAATAAAATATATAATTGAATCGGGATATAGCTTTTTAAGCTTAAAAACAGTATCCTTTGTATATGAAAAGCCGGGAGTTTTAAGTTCCATATCGCTTACAATTACATTATCATAATCCTTTTCCAGGCACTTAAGCATATTAAAACGGTCAATATCCTTTACACCCATATAAGCCATTTTATGAGGCGGTTTTTTGGCAGGCATAATAATTACCGTATCGGGATTGATGCCTTTAATCGCAGCATCAAGCATTGCCTTGTGACCATTATGAAACGGATTAAAGCTTCCGCCGAGTAAAGCAATTTTTTTCATCGGATTTTCTTTACCTCTAAGCTGATTTTCTTTTTATTCTTAGACACCTTATATAATACTATTTTTCTACCGATAACCTGAACAATTTCTGAGTTTGTTCTTTCTGCCAGTATTGATGCAATATTTTTAGGTTCATCTACACAATTATTTAAGACATTAATTTTAATCAATTCATTTGCCTCAAGACTCTCTGCTATTGCTTCTGTATTTTGAGGTGTAATCATACCCTTTCCTACCTGAAAGGAAGGTTCAATATTCATAGCAAGTCCTTTAAGGTATGCTCTCTGTCTGCTGTTCATATTATCTCCTGTTTATTATTTATAATAATCAAATGCATGTCCATACATTCTGACTGTATCGCCGTCTTCAATGCCAAGTGCTTCAAGCTCATCAAGAACACCGCTCGACTTAAGGAACTTCTGGAAAAACTCAAATCCTTTTTCAGAGTCGAGATTAGTATAACCAAGCATTTTTTCAATACGGGGTCCCTCTACGACAAACGCATCAAGCTCTTCGGAATATTCAACCGTAAAAGGCAAATCCTCATCGATATATTCACTTGGATCATATTCGCTTTCGTAAATAATTGCTCCCTTAGGCTGTGTTTTAAGAAGATCATTTATCTTATAAAGAAGCGCCTCGACATTTTGACCGCTAACGGCAGAAATCGGCACTATTTCTATTCCTTTGTCAATTTCTTCCTTTAACTCTTCGGACAGAAGCTCAATTGCTATTGTCTGCTCTTCCGGGGTAAGTACGTCCATCTTATTAGCAACAATAATCTGAGGCTTATTAATAAGCTCCGGATTGAACTTTTCAAGCTCAAGATTAATTTTTTTAATATCACTTGCAGGATCACGTCCCTCAACTCCTGCACCGTCTACAATATGACAGATTACTCTTGTTCTTTCAATATGTTTAAGGAATTCATGGCCGAGACCAATTCCTTCCGACGCACCTTCAATCAGACCGGGTATGTCGGCAATCACGAATCCGTCTCCGGCAATATTAACCACACCCAGATTTGGATTAAGGGTCGTAAAATGATAATTTGCAATCTTTGGCTTTGCATTTGTAACTCTTGATAAAAACGTTGATTTACCAACATTCGGGAATCCCACAAGTCCTACATCTGCAATAACTTTAAGCTCAAGTGTCACATCAAGCTCCATTGCCTTGCCGCCGGGCTGGGCAAATTTAGGCACCTGCATTGTAGGGGTTGCATAATGCTGGTTTCCTTTGCCTCCTCGACCGCCCTTTAATATTGTTACACGTTTATTTTCACCGGACATATCAGCAATGATTTTGCCCGATTTTTTTTCTCTGATAATTGTACCTGAAGGAACTTTTAATACAAGATCTTCGCCGTCGCGTCCCGTACAGTTGTTTTTTCCACCCTGTTCACCGTCTTCGGCACAGAATTTTCTTTTAAATCTATAATCATTTAGCGTATTCAGCCCCTCATCAACCTCAAAAATAAGGTCTCCGCCCTTTCCGCCGTCTCCTCCGTTCGGTCCGCCGGCTGCAACAAAAAGCTCACGTATGAAGCTTACATGACCATCTCCGCCCTTACCGGAACGAATATAAATTGTTGCTATATCTGCAAACATACTGCCTCCTGATATAATAATTATAATACTTATTATATATTGATTAAGCTAAAAAATAAAGCCCTGATTTAATATAATCAGGGCTTAATAATTAAATCCTATTCTTCCACAGGAATTACGTTAGCGTATTTCTTTCCCTTGGCTTTAGTCTGAAATCTTAAAACTCCATCTTTAAGAGCATATAATGTATCATCTCCGCCAATTCCGACATTAAGACCAGGATTAATCTTTGTTCCACGCTGTCTGTAAAGAATATTTCCTGCTAATACGAACTGTCCGTCAGCGCGCTTAGCACCTAATCTTTTAGATTCTGAATCACGTCCGTTCTTTGTAGAACCAACACCCTTTTTATGAGCGAATAACTGAAGGTTCATCTTTAACATGACCGTTTACCTCCTTATTAAGATGTTAAAAAACTAGAGTAACATATTGATTACCGTACTCAGCCTCAATATTTTTAATGCCCAACACAAATGCTTTAAGCAAAAGCTCTGAATCATCAGAAACCTCAGGGAGCAACAGACTTAAATGTCCGCCCTCTTCTTCGTCAATTGATACATTAATTATATCATTTGTGAATTCTTCAATGGAATTAGCTGTATTAATGGCAAGTGTTGAAACAGCCGCACATATGATGTCCGAGCCTTTTTCATCGTATTCCGCATGGCCGTCAATGACAAAGCCGCATATCCTGCCATTTTGAAGCTTTATAATGTTTACAGTAATCATTTTTCACCTCTTGCACAGAAATTACATGGTAATCTTTTCAATCTGTACCTTAGTGAACTGCTGACGATGACCATTTTTCTTATGATAACCGCTCTTTCTCTTATATTTGTAAACAATAACTTTCTTAGCCTTGCCTTCACCTAAAACCTTTGCAGAAACTTTAGCACCGGCTACTACAGGTGTTCCAACAACTAATTCACCGTTGTTAACAGCAAGAACCTGATCAAAATCAACCATCTCGCCTTCACCTACGCCAAGCTTTTCTACATTAATGATATCGCCTTCAGCTACCTTATACTGCTTACCGCCTGTTGCAATAATTGCGTACATTAAGGGCACCTCCTATTATCATTACTCGCTAGTTACGGTGATTGCCCGAAACAGACAATACTTTACAAAACCTCACTATGCGGCACACTGAAATAATATACTACAAATGTAGCATAATGTCAACAGTTTTTTTGCATTAATTAATAAGATTTTTAATCACACAAATTGTATTCGTTAATCAGTTTAGTTACCGGTACACTCTGTCTTTTTCTTGTCAGCTCCATAAGACCCAGCTTTGTTATATCAACAACCTGAAGCTTATTGTCTGCTCTTGCAAATTCTTCCATTTTTTTTAAAAGTTCTATGTCCGAATCGCCTTTCATATTGATAAAATCAACTATAATAATACCGCTGATATTTCTTAACCTTAACTGTCTTACAATTTCCCTGCCGGCTTCAAGATTAATATCATAATAGCCCTGGCTGAAATTGGTTTTCTTATCTCCCGCCTTTGAGGTATTGACATCAATTGTTGTCAATGCTTCAGTATGCTCTATTACCAGATGTGCACCGCTTTTCAGCCAGATTTTTGATTTTGTAAGTTCGCAAAGATGCTTTTTCATATCATACAGGGACGGAAGCGGCAAAACCTTGTCCGTATAAAAGTTTATCTTATTTAAAATGTCCGCTTCATCCTTAAAGAAGTCCTTAAGTCTTATTAAAATCTCAGGAGAATCTGTAATGATTTTTTCGTAAAATGAAGTATCGGCGTCTCTTATTGTCTGAAGATATAGAGGACAGGCGTCATATATCAGGCTGCCTTTTGTTCTCTTTGTGCCGTCATCCAGCATTTTTTTCACGGATAAATAGTATTCATACAGCAGCTGACATAATTCGTTTATATCTTTACCGTAGGCATTAGTCCTTAGAAGAACGGAGAAGCCATTGATATTGAGCTCTTTAAACTTATTACGAACAGCCTTCTTAAAATCGGAATCCTTTATCTTTGCAGAAAAGCTAAGACTGTATTCTTCGCTGGCGTTTAACACAAAATATTTATCGGAAATGGATATATTGGTTGAAACTCCGGCGACTTTATTTCCTACAGCATCTTTAATTATCTGTACAAGCACGCAATCACCCACATGGAGATTGTCATCAGGGTGAGTATTCATGGTATAAACCTTTTTGCAGTCGTTAAGCTGCAGAAAGCAGGGCTTTTCCATTCCGATATCCACATATGCGTGATTTAAATGCTTTACAATCTTATTGATGTATCCGACAAATACATTACCGACCTTATAAATCCCCTTATGAGCATCAATCGAAATCATGTCAAGCTCATTATTAATTAATCCGGCAGTTATTGTTGTATTGTTTTTTTCATAAGCAATTATAGTATTTGACATAACGGCACACTTTCATTCTTGTTTCGTCCAAGAAGTTCCATCCTGTGAATTCTGCAATATTTACTGTCAAAGTCACAATTCATTGTTTCACCTAATGTATTTATAAACAACTCAGGGTTGATATTGATTTCGCTTCCTGCGGCAAGACTAATAATAAATCTTCTGCCATTATCATAATCAGGCGCATGTACAATTGAACTATTAATCATATCCGTTGTGACAACAGGTTTTGCAGACGGATCAATGTAAACAGGATCCGGCTCTGAAGTAAAATCATATACTTCATATATAAATTCTTTCAAATCAATTTCTTTTTCGCCTTTTTTTGTCTTCTTAATAACATTAATTTTTTCACTGCCAAGGAAATCAGAAAGCACCTTTTTTATATCAAAACAAGGTGCATCATCTTTAATGATTATCAGATAAACAGCTCTCTCAATAAGCGACATACAGGTAACAAGTTTTTTATTATCTTCTCTGTCGCTTATTCTTACCGTCTTATTGATAAAAATACCCTGTGAAGCCTTTTCATTAAGTATTTTAGTTATTTCATCAGTATCTACATCTTCCGTAAGCTCAATATCCAGATATTCTCCGTCACTTGTGACACCAAGTGATAACGGCTGGGCAAAGGATAAAATCTGGTGCGGATGAAAGCCCTCCGAATATTTCATGGGCAGATTTGCACGGTTAAATAATCTCTGAAAATATCTCTGTATATCAAGGTGACCAATAAATCTCATGGTATCATATTTTGAAAATTTAATTCTTGCCCTCAAAACATACACCTCCTCCAAATGATGAAGCGCCGCAGCCGGCACATTTTGCCCGACAGTTTGGAGTAACCTCAACATTTATCGCTTTTTCATATTCTTTGTAAAGGAATTTCTTTGTAACTCCTACATCAATAAAATCCCATGGAAGTATTTCATCATACTTTCGTTCTCTTAAGGTATAGAAATCAATATCAATATTCAGATCTTTAAATACCTCCAGCCATATATCATAATTAAACCATTCTACCCATGCATCAAATATCTGACCGCGCTTATATACCTCAAGAATAGCTTTACAAAGCTTTCTGTCGCCTCTGGCAAGAACTCCTTCAAGCTCACTGGTCTTATCATCATGCCAAATATATCGAATGCTTTTATAATTAATCGTATCCTTTATTTCTTTACTTAAAATATTTTGATGATTATTATAGAAATCTCTTGTCTTCATTCCTGCCCACTGAAATGGAGTAAATGGTTTCGGAATGAAATAAGATGTTGATACAGTAATATTCACTCTGCCGTTTCGTTCCGATTTAGGAATCCGGTAGTAAGCTTCTGCCATTTCATTTGCAAGAGAAGCAATTTCCTTTACATCCTCCTCTGCTTCAGTCGGAAGTCCGAGCATGAAATAAAGCTTAACCTTATTCCATCCACTCTGAAAAGCAAGCTCTGCACCGGATAATATATTTTCTTTTGTAAGTCCTTTATTAATCACATCACGCATACGCTGCGAACCGGCTTCCGGAGCAAAGGTGATACTTGATTTATTAACATCCTGTACTTTTTTCATTACATCAAGTGCAAAAGAATCAATACGAAGTGAAGGAAGGGCTATGTTGACATGCTTGTCCTGATATTCATCAATAAGATAATATACCAGTTCCTTAAGCTTCGAATAATCACTTGAGCTTAAAGAACTTAATGTAATTTCTTCATGACCGGTTGAATCAAGCATCTTCTTAGCTTTATCCTTTAAAAACTCAAGCTCTCTTTCACGAATAGGTCTGTATATCATACCTGCCTGGCAGAATCTGCATCCTCTGATACATCCGCGCTGTATTTCAAGTACAACCCTGTCCTGGACAGCCTGAATCAGAGGCACAAGCGGAGCATCAGGATAAAATGTATCGGAAAGAGACATTTCAACCTCTTTTCTGATAACGGAAGGAGCTTCGGGAATATTTGGCGTAAATTCCTTTATGGTTCCGTCTTCGTTGTATGAAACATCATAAAACTTAGGCACATACATTCCCGGTAAAGATGCGGCCTTTCTGAGGAAATCCTCTCGAGAGCCTCCCATAGCCCTGTTCTGCTTGTATGTGTCAATCAACTTATAGTACATGGTTTCTCCTTCACCCATGTAGAAAATGTCAAAGAAATCCGCGATAGGCTCAGGATTATATGAACAAGGACCACCGCCGATAACAATCGGGCAGTCATTTCCACGATCTGCCGACAGCAACGGAATTTTTCCAAGGTCAAGTATCTGTAAAATATTTGTATAACACATTTCATATTGAAGAGTAATGCCGATAAAATCAAATTTGTATAAAGGCTCCTGTGACTCAAGTGCAAACAAAGGAATATTTCTCTCTCTTAATATTTTATCGAGGTCAGGCCATGGTGAATATACACGTTCACAATATACATCATCCCTTTTATTAAACATATCATATAAAATCTGTATGCCCAGATGACTCATTCCGACCTCATAAACATCAGGGAAGCACATACAAAAACGTACATCTGTATCCTTTATATCTTTTCTTATCATATTTACTTCGCCGCCAATATATCTTGCCGGTTTTTCAATATTCAGTAAAATGTCATCACTAAGCGCAAGCCTGGTTTCTTTCATGGGAAGATTTCCTCATTTCATTTAAATATTTTCTTCAAAGTGTTCATTATAGTAGTCTTCGATGAACGAATCAAGAAATGCGTCATCAAGCTCATATCCGTATTGGTTTTGTATTTTATCTTTAATATAATTGATTCTGTGAATATAATTTACTTCCATTAATTCATCAGGCAAATCAACCTTTTTTAAATCTTCAGGTGTTATTGCAGAATCGAGATAATTCTTTAATTCTTCAACAAATTTATCCTCAACATCAGCGTCGGATTTGATTTTTTTAGATGATATGCAAGAATATATACCGCCAATAAACATTGCACCGAAAAATATAAACATTACAATTGACGAAAAGCCTCTCGCAAAAAAATCAACAATATTCATTGTATTCAGAACCATAAATGCAAGTCCGGCGATTCCGAAAATAATAAACATAATTCCGGAGCTGTATGTTTCTTCCGCAACCTCCCGTTTACTTGTATATAAGGAACCTGCAGAAAGAATTTTCTTTCCCTGCCTCATCATATCATCAAATTCTTCGTTATTGTCTTGTGCTAATTTTGCTTCATCATAAATATTTTCATTATATTGTTCCTTAAGCTCTTCCATAACGGCTTTTTTTGAGCCGACGAAATAACTGGAATCAATATTTTTTTCCATAAATAAATCCTTTTCAACATTACAAAATGCACTCAAGGCTAACATTGTTCTGTGAAAATCATCTTCCGAAACAGTAACAACATATAAGGACTCTGTTTCTTTCGTTATAAAATCTATTCCGGTATATTCAAGATATTTTTCAAATTTTTCACAAATGGCTTTATCTTCAAATTTTGCTGCTATAGGAAGATTATCGTTTATCTGAGTCAGATTATCAACAAGTGAAACCCTGCAGTCTGAACATGTTTCAAAGCCTTCTCTGTATTCATTTTTACAAACAGGACACCAAGGCATATTTTCCTCTTTCCGATCATTTGATCACTTTATTTGATTATATGATAAATTATAGCATTGAAAAAGTAAAGTATATAATCCCTTTTTACAAAAAAAATAACTCCTATAACCGGAGCAATCCGATTATAGGAGCAAAAGAAACATATTGTATTATACTTCTTCAATAGGTGCCTCAGGAGCATTTTTTCTGATTGATTCAATGCCGTTAAGACAGCTTGCCAATGCCTTATAGCCTTCGCCTGTTGCAATAATCTGACCGTTTGTAGCTTTAAGTCTGAATCTGAATTCACCGGCTTTGTCTTTATAAACCTCAAATTTAGGGTTCTTACATGTTGCATATCCTTCCTTAGTCTGATCTTCTACTTCAGCCACAACACTGTTTTTCTTAACACTTGCAATACCCTTAAGGCATGAATCCTTGCTTGAATAAACCTCGGATGTTGCAATTACTTCACCATTACCGGCTTTAAGATCAAATTTAATACCGGATTTTGTCTCTTTTACAATAAACTTACCCATAGGTAGTCACCTCCAATACGTTATGTTGTAATTGTACTAACAAATATCAATTTAGTCAACAAAAAATTGACAATAAATGACATAATAATTATTATTTTGCCGAAAAATATATAAATGAAAATTACAAATTATTATATTTCATACCAAATAATAAAAATCGGATTAATTTATAATAACAATAAGTTTACCAAATTGATTTTTATAACGCCTCATTGTTGATTCATCAATTATATAATCCACGTCTAAATATAATACCAATCCGCAATTACAGCATTGATAATAAACTAATTTGTAATTAGTTGTTTTGACTTCCTCTACTCTTTCTTCATGATGAACTGTTTTGGTACGATAAAAAGGTCCGGTGTATCTTGATTTGCAATCGAACATCACATGATCAAAAAAATCCGAAAAGGATTCAAATTCATCATCCCATTTTTTACATCCTTCACACCTTACACATTCCCTAACTTTAACTTCCTCATCCCATGCAGGATATGTAACATATTTTACGCTCTCAAATCCTTCAAAGCAATAATATAAGGAATCATGATTACAGTAAAACGGTGTAGGTGTCGGAGTAAAATTATAAACAGGATGTTTTGTTGGAATAATTGTATTTGTCGGAGTAACGTTATGTGACGGTACTATATCTTTTGTAGGCGTAATTATCTTTGTAGGTGTTACTTTTTTCGTTGGTATTATTGCTTTTGTCGGTGTAACGTTTTTAGCAGGTGTTATTGCTTTTGTCGGTGTAACATTTTTAGCAGGTGTTATTGCTTTTATAGGAGTTACACTTTTTAAAGGTGTTACGTATTTTGCAGGAGTTACAGTTTTTATCGGTGTGACATTATTAACGGGTACAACCGTTCCTGTAGGAACTACAGATACCGAAGAAGTGCCATTATCCGGCATGACAGTAGGATGAGTAATATTCGTAATGCCTGTTATTGAATTATTTGAAGGACTGTTTGAAGGCATACAAGTAATTGTATTGTTATCAGTACTCATTGTAATACTGTTTTCCGAGCCGATACTGCCGGAAGGCGATAATCCTGATGATATGTTATTATCATAATTATCTTTTTTACCGTCTGAAGTGTTTTGTGATGAAGTATTATTAGTCTGATTATTCGCAATTACGTCGGTTGAAAAACCGTTACTATTATCCATGGTCTTGTTATTTAAAAAGTATATACCGCCGATAATAAATAATAATATTAATGCAAGTAAAAGTCCGATACAAATTTGTTTGAATTTATTATTCTGTTTATTGCCCATATCATTTTCTTTCCTTTTCTGATAGGTTTATTGATATTTATGTTTTATTTTAACATATAATATGATAATTTGCAACGAAACAAGCAATAAAATCACAAAAAAAGATAAGTTTGTATTATCTCCTGTTTTGGGAATATCAGGCTCGGGCGGTATATCAGGCTTATATATACTGAATTTCTGGTTAGAATCATATAAATCATCATGTGCAGCAATAAGTACATCATTTTCATCATATAAATATTCACATATTACAAAATCACGTGATTCTCCCGGATTTATATAATCTGACATATCAACCGAATAAGAAACTACTGTTTTCCCTGTTTCATCTGCAGTAAAGCCGAATTCTGAAAAAGCTGTTTTATTATCGATTTTCACATATGTTTTATTTTTTAAATCAATTATGTATCCTTTGATTTTGTACTTGTTTCCTGGAATCAGATTTTTATATTCAATATTATCATAGATAAATATTTTACCTGCCTCAAACTCCTTTATCCCGTCCAATCCGAATGCATATGTATTTATTTGGGGAACAATAATTATCTGATTTATATCGTTTTTATTCTCGTGACATACTAAATTACCGTCTGAATCCCTGAAAACATTACCTAATAAAATTTTATCGTTTTCTATCCGGATTTCATCAGTATTTTCTCCCTCATATAAATATTCGTATATTACAAGTTTCTTACCTTTCAGATTTGAAGCGTCAAAATAAAAGTTTAATTCAGTTTTTCCCGATAAATCTTCTGCTTCAAAGGTTTTATATGAACAGACCGGCTTATCATTATCATAAAAAGGTTTTACACTATTGTTGTCACAAAGTTCCATTATCACTCCTTTTATGGTATATATTTTTCCTTTGGATAAATTATAGTAATATACGCTATCCGTAACGGATGCATTATCTCCGGCAAAGGTGATATGATTACCTGTTATATTGTCATATTCCGTCGTGCTTATATATGGATTGGGATAATTAATCAGATTTCCGATTTCAATATTTTCATAATCATTTACCTCAAATATTATCGGCTCCATAAGCTGATAACCGGCATTAGCTTCATTTTTTATTTCCGTAAGCATATATCTGCCCGGTAAAAGCGAGCCTTTCTTCTCCGAAGAATACTGATTATATGTTTTTCCTTCGTTCAGTCCGTATATCCACAAATCATCATCTGATGAATCATAATATCCTTCATTATCTGTTGTGATTATATGACTTTCAATAATATTGTCAGAGCTGTCCAAATATGATAATTCAAATGAAACATTGCCTAACGGAACTCCCGATGAATTGATTTTTCTGAAACTTAAATCAACTCTTTTACGTAAATTTGATCTTACTAGAGTTCTGTCTTTTAATTCCTTAGTAAATGTAATTGAATCAGAACTCTCCGGAGCATATAGCTTTGAATAATCACCCGATGCTTTAATATGAGCAATAAAAAATGTATTTTCATAGATATTACCTTCACAATCAATAAACTTTCCGCTGTTAATCTCATAATCTTTGGCCGATTTATATTCTTTTATTGTTAGTGTTCCCAACGGAATATATGGCATACCCTCATCATTAATGTACAGCTCATCACTTTCGTCCTTTATTAGATTTGAATTATCGAGTCGGCAGCTGTATCCCTTGTCGTTTTTTAATGTATTGACATACCATGTTTTTTCCGAAGTCTCCGGCAGATTTGAACTATTATAAAAGCCGTCATAATATTTAAATTCAAAAATTGTGCCTTCAAGACTTGGTCCGTATGAATTTTTATATTCATTTTCCTTAATTACGGTAATTCCAAAGGGGTCATATATTGGATTATCATATACAACAAGCTTATTAATTTCCAAATCATCATTTATATTAATTGAATATACCGTATCACTTATCTTATACGACTTAGGGGCTTCTGTTTCAATAGCAGAATAATACCCAAGCGGAAGCTCTTCAGCAATTTCCATTCCGTTTTTAATTACAGACGAAGGATTAATATCAAGGAAATGATAAAGCTTTGTAAAATGAGCATTTCCCCCTCTGTCAAGCTCAATATCAGCTACCTTCCAGTATTCTTCATCGTTCGAAATAATAATTTTTCTTACATTTCCGTCGTATACAAAATCGGCCTTCAAAGGTTTATTCTTTGTATAATATAAGCTGTATTTTGCTCCTTCAAATGAATATGAACCAAGCTTTGTGATATCTTTTTCCGAACTTAATTTTTTGAACATCAGGGAACATCGTTTATAATCTTCGTTTAATACCGGATATGATGCATATGACAGTGTCGTATCACCATATAAGTCAACCGGTATCCGCAAATTTGATTTTTTATATCCGGCCGGAGCAAATGTTTCCTCCAGATAATATCTTCCCGGTTCAATATCCAAGACATCCGAAAAACCGTCCGACGCAGTTACAAATTTTGCAACACTGTATTTGTCATCTGATTTTTTAAACAATTCGTATACTGCACCTTCAAGACTGTAATGAATATTATTACCGGTCACTTTTTCGTTCATTGATTTCTTCAAAAGCTTAATGCTTATTTTATTCGGAGTACCCGATATAATAAAAACAGCTTTCTGGTCATTAATATTGTTTTGGGGAATCATCCATTCGGCTTTATATTTATTATCTGTGTGTTCAATATCATACACTACCTTTTTACAAATATTTACGATATCTGATACAGGCACATATTTATTTGTTACATTTACCTCCCAACGTACGGATAATTCATTAAGAAATAAAACTTCCGAAGAAATCAATGCACTGCTTATTTCCATGGCTTTTACTTCACATGACTTAGTAAACCAGTCAGAATCGTCAACACACCCCCAGATATAAAGCTGTGTGATTACATATTTAACAGACTCTGCCGCATTTACCGGATAACCCTTTCCTGCTCCTGTCGTCGTCCCTTCAAAAGAATATATGTTACCTTCATTATAATACACATTATTTACAGAATAATTTACCGCCTTGTTAATATATATATTTTGCTTTACGTTATTATCAGATACGGTCAAATCATTTAGATTATTAAAATAGCCTTTTCTCTTATAATACGTATAGCTTGAAGGCTTAGGGCTTCCGTCCGGATTTGTATCATATTCTGCTGATTTCCAGCTTTTTCCGGCTTCAAGGCAATATCCTATGTATTTATGATGTGTTTTGGTATCCTCAAGCATATTCATGACTATACCATTGTGTGTTTTACCTTTCCAGGTAATTTTTTTAGTGTCAGTCATTCTGAGGGCCTGTGACAGATAATCAGTACTTCCTTCGGTATTTGGTTCTGCAGAAAAAGCAAATGCAAAGAACAGTCTTGTATTTGTTAATACAAGAAGAAAAATAATTAAAATAGACAGGCCCCTGATAATTGATTTCTTTTTAAGCATATTATGCCTCCTGAAAAAAATTATTGGGTTAAAAAGATTGAAAAAAAGAGATAAGATAATGAATTATCCGTTCGTTTCGTAAATTATTTTATCAAAAAACTCAACTTTTTGTTGCACAAGAATTATTAATTTTTATATTAAAAGCTTTGTTATAATCATATAAAATAATAACATATAATTATGCATTTCTTCCAAATCAATGAGATAAATCATTAACTGCAATAAGCTCATTTGTGCAATATGGTTATAATTAATTTACGACACAAACGCCATTATTAACATTTTATTCATAAAAAATTTAAAAATGTAAATTATTTTAATGAAAAAAGCAATAATTTCTTACAAAATCAGCAATTTTTTTGTAGAATTAACTAATTTTCTTGCTAATTGTAACATTATTGTATATAATCAAACATATGTAATAATCCATTGGGAGGAATTAAACATGTCAAAGAAATGTCCTAAGTGTGAAAAGATATTCGAAGACGATTCATTAACCATGTGCCCTGACTGCAATGTTGAGCTTGAAGATTCCGAAAAGCCAAAGCAGGAAGTTAAACAGGTATCTGTCTTCTCTCTTACAAATGAAGAGAGTGCACAGGGTGTCATTCAGTATATGAAGGAACAGGGCGTAGAAGGTACATACCAGTATAGTCTTCGTGAGAAAACATATAAAATTTATGTGGCTCAACCTGATGCAAGAGCAGCTCTTAAAGCTTGTACTTCTTACTATGCTGAAGAAGCAAAGCGAATTAAGGCTGAAGAAGAAAAACGTCGCCAGGAAGAAGAAGAAAGACTTCGTAAGGAAGAGGAAGAACGTCTTCGTCGTGAGGCTGAGGAAGCTGAAAGAATCCGTAGGGAAGAGGAAGAACGTCTTCGCAGAGAGGAAGAAGAAAGACTTCGTAAGGAAGAAGAAGAAAGACTTGCACGTGAGCTTGCAGAGACCAAAGCTCGTGAGGAAGAAGAACGTCGCTTAGCAGTTGAGGCTGCCGAGAAAAAAGCTCGTGAAGCTGAAGAAAAAAGAATTTTCGAAGAACAGCAGGCACTGTTAAGAGCTGCCGAAGAAGCTGAACGTCAGGCTCGTGAAGCTGAAGAACGTATTAAAGACGAAGAAAGACTTCGCAAGGAAGAAGAAGAAAGACTCAAACGTGAAGCTGCTGAGCGTGAAGCTCTTGAAGAGGAAAACCGCAAGAAGGAAGCTGCAGCAAAGAGACGTTTATTATTTGAGGCTGCTTTTCAGGAAGCAGAAATAAAAAAAGAGGAAGAACTTAAAAAAGATCCAAATTATATACCTCATGTAAATGCCGAAACAGTTCAGGATGATTTCTTTGCTGATATTATTGAAGAAACTATTCCTGAGAAGGGACCTATCTTTGTAGAGACAGAACCTGTTGATGAATATGAAGTCGGTGATACCATTGTTGTAGATGCTGTAGATGTTGAACCGGGTGAAGAAACCGAAGCAGAGCCTGTTGAACCGGCACAGGAAGACTCATCTTCCATGAGTGATTTTGATTTCTTTTCAAATCTTAATAAGAAAAAGAATATTGCTTTTTCCGATGAGGATGTGTCTGAAAAAGCTGCCAATAAGAATGAAAAAGCATCAAGAGCTGATTTCTTTGCCAGCCTGGAAGAAGAAAAAACCGAAACAAAAGAGCCTGTAGTTGAAGATATGTTCAGCGATAATATTTTCAGAAAAACAGAAGCTGCAAAAAAAGAAGCAATGAATTCACTTTTTGAAGAAGTAATCGATAAGGATCTGAACAAATCCCCAAAAATTGATTTGAAGGAAGCATTTGCAAAAATGGATTCAGCTTCCGCTTTATCAATAGACGATATTGATGACGGTGGTTATAAGGGCTTTGTTCCTGATTATCATCAGGTAGAGGAAGAAAAAATCGATCCGGATGAGGTTCTTGCTCAGTCATACGGTTTCAGCGTAGATGATTACAAGGCATTAAAGGAAAGAACAGCCCAGAAGGCTAAAGAAAGAAAAGCTAATCCTGTTAAGCCTAAAAAAGAAAGCAAAGACTTCAAAATAATTGATGATGATTTGAAAGTTGGCGATTATCAGGGCTTTATACCTGATTACGCTTCCAAAAAGGGTCTTGAAAACATGACCTTCTATACATCATCTACAAAGATTGATTATTCAAAATATAAGTCAACAAATGTTAACGACCGTAATAACCTCGGAGATTTATATGCTACTCTCCGTTCTGCTTCAACGACAGAGCTTAGCAAGTTATTTGAATCAGATGTTGTAAAGGCTTGTGCAACTACAAATGATATTACTGACTTAAAGAGCTCAACTTATCTCCTTGCACTTACCGGCGGTCAGTTAAATTCTTTATTTAATGCATGGCTTATGACAAATGTGACATCAGTTACAGTTAAGCAGTTTGAAGGCGGTTCCGCAATAGGCGAGGATAACTACACAAGAAAAATCGAAGGAATCAAGAATCTTCTTAAACAGAATTTCGGTAAACTTGATGATTCAATTCTTGATGTTATTGTTAAAACCTTCTACAACAAGTATCTTGATGATTAATCATAGTATTAATAATCAGCTTTCACTTATAATTAATAAAAAGACTTCCTTTACGGAAGTCTTTTTTGTTTGTATCTGGCCATTCTTTTTACATTACCGTATTGGATATAGCAATTAACATCACCGGTATTATCAATGCAGCATACTAAACTTACGTTTTCACTGCTGTCACTAAGAATATCAAAACATTCGTTTTCAATATTAATCCGGACAGCATTATTCTGTGCATCACGCATCATAATTATCATATCCGGAACATTTACAATAGTATTACTAAAATTTTTCTTTATATATTTTTTAATTTTGTTTGTTTCATTATATTTTATCATATTGTTAGGAGGATACCCGCTACCCAGCACGCAACTTACAACTATTGTATCATCATAACAATACGCTCCCACGAAGCAATTACCTGCTTTGCCCGTAAATCCTGTTTTGATTCCTATATTATCAGAACTCATACTCAGAAATTTATTAATGTTATTTAATGAATAATTATTGCAATTATTATCAGAAAAGCTATAACTTTTTGTATTAATAATATTAACAAAATCTTTATTATGCATTGCATAGCTGCCTATCACACACAAATCATAAGCGGTGGAAAAATGTTTTTCGTTGTCCAAACCGTTAGGTGTTACGAATGAGGAATCATAAGCTCCAATTGCCTGTGCCTTATTATTCATTAGTGATGCAAAGCCTTCAGCACTCCCGCCAATATGCTCGGCAATTGCAACTGCGGAATCATTATGACTGCAAAGCATTAATGAATAAAGCAAATCTTTAATACAAAAAATGCTGCCTTTTTTCATCCCGAGTCTGACTTTGGGTTGCGAGGCAGCATTTGTACTTATTTCAGTTTTATCATTCAATTTCCCGGATTCAAGCGTTAAGACTGCAGTCAGAATCTTTGTTGTACTGGCCATCGGAAGCCTTTGATGCTCATTTCCTGACACCAGAATATGATTATCCCTGTAATCAACCGCACAATATGACTTTGCATTTATGGCACCAATCTGTGATTTTTCTTTTGTAGCGGGAATAATCGTATATTCATAATATTTATCATAATTATATTTATTTTTCACGTACGGTTTCTCGTATGTTACAATAACCGTAAACAAAGTTATCGAAAAAATGATTAAGGAAAAAAAATATTTTTTTATGATAATCCTCCTATAAATTATCCATGATTATTTCTTCGGCAGATGTATTGGATTCCTTTAAAGCCTCCAGTCTGAACTGCTCCTTCTGTTCTTCATTAACTATCGGAAGCTCATCCATATTACTTACTCCAAAGCAACGCAGAAACTCCTCGCTTGTACCGAAAAGAATCGGTCTGCCCGGAACATCTTTTCTTCCCAGTTCACAAATAAGATTATATTCAAGCAGCTTATTAATTGCAAAATCACTCTTTACACCGCGAATTGCTTCAATTTCCTGTCTTGTGACAGGCTGCTTATATGCAATAATTGAAAGTGTTTCAAGCATTACATCAGTTAGATTGTGCTTCTTTGGAACATGACAAAGCTTTATTAATGAATCATAATATAACGGATTGGAAGCGAGCTGAACAGAATCCTCCAAAAATAATAATTCAACTCCTCTTCTGCCGGTGTTATATTCCTGCTTAAGCCTCACACATAAATCCTTTGTAAGTTTTTCAGATATATTTAAGCATTCTGCAAGTCTTGATATCTCAACTGAATCACCGATTGAAAACAAAATTGCTTCAATTGACATTTTTAATTCGTCAACATCGGTTATGATGTCATTTGATTCAGCTACCTCATTGTCCGGTTTCTGTGCTTCATTAATTTCAGAATTATTTTGAATAGAAATATTTTCCAATTATTTATCCTCCAACTGTTACTGATAGCTTTCTACAGCCACAATATCGTCCGCCAGAAAGCTTACCTCAATATCATCGAATATATTATCCTGGACAACAGTAACCCTGCCCATTTTAATTAGCTCAAGAATTCCGAGAAAAGTAACAATTATTTCAACTTTATTATTACTGTTTTCAAGCAGACCCTTAAAGCTGCATTTCTTATGCCTGATACCATATTCCTGAATCTTTCTGACTTTTTCGTTAAAGTTAATTTCTTCTTTTTGAATTCTGCCGAAATTGCTTCTGATTGGGTCTATTTTGTTGGCATTTCGTTTAATAATTTCTTCAAAAAGCTTATTTAAAAGCTCCAACGTGGTATCACCGATTACGTCCGACGGATCAATTTCTTCTTTATAGCAG
>JAQXKO010000002.1 GCA_029010495.1 Clostridiales bacterium | reverse complement strand
CTTTGCATTCCTGATAAATTCTTCCACCTGATTTTCAAGATGCAGTTTTTCAATTAGCGTTCCACCTGCTACTGCTATGACAAGTCCAAGAATCACATACACGATTGCTACCTTCGCACCAAAAATACTCATCAGAAGTACAAGTGAACCCAAATCAACCATCGGTGATGAGATTAAAAAAGAAAAAGTCACTCCAAGCGGAAGTCCCGCACTTGTAAACCCAATAAAGAGGGGAATGGATGAGCAGGAGCAAAATGGTGTTACTGTTCCCAGTAATGCCGCTATGATATTTGCGGGGGTGCCATGGAATCTTCCAAGTATCTTCTTTGTTCTTTCCGGCGGAAAATAGCTTTGAATATAACTAATGATGAATATCAAAGTACATAAAAGAACCACAATCTTTATCACATCATAGATAAAAAATTGAACGGTTCCTCCTAGTTTTCCTGTTATATCTAATCCTAATTTATTTAATAAATCCTCAATTAAGGCACTTAACCATTTCATGCCAAGTATCTGGTCTTGTATAAATGTCCACATACATACACCTCCATCTATATAGACAAGTATCTATATATTTGTCATTTTTTTGCCGGTACAATCTGCACCGGCATTTTTTATGTTTTGTTGCCACAAGGCTAATTATAATAAATTCCATTATTTTAATAATTTTTCAATTTCGCTACTATTAAGCACCTTGCCCATTGATACGATTTTTTCATCAACAATAATTGCCGGCATACTCATTATGCCATAACCTGCAATAACCGCAAAATCAGTTATATACTCAACCTCTGCTTCTACTCCTGTGTTTTTTACCGCTTCTTTAGTATTTGCAAGAAGTGTTTCACACTTTCTGCAGCCACCGCCTAATACTTTTATATTCATTCTGATATTCATCCTTTCCCGGTCAATTTGATTATATTTTATTAGTTTTTGTCTCACAACAGACTCTCGAATTATTTTCTTCAAAAGTTTTTCCACAACATGTGATAGCAGCAATATACTCCTTATATTCTTTGAACTTCTCACAGTTGATAGAATAATGCTGCCACTTTCCATCTTTATAGGAACTTACCAGACCGCAGTCCAAAAGAACCTTCATATGATGAGACAAAGTAGGCTGTGTCACCTGTAATTCCTCCAGAAGGCAGCATCCGCACTTTTCTCCCTGTGTAAGCATTTCAATAATACGAAGTCTGTTCGCATCTGACATTGCTTTACATATTACTGCAACTTCTTCTCTTGTCATATAAACCTCCTCACATAGATTGGTATCTATGTATAGATTATCATAAATATAGATATGTGTCAATGTATATTATATAAAACCTTCACTAAAATATGATATGCAAACTGCAAAGATAAGATCAATAAATAGTACTTAGAAACGAAGAAAAGCATCCGGTAAAATACCGGATGCTCTTTTAGTTTTTTTCTGCATAAATGATTTCTGCGGGTTACTCAATTAATTCTTTTTGTGTTTTTATCCGTTTCTTTGGATTTTTACCGGTAATTTTCTGAAATTATGCTATTAGTCGTCATATCCGTTCGGATTTTGTGACTGCCATCTCCATGAATCTTCACACATTTCATCGATACCATATTCTGCTTCCCAGCCCAATTCTTCTTTGGCCAGGGATGCTTCAGAGTAACAGGTTGCAATATCACCGGGGCGTCTGTCCTTAATCTGATAAGGAATCTCCTTGCCGCATGCCTTACTGAATGCCTTTATAACATCCAATACACTGTATCCGTTTCCGGTACCGAGATTATATACCTTAACACCCGGATTTTCCATTATCTTGTTAATTGCCTTTACATGTCCTTTTGCAAGGTCTACTACATGAATATAATCCCTGACGCCTGTTCCGTCCGGGGTATCATAATCATTGCCGAATACTCCGACATAAGGGAGCTTTCCGATAGCAACCTGTGCAACATAAGGAAGCAGATTGTTTGGTATACCCTTTGGATCTTCACCAATCATTCCGCTCTTATGAGCTCCGATAGGATTAAAATAACGAAGCAGAATTACGTTCCATTCCGAATCGGATGTGTGGATATCCGTCAAAATCTGCTCCAGCATATGTTTTGTCCAACCATAAGGATTGGTGCAGATTCCCTTAGGACATTTTTCTGTAATCGGAATAAATGCAGGTTCTCCGTAAACAGTTGCAGATGACGAGAAAATTATATTCTTACAACCGTTTTCACGCATTGCCTTACATAAGGTCAATGTTCCTCCGATATTATTTTCGTAATACTCCAATGGTTTTGCTACAGACTCACCGACTGCCTTTAAGCCTGCGAAATGAATAACCGTTTCAGGCTTTTCCCTGCCAAAAATGTCACTCATTGCTTCGTAATCTCTTATATCTGCATTATAAAATGTTACGTCTTTTCCTGATATTTCCTTTATGCGGTCTACCGCCTTTTCGCTGGCATTGTACAAATTATCTACAATGACAACTTCATATCCCTCTGACAAAAGCTCCACACAGGTATGACTTCCGATATATCCTGCACCGCCTGTAACTAAAATTTTCATATAAAACCTCCTGAATATAATTATCTTTCATTTACATATGCAATAAATTTCAAAAAGCTTTCACGTCCGTTTGCATTACATTTATAGACGCCTGCACACTCCAAAACATTTTTAAATGTATTTCCAACCTCTTTTTGAAGTATATCCATAACATTATCCCTTGTAATCATATCGTATTTACTCACAAATGCTTCTACCCAGTCGTAATGCTTCTTTAACACTTCATCCGAAGAAATATCTCTTTTTTCTACCAATGCAGTCGCAAGACTATCTAATTCCTTATCAAGTCTTGCCGGCAGTACAGCCAGTCCCATTACCTCAATCAGTCCGATATTTTCCTTCTTAATGTTATGATACTCTTCCCATGGATGATATACTCCCATAGGATGCTCTTCGGTAGTAATATTATTACGAAGCACCAGGTCAAGTTCGTATTTCCCGTTTCTCATACGCGCAATAGGTGTTATCGTGTTATGAGGCTCGCCGTCTGTTTCGGCATAGATAAATGCAGCTTCGTCCGTATAACCTCTCCATGCATTTAAGATTTTTTCTGCCAGATCAATAACTCTTGTTCTGTCAGCTCCGTCTAATCTGATAACGGACATCGGCCACTTGACAATTCCTGCCTCAATATCCTCATAACCCTTAAAGCTTACAGGTATTTCAACCGAGGCTCTCTCCATTGCAAAGGTATAATTGCCGCCCTGAAAATGATCATGACTTAATATAGATCCTCCGACAATCGGCAGGTCGGCATTTGAGCCTACGAAATAATGAGGAAACATGTCGATAAAATCCATCATCTTCTCGAATGTTGCTCTGTTTATCTGCATCGGAACATGCTGACCGTTTAGTACTATACAATGCTCATTATAATATACATACGGTGAATATTGAAAGCCCCAATTGCTGCCATTTATCTGAATCGGAATAATTCTGTGGTTCTGTCTTGCAGGATGATTAATTCTTCCCGCATATCCCTCATTTTCTACACATAGCTGACATTTCGGATATGAATTGCTCTTCATCCTGCCTGCCAATGCTATCATCTTAGGGTCCTTTTCGGGCTTTGACAGGTTAATTGTAATGTCAATATCACCATATTCGGTATTACATATCCACTTCCTGTCACGAGCCACTCTGTATGTTCTGATATAATCTGAGCTTTTACTTAATTCATAGTAGTAATCGGTAGCCTCTTTCGGAGAATTTTTATATTTTTCCCAAAAGGTTCCAATCACCTGACTTGGCTTTGGTACAAGCACATTCATGATACGCGTGTCAAATAAATCTCTGAGCACAACCGAATCACCGTCAATAAGCTTATGCAAAGCAGCATAATCAAGAATCTCGGATAATACCGTTTCCAAATCCTCCGGCGTCTCTATGTCGGATATTTCGCCCGGTTCCTCGTAATCATCCAGCCCCAATTCCATCAGCAGCATGTTTGTTGTATATTTCTCATCTTCCTTTTCGATAAGGTTATGATTAATCCCGTATCTGACTAGTTTTTTAATACATTCATTTATCATTGCTATCACTCCATCCTATAATATACGAATTCCGCCCTCAGAACGTACCTTCAACACATGACAACTGTCTGTACCGTATATTGCCTCAATCTTTTCCTTGTAATCCGCTACCGCTTCATCCTTTACAAAGGCCTGAATCGTTCCGGCAAAGCCGCCTCCGTGCACACGGCACACTCCGTTTTCTTTAAGGATGCTTTCACTTACGGCAAGAGCAACTGTAACATTCTGCGAATCCACATCCTTTGGACTGTATATGTTCTGAAGATACTTGGCAGATGAATCACCGCTTTCCTTAATTACTCTTAAAAATCCCGGATAATCAGATTCTTCAAGTGCTTTAACGCCCATTAATACACGCTCCTCTTCCTCGTAGAAATGAATGGCTCTGAGGACGGCACGTCCTGAGGTATGCTTCCAAAGCATAGGAATGGCCTCAAAAAATTCTTCTTTTGAAACCTCTCTCAAATGCTCTTTTCCCATAGTACGGGCAATCCGGTTCATTTCTGCAGGTACTGCAGCATAGTCCGGAGTCAGATCTGCATGAGAGCCCTTTGTATCAATTATGCATAAGCTTAATCCGGCTGCATCAAAATCACTCTGTACCCGCGATACAATCGGATTTTCTTTATCCTCAAAATCAATAAAAATCATTCCGCCTACACTGCAGGCCATCTGATCCATAAGACCGCAAGGTTTACCGAAATAAACATTTTCGGCATACTGACCAATCTGCGCAATTTCTATGGATGAAACCTTCATATCGTTATATAAACCGGATAAAACAGTTCCAATAAGACTTTCAAATGCTGCAGATGAAGACATTCCGGCTCCCATTAAAACGTCACTTGTTACAAACGCTTTAAATCCGCCTACGTTATAACCCCTGTTTACCAATTCACTTACCACGCCCTTGATCAATGCAGTTGTAGTAGATTTCTCACTTTCTTTCATCTCAAGGTCTGTAACGTCAATTACCTCCATTGGCATGTCGTCAGAAACAAGACGTATTACTCCATCATCTGTTTTTGCAACAACGGCAATGGCATCCAAATTAATAGAGGTTGCAAGTACCATACCATTTTGATGATCCGTATGATTTCCGCACACCTCACTTCTTCCCGGTGCACTGTAGATTTCAATTTCCTTTTCAGAAGAGAACAATCCGCAAAATGTATCAATTGCCGAAATATATCGTTCTCTGTTGTAAGAAACCCTCTTATCATCCACGTAGATTTCTTTTATCTTACCGTCCAGTATTCCTTTTTCTATCGTTTCCCTAACAATATTAATGTCCTGCATACATTTCCCTCCGCATTTTATCCGTAATGTTATATTTCCACAATTTTGCACTCAAACGGCGCCAGAGTAATATTATCATGAACCGCCTCAAATGCATTATGGTTTATATAAATTAAAACCTTCTGCGACTCATCGCCGCGGACTGCAATTTCAATTCCTTTTTCGGAATCAACTGCTTTAATATCATTTTCAAGCATCATCTGCTCCATTAAAAGTGACGTGATGCTCTCCTCCAAACCGCACAGTATTACCTCCAAATGTTTTGCGACAATATCATTTTACCAAATATTTTACTAAACGTCAATATGTTTTTACTAAATTACTTGATATATTAGTAAATCTTTTACTGGGTTTGTTTGTATCTTTTTTCCGGTAAAGCCATTATTATAAATTTTCTTTTTTCTTCACACTTCCGCGTACTACCAATTTACATGGAATTACAGTCTTTTTAGGTAAATCTTCCGAATTCCACAAACGGGTCAGCGCCAATGCGGCTTCTTTAACATTTTCCTGTAAATACACCTCTATGGAATCCAGCGGAG
The DNA here is from genome assembly GCA_029010495.1 of Clostridiales bacterium. GTDB lineage: Bacteria > Bacillota > Clostridia > Lachnospirales > Lachnospiraceae > UBA3775. The sequence continues at coordinate 1,713 of JAQXKO010000002.1, read as the reverse complement.
GATTGCTTCCTTCCGAAAACGCAGTATTGTTATAGGTTACAATATTACAGTCCTTAGGAACAAGAAATCCATTTTCATGAATTGCCTGAAGTACACCGGAAGCCGTAGCATCACTTGATAAGAAAAGCGCCTCCGGCGGACGTTTATGCACTTTAATATACTCATTCATCGCCTCATATGAGCTTCTTGAATTCATTTCACATGGTATAACCAGATCGTCATCAAAAAGATCTCTGTTCATTAATGAATTCTTATAATAATAAAATCTCGGTTCCATCGTCAGTTTTTTAACGGCATTAAACGTATTGACCGCACCTGCATAGGTCACTCTTCCATAACCCATTTTTTCAAAATAATTTAAAACAATATGCACTGCCATATGATAGTTCGGAACTATGCTATAGAACTTTGACTCATCCGGAGAAGAATCTATAAATACTATATTTGTCGTGTATTTTTCAAAGCTTTCGATTTCCTCAATCGTAAAGTGTCCTATAGCAATAATTCCGTCTAGCTTCACATTGCTGTTTTTCACAAATTTACCCGCCTCGTCACGAAACAGAGGCACGGTATTCCATCCTTTAGAAAAGCACTCAGTATCTACCAGATTCTTTAACACCATATAATAGATATCATCCTGCAACTGCTGCATTTCAAACATTTGAGCAATTCCGATCACGACATCTTTCCTGCTGTTTTCATTGCTTTTTTCGTCCCGCTTATTTGCCTTGACATCTCTATGTCTTTGAGATACCGACTTATAACCTAACTCTCGGGCCGCTTTTAATACATTTTCTCTTGTATCCGGCGAAACACTAAGTGTACTGTCTTCACTCAGGATTCTTGACACAGTTCCCTGTGACACTCCTGCTATTTCTGCTATATCTTTTAATGTTGCCATATTTCCACCTTCAGATTTTAGTTATGAATATATAAGTTATTAGTAAAAGTTACTATATATTTTACCACAAACGATTATATTATGCAACGAATAACCTTTTATTTGAGATACTTTTACTAATATTTACTACTGTTCAGATTCAGTTTCTTCTTTTTTTGCATTTAACTTATTAAGAATATCCTCTAAATATACGCCATCCAGTTTATAACCCTTTGCATAGATGATAAATGCATAACTGTTGTTTTTTGTTTACAACAAGAAAACATTTTGTGAATTATTAATAATAATACTCACTATTCCTTCTCCTTTATTATTTTTTACTAAATTGTAACTGTATTATATCATTATATTTTACTAAAATTAATCTGCCGGATAAATAACAATACACTGCTTTATATAAACAGTCATTATATGTTTCGCTTCCATGATATACCCGACAAATAAAAAACCGGTTGACTGATGGCTCCTTTCCTGTAGATGCCATACTGCCAAACCGGATTCATTCCAATTACAAGCGTCTGTAGTGACAAATTGCAATATTATTTATTATCGATTTATACTCTAAATATCAATTTTATACTTATCATCATTAAATACATAATTTAAATTATTATTACACAGTGTCAGGATGCAGGCAATCAATGACTGCGAGCTTGGATAATTTTCTTAAGTGCCTCATTCACTTTATTTGAGTGAGGCACAATTAATCTAAAAAATCGACTTTAAATAATGTGAAGCACATCTTAAAATTCAAACTGAAACAGCACAATTTAATGTGAAGAATGAAGCATCATTTAATGTGCGGAACAACA
>JAQXKO010000001.1 GCA_029010495.1 Clostridiales bacterium | reverse complement strand
TTTATGAACAAAGTAATTTTAATGGGAAGATTAACAAGAGATCCCGAAGTTCGTTATGCTCAGGGCAGCAACACTGCTGTATGTCGTTATTCACTTGCGGTAGACCGCCGTTTTAAGAGAGACGGTGAACCGGATGCTGATTTCTTCAACTGTACGGTATTCGGAAAGGGTGCCGAGTTTGCAGAGAAGTATTTCACAAAGGGTACAAAGATTCTCGTTTCAGGTCGTATTCAGAATAACAACTATACTAACAAAGACGGTCAGAAGGTTTATGACGTTCAGATTATCGTAGATGAGCAGGAGTTTGCTGAAAGCAAGAACAGCAGTACTACATCCGGCGGAAGTGCTTTTGAATCACGTCCGAATCCGGATACGGCAGGCAATGGATTTATGCATATACCGGACGGTATTGAAGAAGAATTGCCTTTTAACTAATCAGTTAAAGTTTTTTAGAATTGGATAAGGAGGTAACCATCATGGCTATGGATAAACCGGTAAAGGCTGATAAGGCTGAGGCTCCGGCAAGAAGACGCGTTGTTCGCAGAAGAAAGAAGGTTTGCGTATTCTGTGCTGATAAGTCAAGCGTTATTTCTTACAAGGATACAAACAAGTTAAAGAGATATATCTCTGAGAGAGGTAAGATTTTACCTAGAAGAATCACAGGAAACTGTGCTAAGCATCAGAGAGCTTTAACAGTAGCTGTTAAGAGAGCACGTCATGTGGCTTTATTACCATACACAACAGAGTAAATTTACTGACACAGACCACAATGCATTTTTGCATTGTGGTTTTTTTATTTTTAAAAAAAATCTGATTTTTCACAGAATATGTTGTATAATAAAAGTATCAATCAATCATTTTTTGTTAACCAAAAAATACACTCCATAGGACCAGTTATACCGACTGGTCCTAATTTTTATTAATTGCGAACCATTTATAGCTTAACGATAACGGACTTGTCCTGCAGTTTAAATTACCGTATTGCCTGTGATTTGTTGAATTTGCTTGCATAAAACTTTGTATTGTAATATAATAGTACAGAATATGGGTTATTGTGCCCAAATGACTCTTGTGCGAGGAAACAATGAAAGAAGTATATGATAAACATATTAACGAAAAGCGTGAAAGAGCCAGAGAGATGCATATATACTCTGACTGTTTCGTGCCTGATGCTGTTTATTCTGACGGTACGGATGATTACCGTTGTCCTTCGGAGCCCGGAATTAATTCCTGTGTAACAATCCGTTTACGTACCGGTATTGGCGGAGTTCGCAGGGTTATTCTTGTGGTTAACGGAGAGGAATATGAAACAGTCAGGGTATCGGAGTTTGCGGAAGGGCTGTTTGCACTTTACGAAGCAAAGCTGCAGCTTACAGATGAAGCTGTTGATTATTTCTTTAGAATAGATACATCTGAGGGCGAATATTTTTATAACAGACTTGGCGCGGACAGAACCTTCAAATGTGAAGGTAATTTCAGAATAACTCCGGGTTTTTCAACACCGGATTGGGCTAAGGGTGCAGTATTTTATCAGATTTATGTTGACCGGTTTTGTAACGGAGACACCACTAATGATGTTCTTGACGGAGAATACTGTTATATAGGTGAACCGGTTAAGCATGTAATTAACTGGGACCGTTATCCGAGTACAATGGATGTAAGGGATTTTTACGGTGGTGATTTGGCTGGTGTGCTGCAGAAGCTTGACTATATTAAAAGCCTTGGTGTGTCGGTAATATATCTCAATCCGATATTTACTTCACCGTCTAATCATAAATATGACACACAGGATTATGACTGCATCGACCCTCATTACGGAGTAATTGCAACCAGAAGGGGCGAAACGCTTAAGGACGGCGATAAAAATAACGCCCACGCAACCTCATATTCCGACGCAGTTACAAATCCTGATAATAAAAGACTTACCGAGGAACTGTTCATTACTCTTGTGGAGGAAATACACAAGAGGGGCATGAAAATTATTCTTGACGGAGTATTCAATCATTGCGGCTCCTTTAATAAATGGCTTGACAGAGAAATGATTTACGAGGGAACGGAGGGCTTCCCGTCAGGTGCATATCTAAGGAAAGACAGCCCATATACTGATTATTTTGATTTCAAAGAGGATAAATGGCCTGAGAACGGCTCGTATGACGGCTGGTGGGGACATGACACCCTTCCGAAGCTCAATTATGAAAAGTCACGGGAGCTTTATGACTATATAATGAGTATCGCGCGCAAATGGGTTTCGGCTCCGTATAACTGTGACGGATGGAGACTTGACGTGGCTGCTGACCTCGGTCATACGGAAGAATTTAATCACAAATTCTGGCAGGATTTCAGGAAAAACGTAAAGGAAGCAAATCCTGATGCACTTATCCTCGCAGAGCATTACGGTGACCCGGAAAGCTGGCTTCGCGGCAATGAATGGGACACAATTATGAATTATGATGCATTTATGGAGCCTGTCACATGGTTCTTTACCGGCATGGAAAAGCATAGTGACGCAAAGGATGACAGTGCATTAAATAATGGTGAAAAATTCAAATATGAGCTTCTTCACAATATGAATAAGTTCCAGACCTCCTCTCTTTATGTATCAATGAATGAGCTTTCAAATCATGACCATTCGCGTTTTCTTACCAGAACAAACAGAAAGGTAGGACGTATTGCCACACTTGGACCCAAGGCGGCTGAGCAGGATATCAATAAGGCAGTATTCAGGGAGGCTGTTATTTTCCAGATGATGTGGCCGGGCGCACCGACTGTTTATTACGGTGACGAGGCGGGTGTGTGCGGATTTACCGACCCGGACAACCGGCGAACTTATCCGTGGGGAAGAGAGGACAAAGAATTAATTGCCTTCCACAAGGAAATGATATCGATTCACAATGCGTATGACTGTATTAAAACAGGAAGCCTTAAGATATTAATAGCGCGTTACGGCGTATTTGTGTTCGGACGTTTCAATAATAAAGACAAAATCGCGGTTGCGTTTAACAACAGCAATGAAATGCAGGAGGTTACCGTTCCGGTTTGGCAGATTGGAGTTACCGTTCTTGAGGTTATGGTGCGCCTGATATATACAAACGATGACGGATATTGTCTGGATACAAAGTTATACACAAACGAGGACGGATATATCAGACTGAATATGCCGCCTCACAGTGCAATAGTTTTAAAAAATGTTCCTGATTTTATCTGAGCAAAGATGAAAACGCTGCAGTAAACAACTACATTCAGGGCAGACGAAAGTGCAATATGATTAGTAAGAATAAAATAAAACAGATACTTGAGCGGCTTGATAAAGCTTATGGTACGGATTATATATGTTATCTGAACCATAAAAACGCATGGGAGCTTCTGGCGGCAACAATTATGTCGGCGCAGTGTACCGATGCGAGGGTTAATATCGTTACAAAGGATTTGTTTGTCAGATATCCCACGATAGAAGCATTTGCAAATGCAGATCCCGATGAGCTTGAGCAGGCGATTAAGCCTGTGGGATTTTATCATAATAAAGCAAGAAATTTAATTGGCTGCGCAAGAAAGCTGTCGGAGGATTTCGGCGGTGTGGTTCCTGAGGATATCGAGAGTCTCACATCGCTGCCCGGAGTCGGCAGAAAGACAGCCAATGTTATAAGGGGTAACATATATAACATACCGAGTATTGTCGTTGACACTCATGTGGCAAGAATATCGGCAAAGCTCGGACTGACGGACAATACCGATCCGGTAAAGATTGAAAAGGATTTGGAGAAGGCGCTTCCGAAGGATCACTGGATATTATGGAATATTCATATTATTACCCATGGAAGAGGTATATGTCCTGCGAGAAATCCAAAATGTCATGAATGTTTTCTGCAGGATTTATGTAAAAGCGCCGTAAAGTAATTAATTATAAAACATGACTTTGAGTATTTAATAAAAGCTGTTAAATTAGGTAAATAATAAAGGAGGACGCCATGAATTTTTTTAAAAAGAAAACCCAGAAAAAGATTGTTGCGGCAATTGCAATTCTCTGTGTGTTGTTAATGATTGTTTCGTTATTTGCGGCAATGGTTGCATATTAGGATAATTATGCAGATTTTTACTTCCTGACGGAGGACAGAGTTTTGATAGAAGTTAAAAATATTAAAAAAAGCTACGGCAAAAAGCAGGTTCTTAAGGATATTACCTTTAGTGCCTCAAAGGGAGAATGTATAGCCATCGCAGGGCTTAACGGTTGCGGTAAATCTACGCTTTTGTCAATTTTAAGCGGAACATTAAAGTCTGACGGGGGCGAGTTTTTCGTAAACGGCGTTAATATTATGAAGGCGCCTGCCAAGAGAAAAGGACTTATCGGATATGTGCCGCAGGAAAATCCGCTTATTGCCGAGCTTAGCGTCAGAGACAATCTTAAGCTTTGGTATTGCGACAGCCGGCTTGATATGGATGATGAGCTGGAAAACGGAGTTCTTCACATGCTTGGAATTCATGAATTTGCAGATATGCCCGTCAATAAATTATCGGGCGGCATGAAAAAGCGCGTCAGTATAGGCTGTGCCGTATCGTATGACCCGCCCGTGCTCATACTTGATGAGCCGTCAGCCGCGCTTGATCTGGCCTGCAAGGAGAATATTGCCGAATATCTTCAGGCACATAAAAGCAGGGAGGGCATCATACTGATTACTACACATGACGAGGCGGAGTTAAGAATATGCAACAGACTTCTTGTCATGAAAAACGGAGAGCTTAAGGAAGAGGACGTATCCTTAAAGGGCAGGGAGCTTTTATCAAAGCTTTAATATGTTTTTTAAATGAATTTATATTATTTGAGGCGTAAAATCTGCCGTAAGCATTAATAATTAGTTTGGAAGGAATGTATGGACAGTCGCAGAAGTGAAAAATTTGACTATGAAGTTAAGGATTTTGAACCTGTTATACGAAAAAATCCCGCAAGAAAGGAATATTTGACAATAGCAGTCATAGTTGCCTTACTCTGCGTTGCGGCGCTGGGTTTTTATTTTTACAAAGCCTTTATCTACAGGGAAAAGGTTTCTCCGGAAACTGCTGTTGACAGAGCCGTTACTGATTTTAAAAATCATATTTTCGGGAAGGACAATTATATTTCCAAGGATGTTCAGTGTGAAAAATGGTATGACTATACGGCTGAGAGCCCATACCTGTTTGAAACAAGCCTGAAGATAAAAAATGCAGACAATCTGCCGATTGATAATATAGAGGTAATTAAGGGAGTAGGCTTAAAGACAAAATCATATATTGACAAAAAGAACTCAAAGTTTATGGGAGAAATGACAGCCTCCTGGACACTTTTTAGCATACCCGTTCTTCAATACATGAAAGAGGAAGAGAGTTTTTATGTCGGCTCAAATGAATTTTTTGAAGAAAGTCTGCTTGTTATGCCGGGCAGATACGGAATTTTTTCAACTCCGATAGAGGAGCTTGCAGAAAAGTATCTTAACACGGAATTGCCTGACACACCCATAAACGGTAAAACCATTTCCGGAATTATTGAGGAAGTTACACCGACGCTTGTCTACAGGGAGCTTGAGGACACGAAGAAGTTTACTGCCTACGGCAGGGAGGTTACGGGTTACGGTTATGAAATAAGGGCAAGTGTTAATGCTTATTCTGAGCCGTTAATGATAACGCTTTACGTTGATAAGGATTACAGGTTATTGTCGTGCAGTCTGAATTTTACTGATAAGACACATAATATTGTTTTTGACGTCAGTTTTGATTTTACGGGGGAAACTCATCCTGCTGATAAGATTAAGCTCAGCGTTAGCATATCCGTTGAAGATAAAAAGGCATGGGGAGAGCTTACCTTTGCCAACAGGAAGAATAATGATACCGTCACGACGGAATGTAAAGGATTTTTTAACATACCCGGAATTGATTATACTTTTTCACAGAAGCTTGAATATATTTTATCTGAAAACAGCCTTCATTTTGAGGGCACTTACAGTGACGGAGCAGATGTTTTAGAGATTACAAGCGGCGGAAGCGTTGAAAATAATACAGAGGAACAGTTTCTTAAGATATCTCTCGACAAATTTACCGTTACCTACAGCGACAAGCTGATATTTACCGTAAATATGTGGGTTAAAATATCAGAGGTAGGTTCGGATTTCTCAGGAATTAACAGGCCTGACGGTAAAATAATAGATGTATTTAACATGACCGACGAGGAAAAGGCATCTCTTGAAGCCCAGATTAACGGACGCATAGATTATTATAAGAAATTATTGAGAGAAATGATGGGGAAATAATCCCGGGGAGCATATCAGATGAATCAGTCAGCGATGCTTCTTAAGCTGGAGATTAAAAGGGCCATGAAAAACCTGAAAAGGCTTATGCTTGGGGCTTTAATCATTGCGGGTGTAATAATACTTATTGTAGTATGTTGTGCCAGCTTAAGAAAAGAAAAAAAGATAATAAACCATGCAAGGGTTGCACTTGTTACAAACAATAACACGGTTATTGAAAGTGTGGGTATGGATGTAATAAGCAACATGGAAACTGCCGAAAACTTATTTGAATTTATAGTGACTGATGAAGAATCGGCCATGAATGAATTTGAGAAAGGCAGTCTTTCGGGAGTTATTATCTTTCCAAATAATTATATATCGGAAATAGGCAGAGGCGATAATGTTCCGGCAAAGGTATATCTGCGTACACAGGGAACCTCAATGTCGCTTGGTATGATATCCGAGCTCTGCTCTGCTGCAGGAAGTCTTCTGGCTTCAACCGAGGCCAACAGCTACGCGCTGCAGGATATGTTAAAGGAATACAAGGTCGTCGATCACCGTAATGAGATGATTGACGATATGGATGTGATCAGCGCGCGGGTAATCCTTTCAAGAGATGAAGCCTTTAATAAAATTACTCTTGTGGGAGAGGGAGAGGTTTCAATTGCCCTGGGCTATGCCTGCTCGGCACTTGTAATGCTTTTCCTTCTTTGGGGTATGTCCTGCGGAACAGTATTGAAAAGTGATTCATATGTGCTTACAAAGAAGCTTGAGGCAGGGATGATACCTGTCAGAAAGCAGCTTGCCTACAAGTTTATGGCGTTGTTTATACTTCTTGCAACACTGTATTTAATAATATTCGGTCTGCTGTTTGCATCATATCCTCTCGCAAGGGAGCTTTATATGCTTGTGGATATCGATAAGTTTGCAAAGCTTTTGCTTTTGTTTTTTTCGATGATTCCCGTGCTTTTGCTTGCAACATCAATAATTATGGCATGTTTCAGTCTTGCGGCAAACCAGATTGGAGGAATACTTCTTCTCTTCATCATTACACTTGTTATGGGATATTCATCAGGATGTCTTCTTCCGATTGTATATATCCCGAAAGTAATAAGGGCTTTCGGCAAGGTCCTCCCTACTCATTTTATGCTTAAGGAGGCGACAAATGCCGTGATTGGAACAGTCGACCTGAAATGTGTGGTAATAATTCTTGCCTATGCACTTTTGTTTTATCTTATAAGCGTGGTTGCTGCGGTGTACAAGGGAAGGAGGGTATAATGAAGAGAATATTTGTATTTTTCGGACTTTATGCAAAAAGACTTCTAAAAAAGCCTTCCTTTATCATTATTCTTATGCTGATGCCGGTAGTTGTTTTTATACTTTCAAATATAATAAATGATACTGACGATACGATTTCGGTAGGACTTTATTATGATGGTGAGAGTCAGGAGATTAAGGACTCCATAGAAGAGCTTATTACGGGCGACAGCGCGGTAGAATTTATCGTTGCCAAAAGCCCCGAAGACATTAGGGAAACAATTCTGAGAAATGAGATGGAGTGCGGCTTTATATTTTCCGGGAACATATATGAAAATCTCGTAAAAGAGGATGCAGACGGGGGAATCATTCTTTATGAGTCCGCAAAATCAACAGTAACGGATTATATTAAGGAAAAAGTATTTGCATCAATTTACAGGCGTCTTTCCTTTGACAGGCTGGTATCATATCTTGATGAGAGTGAATATATCAGGCTTAATAAGGAAGAGCGTGATGCTTATCTGCGAAACAGGTATGAAAGCTATGTCGACGAAGGCGGTATTTTCGAGGTAAATTATACCGACGGTGATACAATGATTCACAGTAATACTGCCGAAAGAGTAAATGACAGGTCATATCTGAAAAGACCCATAAAGGGTTTTCTTTCAATATTTGTTATGGTTGCATCCCTGGCAGGAGCCGTATTTTTTGCAATAGATGAAAAAGCAGGAATTTACGGTATACTCAGTTATATTGAAAGACCTTTTGTAAATCTTGTTACAATTTTTATTCCGACATTTCTTGCATGTGCGGCAGCATATGTATGTGTTCTTATATCAGGCGTCGGATACGGAGCATTAACGGAGCTGGCCAATATTGTTTCATATTGTCTGCTGCTTACCGGTTTCGTAAATCTGTTAAGAGCTGTAATATCAAATGAGGTGGTACTCTGTTCACTGCTTCCGATGCTGACGGTAGTATGTATTATCTGCTGCGACATTATTGTTAATACCGCATTTTACTTTACTCCGGTCGAGATAGTCAGATATTTTCTGCCGCCACACTATTTTGTTACAGTGCTTAAGAATGCAGGCGGAATATATAAAACAGCCGGTATGGGCATCATTCTTCTGGCTGCAGGAGTTTTAACCGACAGAAAGAAATATATGTATTAAAAGGATATGATTATATGGCAGGAAGGCTTTCATTTAATGAATATGACCGTGTGGTATACAAAACATGCGGAAAGGCATTAACGGACAGACCCTTTAGCGCTAGACGTGAGGGACAGGCTGTGGCTTGGCATCTTGAAAAGGCAAATGAAACCTTAAGCGGTGTTAATACTGCTACAGTTATTTGTCAGGATAATTCTTCGGATATTGCTTTATCGGCAGTATATGATGCCGCGCTTAAGGCATATGCTAAAAATATTTGTCCCGTTTCGGTAAGTGCGAGCCTGCTTATCGGGGAATCGTTTGAAGAAAGAGATGCCAAAGAATATGTTGCCGGCATAATAAAGGCGGCTAAGAAGCTTTCTCTTTCCGTATCGGAGATTAATGTATCAAGAGGTGATGTTGCTGAACCTGTTATTACCGTAACAGCTGTGGGAGATAAATTTACACGTCAGATTCTGCCTTCAAATGAATATTATATTGTTCAGGTAGGCCATACAGGCAATGAAGCAGGAATTCTTCTTGCCGATAAAGCTTCATCAATGCTTGAACAGTATTATCCGAGGCATTTTCTTAATACCGACAGGCTTATGGCAGAGCTTGGAGAAACAGCTCTTGTGCGGGATTTGTTAATGGAAACAGAGTTTATGGTACCGGTACTGGAGGGCGGTATATTTACTGCCTTGTGGGATATGCTTGAATACCTTCATCTGGGCTGCAGTGTAGAGATTGATAAAATAAATATAACCCAGCTTACGGTTGAAATTTGTGAAAGACTTGACATTACGCCTTACAGGGCTTTGTCGGGAGGCTGCGCCCTGTTTGTGACAGGGAAGCCGGAGGATGCAGTCGCCATGTGCGCCGGGGCAGGCCTTTGCGCGTCTGTTATCGGCGTATTATCAAAATCAAATGACCGTTTCATTGTTAACGGTGAAGAAAAAGGATATCTTGAAAGACCCACGGGGGACTCTTACAAAATATATAAGAAGAATAATTTATCAGGAGGTTTATCATGAATACAGAAATATTAAAGGCCATTGATCAGGATGCCAAGCTTACTGCAAAGGAACTGGCGGAAATGCTCTCAATGAATGAGGCAGAGGTTGAGGCACAGATAGGTAAAATGGAGAAGGAGCATATTATATGCGGTTATCCTACACTTATCGACTGGGATAAGACAGGTGAGGAAAGAGTGACTGCACTTATCGAGGTAACAGTGACACCACAGCGCGGCATGGGCTTTGATAAGATTGCGGAGCGCATTTACAAATATGAAGAGGTTGAGGCACTTTATCTTATGAGCGGAGGCTATGACCTTACGGTAATGATTGTAGGCAAGACACTCAGAGAGGTTGCGGAATTCGTATCATCAAAGCTTGCGCCAATGGAATCCGTTGTCAGCACAGCGACTCATTTTGTGCTTAAGAAGTATAAGGAGCATGGTCTTGAGCTTATCAACCAGAAAGATGATGAAAGGATGTTAATTACACCATGAGAAACCCATTAAATGATACAATAGTAAATATTAAGCCGTCAGGCATCAGAAAATTCTTTGATATCGTAAGCGAGATGAAGGATGCCATAAGCCTTGGTGTAGGCGAACCGGATTTTGACACGCCATGGCATATATGCGAGGAGGGTATTTATTCCCTTGAGAAGAGCAGAACACACTATACCTCCAACTCAGGCCTTCTTGAGATGAGAGAAGAGGTGTGCAATTATCTTAAGCGTCATTATAATCTCACCTATAATCCGAGAGAAGAGGTACTCGTAACGGTAGGCGGCAGCGAGGCAATTGACATAGCGATGAGAGTAATGTTAAGTCCCGGTGAAGAGGTAATTATTCCCCAGCCAAGCTATGTTTCATACGAGCCTTGCGCAATTCTCGCCGGAGGCAGACCGGTTATTATAAATCTTAAGGCAGAAAATGAGTTTAAGCTTACAAAGGAAGAGCTTCTTGAAGCAATTACAGACAAAACAAAGCTTCTTGTGCTTCCTTTTCCTAATAACCCTACAGGCTCAATTATGACAAAGGCAGAGCTTGAGGAAATTGCAAAGATATGTATCGAAAAGGATATTTTTGTAATATCTGATGAAATATATTCCGAACTTACATACGGCGAGGAAAAGCACACCTCCATTGCATCACTTCCGGGTATGTGGGAGAGAACTGTTGTAATCAACGGTCTTTCAAAATCACATGCGATGACAGGCTGGAGACTCGGATATGCATGCGGGCCAAAGCTTATATTAAGCGAAATGCTTAAAGTACACCAGTTTGCCATCATGTGTGCTCCTACCACAAGCCAGTATGCGGCTGTTGAGGCTCTTCGCGATGGTGACAAGGATGTTGCGCGTATGCGTGAGGCATATGACAAGAGAAGACGTTATCTCATTAAGGAGCTTAATGACATGGGACTTGAGACCTTTGAGGCAAAGGGCGCATTTTATGTATTCCCTTGTATAAAGAGCCTTAAGATGACAAGTGATGAATTTGCGACGCAGCTCTTATATGACCAGAAGGTAGCTGTAGTTCCGGGTACAGCCTTTGGTGACTGCGGTGAGGGCTTTCTTCGAATCTCCTATGCCTACTCGATAGAAAATATTAAGGTGGCTCTTGACAGAATCAGAATATTCGTGGAAAAGAGAAGAGCAGAGATAAGTTAATTATGGCACTTAACATTGTTTTACATGAGCCGGAAATTCCGGCAAACACAGGAAATATCGGTCGGAGCTGTGTGGCTACAGGCACAAATCTTCACCTGATAAAGCCGCTCGGCTTCGACATAAGTGAAAAGGCAGTCAGAAGAGCCGGCCTTGATTACTGGCAGTATCTGAACCTTTACGTTTACGAGAATTATGAAGATTTTCTACGGAAAAATCCGGGAGCAAAAATTTATTATGCCACGACAAAAGCGCCAAAGTGTTATACGGACGTACACTTCGAAAATGACTGCTTTATTATGTTTGGAAAGGAAAGCGCAGGCATTCCCGAGGAAATCCTGAGGGATAACAGGGAAACCTGTGTGCGTATCCCAATGATAGGCGAGATGAGGTCCTTAAATCTCAGCAATTCTGTGGCTGTCATGCTTTATGAAGCACTCAGACAGAATGATTTTGCGGGGATGAAGCTTGAAGGTCATCTTCATCGTCTCAGCTGGGATGATTAAGGGTAATTTATGAATACCAGAGTACTTCACACATTAGAATATGACAAAATTAAGGCCACCCTCCTTGGATTGTGTGGAAGTGAGGGGGGCAGAAGGCTTGCGGGCGGGCTGCAACCCATATCTGATATTGATATAATTAATAAGCTGCAGGATGAAACTGCCGCAGCACTGGCCAGACTTGAAAGACGGGGCAATATTTCTTTTGAAGGAATTCCCGACATCAATGATGTGGTTATGAGAATTAATATTTCATCCACATTATCCATGGGAGAGCTTCGCAAGGTGGCTTCGGTACTTACCATGACTGCTAAAACGAAGCAGTATGGGGATACAAAAGGAGATATAGAGATTCAGGGTGTTAATGAGGCTGTTCATACAGACTGTCTTTGTGAGTTTTTTGACACTCTCTGCCCTATGCCTGACATTTTAAGGGAAATAAACAGATGTATAATATCAGACTGCGAGATGGCTGATGATGCCTCACATGCTCTTAACTCAATAAGAAAGCAGATTAAAGCAAAACAGGCGAAAATCAGTGAGAAGATGGCAGCAATCCTTAAGGAAACGGCAGATGATGAAAGGCTGAGTGACAATCTTATTACAATGAGAAACGGACGCTACTGCATCCCTGTCAAATCAGAGTATAAAAACAAAATTCCCGGAATGATTCATGATCAGTCACAGTCAAAGAGCACATTTTTCATAGAGCCTATGGAGGTTGTAGCTTTAAATAATGAGATAAGAGAGCTGGAGATTGAGGAAAAGGAGGAAATAGAGCGTATCCTGACCATGCTTACACTGGCACTGAAGCCGGATGCGGAGTTGCTTAAGTCAAATGTGGATATTCTCATATACCTCGATGCTGTCTTTGCAAGGGGAAGACTTGCAAGGAGTATGCGTGCCGTGAAACCTGAATTTTCCGATAATTATGAGGTTGACATTAAAAGGGCACGCCATCCTCTTATCAATCCGTCAAATGTGGTGCCCGTGGACATTAGTCTCGGAAGGGAATTTAACATGCTTCTCATCACGGGTCCTAACACAGGCGGCAAGACTGTCAGTTTAAAAACTATCGGTCTTTTTCAGCTAATGGGTCAGAGCGGACTTCACATACCTGCCCTCGGAGGCTCCGTACTTGGAGTATTTGACGAAATATATGCAGATATAGGTGATGAGCAGAGCATTGAGCAGTCATTATCCACGTTTTCATCTCATATGACAAATACGGCGAATATTATAAAAGAGGCGAATTCTTCGTCGCTTGTGCTGTTTGATGAGCTGGGTGCCGGAACAGACCCTGCCCAGGGAGCTGCACTTGCAATGGCAATTCTTAATGACCTGAATACACGAAACATCAGAACCATGGCGACTACGCATTATTCCGAGCTGAAGGCTTATGCGCTGACTACGCCGGGCGTCACAAACGGCAGCTGTGAGTTTGACGAGGCGACACTCAGGCCTACCTACAGGCTGTTGATAGGAGTTCCGGGTAAGAGTAATGCATTTGCCATATCAAGACGTATCGGTATCCCTGAGGAAATTCTTCAGGCGGCAGAGGGACTGATTGACGAGGAAAGCAGAAGCTTTGATGATTATCTCACAGAGCTTGATTCCCTTATTAAGGAGGCAAAAACTCTCAAGGATGAGGCAGCAGCCGAGAAGAAAGAGGCTGACCGTCTGCTGAAGGAAACCTCCTATGAAAGAGAGCGCCTTCGCGAGAAAAAGGATAAGGAGCTTAATAAGGCTAAGGAAGAAGCAAGGGAAATACTTGAAGAGGCTAAAAACTATGCCGATCAGACAATCAGAAG
The DNA here is from genome assembly GCA_029010495.1 of Clostridiales bacterium. Classification (GTDB taxonomy): domain Bacteria; phylum Bacillota; class Clostridia; order Lachnospirales; family Lachnospiraceae; genus UBA3775. The sequence goes on along the minus strand of JAQXKO010000001.1, from coordinate 5,331 downwards.
GATAAACAGGCTTTCGTCAAACCAGGGAAACATGCGTGAGCTTGAGGAGGAGCGCCGGGCTCTTCGTAAAAAGGTTACTGAGGGAAGCGTTGAGATACAAAAAGAACAGATTAAGGTCAACAATAAGACGTCTGATTTTAAAATCGGTATGAGTGTGCACTGCATAAGCATGGATCTTGACGGAACGGTTCATTCCCTGCCGAACAAAAAGGGAGAATGCACCATAACAATGGGTATCATGCAATATAAATGTCACATTTCGGATCTTATCATCAGGAAGGATGACGTGAAGCTTCCCGAAAAAGTTAAAAGAACAGGCGAGGGAGCCCTCAGAGTCAGTAAATCCTTCAGTATTTCGCAGGAAATCAATCTTGTCGGCAAATATCCCGATGAGGCTGTGGCCTTGCTTGAAAAATATATAGATGATGCTTATCTTGCCGGCATACCACAGGTCAGGGTAATACACGGAAGGGGTACGGGAGCACTCAGAAAGGCGGTTCATGACTATCTTAAGAGGTGCCGTGTAGTAAAGCATTTCAGGCTTGGTGAATTTGGGGAAGGAGACCAGGGCGTAACAATAGTTGAATTTAAGTAGATGGGGGATGAATTATGAGCAGTAACCAGAAAATACTAATAGTTGATGATGATTCCAACATAGCAGAGCTTTTGGAGCTCTATCTTAACAAGGAATTTTTTGACACAAAAATATCAGGGGACGGAATAGAGGCGGTAAGGACTTTTGAGGAATATAAACCGGATTTAATCCTTCTTGACCTGATGCTTCCGGGAATCGACGGCTACGAGGTATGCAAACGAATCCGTATGACATCAAATGTACCGATTATTATGATGAGCGCCAAGGGAGAAACCTTTGACAAGGTGCTTGGGCTCGAGCTGGGGGCCGATGATTATGTTATGAAGCCTTTTGAGTCAAAGGAGATGGTTGCAAGAGTCAAGGCGGTTCTCAGAAGATATAATCCGCAGTCTGTGCCGGCTGTCGCTGCTTCCGTACAGAAGCCTGCAGAGGAAAAGGGTGAGTATGTAAGCTATAAGGATTTAATAATAAATCTCACAACATATACTGTTGTGTATCGCGGAGAAATATTAAGTCTTCCGCCAAAGGAGTTTGAGCTGCTTTATTATCTTGCCAGTCATCCGAATCAGGTGTTTACAAGAGACCAGATACTTGAAAGCGTATGGGGGTATGACTATATAGGCGATACCCGTACTGTTGACGTACATGTTAAGCGACTCAGGGAGAAGATTAGCGACGGAAAGGACTGGAGCCTTACCACTGTATGGGGACGTGGCTATAAGTTTGAGGTACATATTAAAAACTGATAAACGGGGACTAAAGAATGTTTAAGGGTTCTATTTTAAAAAAGACTGTATTCGTTGTCATGGTTGTGGCAATTCTGTATTTTGGCATACTTAATCTGTTTTTCAGTCAGATTATGAAGGAGAATGTCAAGAAAAAACAGTTAAATAATATCCAGACCTATGTAAATTATGTTGCCAAGGAATTGTATGACATTGAGGAAGACGAACAGGCCATGAAAAATGTAAGCTACATGGTAAGAAGTCTTTCAAAAACGACCGCATATGACTTCGCAATAGTAAATATGTATGGTAAAGTCATACTTGAAAGCAGCAATACAGCAGGAAATAATCATAATTTCAATATAAAACAATATAATGAACCATGTATAATTGATGACGAAGACGAAGGCACTCTGGGAGGTCTGTTTGATTCCCCGGGATATACAATTATAGGAGAGGCCCTGTGTCAGAAGGAACCTGCTTACCTGGTATTGGTTCACGGACATATGTCGGCTATTGAGGAGGAAACAGACGGTATACTTATCTGGATGAACACGGCCGGAATATTTGCCATAATTCTTCTTCTCATATTCGGAATTACCATCAGCCGTAAATATGTCAAAAACATTAATATGCTAATTAAGCTGACAGTTGATTACACTAACGGTAATTATGATGAAAGACTGGAGCAGCAGATTGAGGATGAGCAGCAGAGACTGGCTGATTCTATTTACCTTCTGGGAGAAAAAACAAAGGGCATTATAGAATATCAGAAAAACTTTGTTGCTAATGTGTCACACGATTTCAGGTCACCCCTTACATCCATTAAGGGATATACCGGGGCGATAAAGGACGGTACGATTCCATATGAAAAGCAGGATAAATATCTTGATATCATTCTTTTTGAGGCAGACAGACTTACCGGACTTACACAGAATCTTTTACGACTTAATGAATTTGACAGTAAGGGCATAAAGCTTGAGCTGTCGGAATTTAATATCTGCGAGATGATTAAAAAGGCGGCAAGAACCTTTGAGGCAACTTGCGCCAGCAAAAATCTGAAGATTAGACTTATTCTTGCGGAGAGGGAAATATGGGTGAAGGCCGACCAGAGCAAGATTCAGCAGGTGATTCACAATCTTATTGACAATGCAGTCAAATTCAGCAATGAAGAAAGCTACATACAGATTACTGTATCCGAAAAGGATTGGAAGGTATTTATATCAGTAAAGGATTTCGGTATAGGCATACCGCAGGAGGCACAGGCACAGATATGGGAGCGCTTCTATAAAACAGATTTGTCGCGCGGAAAGGATAAGAAAGGCACCGGCCTGGGATTATCTATTGTAAAGCAGATAATAAATGCACATAAGGAAAATATTACGGTCGACAGCACCGTGGGAGAGGGCACGGAATTTAAATTCAGCCTTCAAAGGGTAAATAAACCAAAAACAACATAGAAATGAGGCAGAGTATGAGATATATTAAAGATATGCGTGAAGGCGAAATGGTGAGGGATATATATTTTTGCAAGTCGGTGCAGACACTTAAGGCAAAGACAGGCAAATCATATATGTCTCTTAATCTTCAGGACAAATCAGGCACGATAGACGGGAAGGTGTGGGAAATCAATAGCGGAATCAGTCATTTTGAGGCAATGGATTACATTATGATCGACGGACAGGTAACATCCTTCCAGGGAGCAAACCAGCTCAATATCAGAAGAATCCGCAAGGCGGATGAGAGTGAATACAGTGTGGATGATTATATGCCCTGCACTGAAAAAAATATTGATGAAATGTATAAGGAGCTGACCGGCCTTATCGGGACAGTAAAGCAACCTCACCTAAGGGAGCTTCTTGAAAGCTTCTTTATCGCCGACAAAACATTTGCCGATATGTTTAAAAAGCATTCGGCAGCAAAATCAGTTCACCATAATTTTATCGGAGGGCTATTGGAGCATACACTCGGAGTAGCAAAGCTCTGTTCATTTTTTGCAGACACATATCCCATGCTTAATAGGGATTTACTTGTATCGGCAGCCATTTTCCACGATATAGGAAAGCTTAAGGAGCTTTCAACATTTCCGGAAAATGATTATACCGACGACGGTAATCTTCTGGGACATATTTTCATGGGAACAGAAATGATTGGCGAGAGGATAAAGACAATAAGCGGTTTCCCACCGGTACTTGCAGGTGAACTTAAGCACTGTATCCTTGCACATCACGGAGAACTTGAGTTCGGTTCACCGAAGAAGCCGGCCATAGCAGAGGCACTGGCACTGAGTATGGCAGATAATCTTGATGCCAAAATGGAAAGTTTCCGCGAGCTTTTTTCAACGCCTGAGGCTTCAAACGGATGGCTTGGTTTCCAGAGAATCTTTGATTCAAACGTAAGAGCAACACAGGGCAAATAAATAATACAGGCTGACCGGGCTTCGTCCCGGCACCTTTTTTATAGAGAGAAATGTTTAAGGTCATATTACTATATGCACTGTAAATACAAAGCGAGTAATAACGAAGGCACAAGAAAAGCGGAGATAAACATGAAAAAAAATGAAGTATATAAAATACTGATAGAGGATATGAGTGATACCGGGGAGGGAATCGGTCACCTTGCAGCCGGATTACCTGAGGATGGTATGACCTTTTTTGTAAAGGACGCAGTTGTAGGGGATGTGGTGCTCGCAGGAGTCACAAAGGTTAAGAAAAATTACTGTTATGCAAGAGTGGTTGAGATTATTATGCCGTCAAAGGACAGAACGGAGCCGGTATGTCCGGTGGCAAGACCATGCGGCGGATGTCAGCTCCAGAGCATGACATATGGGGCACAACTCCGCTTTAAAACGTCAAAGGTTAAAAACTGCTTCAAAAGAATAGCCGGAATTGATGTTGAAGTAAACGATATAATAGGAATGGACAGGCCGGCAAATTACAGAAATAAAGCCCAGTTTCCCGTAAGTGTCGACAGGGAAGGCAGGGCATATGCGGGTTTTTATGCAGGAAGAACACACAGTGTCATAAAAACAGACTGTTGCAGTATTGAATTTCAAGGCCATGAAAAAATACTGGAGCAGGTACTAGACTACATTAATATGGAAAAAGAAACTGTCTATGACGAGAAAACCGGGAAGGGAAAGGTGCGCCACATTATGATGCGCAAGGGGTTTTCTACCGGCGAAATCATGGTGGTAATCGTGGTGAACGGACGTGACCTGAAAAATGAAAAGGCTCTGACAGACAGACTGTCAGTCAATAAGGACATCAAAAGCATAATATTAAACGTAAATACTAAAAATACAAACGTAATTATGGGTAAAGAATGCCGGTGCATATACGGAAGGGATTATATTGTAGATAAAATAGGAGAAATATCCTTTAACATATCTCCATTATCGTTTTACCAGGTCAACCCCATACAGACAAGAGTCCTGTACGAAAAAGCGCTTGAATATGCAGGGCTTACGGGCAGCGAAACAGTGTGGGATCTGTATTGCGGAATAGGAACAATATCTCTTTTTCTTGCTGCGGCAGCGGGAAGAGTGTATGGTGTGGAAATAGTTGAAGAGGCCATCAACAATGCAAAGCAGAACGCAACCCTAAACGGTATAGAAAACGTAGAATTCTTCGTGGGATCGGCCGGGGAGGTATATGCTGAGAAAAAGACTCCGGCAGATGTGGTCGTGGTGGATCCGCCAAGAAAGGGTCTGGAGGAGGAACTCATCACATCCATCGCATCCATGGCTCCGCAAAGAATAGTATATGTATCCTGCGACCCGGCAACCCTTGCCCGTGACGTGAGACTCTTCTGTGAAAAAGGATACGAAGTTCAAAAAGTCCAGCCGGTGGACATGTTTCCGGGAAGCGTGCATGTGGAGACGGTTGTTCTTCTTTCCAAGGGAATGGTCGACAACAGAAAAGTGAAGGTTGATTTCTCCCTAGAGGATATGGACTTGTCTGAATTTAAAGGAAAAGCAACTTATGAGCAGATAAAAGTATATGTGTTGGA